>NZ_JBNJMX010000009.1:0-136368 GCF_050936375.1 Plantactinospora sp. CA-290183 | reverse complement strand
GTCTGCCAGGTCTGCCCGCAGCTCCGCCACAAACTTGATGACCTCGGCCGGTGTTGCGTTCTCGCCGAAGCGGCGATCGACGGCTAGAAAGAACAGCGACGAGAGGAAGCGGGGGAAGCCTTCCCAGCCTTCAGCGTCAAGCTGTGCCTGGAGCTGGTCATGCGCCTGGTGGTCCCCCCGAACCAGGGCCCGAACGTATGCTGGCAACTCAGCCTTTATCGTCATCCTTCTGCTTTCTCGGTCGTTGACTCCGGGTGTGGCTCCACACCGCTTTGGCGGCAACGGCGATTGCTCCTGTTGCCATGACGACGGCGGTAACCGGGTTATCTACCTGGGGAGGGCGATCTTGGGATTGAACCGGTTTGGGTGGGGCGGTGCCAGTGGAAGTTGCGCCGGGTGGAGTCTGTTGCTGCCTGAAATAGTTGAAGGTTGCCTTGGCGCCGTTCTCCACCTGCTTGAGTGTGTCCTCAGTATCGCCGGCTCCTTGAACCTGCTTGCGCCAGACCATGTCGGCTTTGCGGCCCCGGCGTTCGGCCTCAGCGACAAGGCGTTCGCCGGATGGCATCTCCGCCTCTGTGTTTTCGGAATCGGAGACAGAGCCGGGAGCGATTCTATTGAGGTAGGTGTTGAGGTGCGCTCTTGCTGTCCCGAGTAACCGGGCAATTTTCGCTGTCTTCTCACCGGCGATGTGGATGTCGTTGATGGCCGCCCGCATCCGCGGATGGTCGCTGCCCTTCGTCGCCTCGGTGTAGCGACCGTGGGCGTGCAGGGCGTCGGCGTTGGCGCGCATAGCGGTGACCGCCGCGGTGGCGAGCTGTTGTCGCACATCCAGGAGCTGGGCCACGACCCGGGCCATATCGTCGCTCATCCGAGGGCTGCGATGTAGGCGTCGGCTTGTGCTGTGGCTGCATCGAAGCGGCGCATTGTCAGCTCAACCTCACGGCCAAGCGACTCGAGGATGGCAAGCCCGGCTCGCGCGTCCTCGTCCTGACTGCTGTGGATCGTGAGCTGCGCGAGCTGTTCGGCGGCTGCGGCCTGTTCGGCTGCCTCTTGAAGCGTTCTCTTGCCGTGTTCGGCGCTGTCGTTGCCGCTGCGGATGGTCGCCTTCACCTCGTCGAGGTTCACCGCGCTGCCTCTGTCTATCCCAGGACGGCGACGTACTCGCGGGCGGCGGCGGAGCTGCCCTGGATGAGGGTGGCTGCCTCGGCCAGGCGCTGCTTGCTCTGCTCTGCTCGGACGATGGCCTCTGCGATCTTGGCGTGGTTGGTGCCCGAGGCCACCATGCGGAGCCGGCTGAGCATCTGTTCCGTGTTCTCGGCGGCGACGCGGATCTGGTTGAGGGTGGTGTTCCCCTGCTCCACGGTCTGCATCAGTGCCGCTTTGACTTCCTCGATGCTGGCCATGCCATCCCTTCCCGGTTGGCTGAACGGGGCGAGGCGTCACCCAGGCTGGCGATGTCTGCCTGCGTGGCCGACCGAACACTATCCGAAGTGGTCAAACCAATGCAGCCCTGTTGTTGGCCTTTGAGGGGATCGACTAACGGCGGACACGGGTTGTTGACTGCGGTGCGCTCGATCTTGGTCCTGTGGAGGTGAACTCCAAGCGGTGTGGACGCCCGCCGCGAAGTGGGCGATGCCTGCCGACCTCGGACTAGTCGCTCCCCGGGTCCTATCCGGTGACGTACACGCCCTTACCCTGATGGCCTTCAAGGAGCCCTTCCGCCTGAAGGATCAGGATGGCCGAGCGGACCGGCTCGGCGGAGACGCCGTAGTGCGCGGTCAGTTCGCGCAGGCTGGGCAGCTTGTCGCCCGGCTTGTACTCGCCTGACGTGATCTTGCTGCGGATGTCCTGCGCGATGCGTTGACGGTCTGAGATGCGGGGCATGGCAACTTCCTGGTAGGCCCCTGCATCCTCTCATGATCAATGAATAACCTCCAAGGCTTGGGCTGGTTTGCATGTTTAGTTCTTGTCCTACCATGCAAAGCATTGTAAGTTGCTTCGCATGGATGCCTGGCAACGGAAGCCTGGTAGGCAACCGGCCCTCCGGTTGGGCGTCCGGACCCGCTGGCGCGGCTGGCTCACGCCAGGTCAGTCGTGCCAGCGGGTCCGCTCCATGTCTGGACTGGACACCGTTCAGTCCGAGATCGGCTCTGCTGTCGTACGTGCTGCTCGTGGCTGCGCGGTGGGGCGGGGCGGCCCTGGTCTGAGCAGGGGGTGCGGAGACCGGGGCCGCCCATTTCACGTCCGGAAGCGCGGGGAAGGGTTGGTGAGGTCGTGGGTGTGCGGCTGCGTCGGCTGTTTCGGGCCGGGCGTGAGGTGTCACGACACGCGGGGACGGCGTACCGGCCGTTGCGGCCGTCGCAGGTGCGCTGCTGGCGGTTCCGGAGGGTCGGCTTCGGCCGGCGTGGGGTGGATCCGGTCGAGGTGGCGGACTTCCTGGAACGGGTGGCGGCCGACCTCGCGCGGGCGTACACCGACGTGGCCAGCGTCCGCGAGCAGAACGCGCGGATCAAGGACGCGCTGCGGCGGTGGCAGTCCCGGCAGGTGCCGGATGCTGGCGAACTGGCCGGCCGCTGATGGCGGATCCGAGCAGGTACGTGCTGCACCTGCCGTTCACCGCGCCGGATACGGCCGAGTCCCGGCAGTACGCCCGGATGCTGGCCCGGTCGATGGGGCGGCTGCCGGAGGTCGACGCGGCCGGGGCGACGGTGTCCGACGAGGACAACCAGGGCGTGCACTCGCAGATCTTCCGCGACCGGCCTCTGGGTGGCGGAGGGCGCTGCGTGCTGCGTGCCGACCATGAGGTGCCGTGCGCGGTCGGGGGAGTCGGCCGGTGACGGGCGGACCGACCGACGGCCGCCGGTGGTGATCTGCCGGTCCTGCGAGGGGCTGACGTTCACCTTCGCCGCCTGCCGGTGCACCAGCGGCGGCGACCGGCTGCTGGTCGACACCGAGGTACGGAACGGGGAGCCGTACCGGGACTGTCAGGTGTGCCAGGGGATCGGCCAGGTGGCGTACCCGTGCGACCACTGCGGCCGGACCGGGCGGCGGCGGGCCCAACTGGTGTTGACCATCGCGAACGTCGACACCGGCGCGGTGGCCTCGGCGAACGTCGTACCCGGGGTGGTGGAGCCGGCGCGGTGGCCCGGCGGTGCCGACTGGCACCTGCCGTTGACACCGCTGCTGCGCGAGCTGGCCGCCACCGTCGGGGCCGGTTCCTGGTACGACGTGCGAGCCACCCCACGGTCGCCGGACGCGCTGGTGATCTTCCTACCCCGGCGGTGGCGGCCCGACCTCTCCGAGTCGACCCGCCGGCGGTGGGAGGCGGAGGCGATCGCCCACCAGCCGAACGGTCCGTGGCACGTCTACCTCGGTCGTACCGCCGAGGAACCGGCCCGTGACCCGGCGGCCGACCTCGGCCGGTTGTGCCGGCTGGGTGACCTGCTCTGCCTGGACCTGGTGGTCGAGGCCCGCCGACGGCGGGCCGACGACGGACTCGGCTGGGACATCCGCTACGAGGTGTCCGGCGGCGAGGTGCCGGCGCAGGCGCGCGGCTGGGCCGACGACCTGCCCGGCGCGGTCGCCGCGACCACGGTCACCGACGCGCTGTACGGGCTCAAGGAGCGGGGTCTCGCCGCCCCCGGTCACTACCTGGCCGTCGGTGAGCGGCGACTCCCCGAGCCACCCACGATCGACCTCGACCAGCTCGAACGGCGAATCGTCGCCGACTGCGCCGACCTGATCACCGGTGCCCGCACGGCCGGCGCGCAGGCGCTCTGGCGCGACGGCCGCTGGTGGCACACCAGCCTGCGGGTCGCCGGTAGCACGGAGACGCTGACCGACCGGGGCACCGGACAGATCGCCACCCGGAGAACCACGATCCTGCGGCGCGGCTGGCAGCCGCCGGCACCGTCGTGGCTCGGCCCACCCATTCCGTACGTCGACTGCCCCGACTGCGATCCGGACAGTCGACTCCGGGCCTGTCCGTGCACACTCGGCGACCGGCGCCCCGAACCCGACTGCCCGGCCTGTGCCGGCGCCGGCCGCAGCCCGAGCTGGCTGCCCTGCCACACCTGCCGGGACACCCGCCGGATCCACCACGGGGCAACCGTCACCGTCACCGACCTGGACAACCGGGCCGTCCACCTGAGTTGGCGGCCCGGCCCGCCGGTGCCGGCACCGCTGGTCGCCACCCAACCCGGCGGCAGGCCGGTGCACCAGCTCCCCGAGCGCTACCGGCTGGCCGGATGCGCCGGCACCTTCGCGGTACGCCCCGACGACCTCACCGAACTCGACGGCGGCGGCCTGCTCGACCCCGACCTCCGGCTCGGTGTCGTCACCCTCGCCCAGGCCGGCGCCGACCCGCGCTCCGAGTACCTCCGGCAGGCCGCCCGGGGGCAACCCGGCGCCCGGCTGCTCGTCGGCGCCGTGCGGCCTGACGTACCGACGTTGGCCGAGCTGGTGCGGCTGGTCCTCGGGCTGCGTCTGGCGGTCACCGTCACCGCCACCGACCACAGCCCCAACCACGGCGACCCCCGGCTCGTCCAGGGCGAGCGCTGGGACGTCACCGTCACCGCCCCCGGCCTGCCGGTCAACCTGGCCGATCCGCCGGCCAAACCCACCCCGGAATCGGCGGTCGCGCTCTGCCTCGAATATCTCGAACTCGCCGTCGCCGGCAGCCTGCCCGACGATCCGACCCGACCGATCCCCGTCCCACAGACCCCGACACCGCTCCGGGTCGACGACCCGGTACCGCTGATCCGGCGGCTTGCCCGGCACCATCCCGGGCAGCCCGTCGCCGCGCACTACGACGGTGTCACCTGCCAGCTCCACCTACGCGACCGCGATACCGTCCGGCACCTCGGCACCGCGGCGACCCGGCGGCATGCCGCCGCCCGCATCGATGGCCGCGCCCGCCGAGTGCTGGAGGAAGCCCGCGCGTGGCGACAACAGGGGCCCTGCTGCCCAGCGCGGTGATGGTGCGGGCGATGCGCGGCGTGCGCGCCGCTGGCCTGCTGGCCTGCTGGCTGCTGCGGGCACGGCCTGGACGACACCCGCGCGCGGCGCTGGAGCACTGATGTCCGCCACCTTCGCGACTGGGCACCGCAGGTGGAGACCTGGTCGAGTGGCCTGCGCCAATGCCGGCGGAACGAATGGACTGGTGCCGCCCGCCGTCGCCGCGCGGCGACCGCGCTGCGGCACCGGATCGAGGCCCGGATCACCGCCGGCACCGGCCGGGTGCTGCGCGAGCCGCTGGTGCGGACCTTCCCGGCGTACGCCTTCGGCCTGCTGCGCCGGGCCGCCGCCGAACGCGGTGAACCGTCACCCCGACTGCTCACCGGCCCCGAACAGGACCTGGTGATCCGGGAACTGCTCGGTGTGGTGGGCGAGGACGGCGAGAGCGGGCCGGCGGAGCAGCCGGACGACCCGATCGGCTGGCCGGAGCACCTGCGCGCGGCGCTGCGTACCCGGGCCTTCGCCGAGCAGCTCCGGGACCTGATGATGCGGGCCGCCGAACGGGGCGTCGGGCCCGTCGAGCTGGCCCGGCTCGGCGAGAAGCTCGGCCGGTCGGACTGGCCCGCCGCCGCCCGCTTCCTCCGGCAGTACGTCGCCGTGCTCGCGCTGCGCGACGCCACCGCCCAGGGCTCGGTCGCGTACGACCCCGCCGAGCTGGTACGCGCCGCCGCCGGGCTGCTCCGGGACGACCGGGCACTGCTGGACGCCGAACGGGACCGGCTCGCCCACGTCTACGTCGACGAGCTGGCCGACACCGACCCCGCCCAGTTGGACCTGCTGGCCCTGGTGGCGGGGGGTGGCAAGCCCCTGGTCGCGTTCGCCGACCCGGACTCCTCGACGTACGGCTTCCGGGGTGCCGACCCGGCGATCGTCGGCGCCTTCCCGCACCGGTTCCGTACCGCCTCCGGGGCGGTCGCCCGGACCCTGCTGCTGCACACCTCGTACCGGAGCGGGCCCGGCCTGCTGGACGCGAGCCGGCGGCTGGCCCGCCGGCTGCGCGGGCCGGTGGCCCACCGCGACCTGCGCCCCCGGCCCGACGTCGAACCGGGCGTCGTCGAGGTACGCACCTTCCGGTCCGGCACCAGCGAGGCGGCCTACCTCGCCCACGCGCTGCGCGCCGCGCACCTGCTCGACGGCGTGCCCTGGTCGCGGATGGCGGTCCTGTTGCGTTCCACCACGCTGCAACTGCCCCCGCTGCAACGCGCACTGCACGCGGCCGGGGTGCCGACCGTGGTGCACGCCGAGGACCTGCCGCTGCACTCCCAGCCGGCGGTCGCCCCGCTGCTGCTGCTCCTGCGCTGTGCGCTGGAGCCGGAACGGTTGGACGAGGAGTCCGCCGTCGCGCTGCTGCACTCGCCGCTGGGCGGCGCCGACCCGCTGGCCGAGCGGCGGCTGCGGCAGGGACTGCGCGCCCTGGCCCTGGCCGGCGGGGACCGGCGCCCCTCCGGCGACCTGCTGGTGGAGGCGTTGCGCGACCCGACGGAGCTGGTCGCGATCGACCGCCGCTGGGCCGCCCCGGCGAAGGCGGTGGCCGCGCTGCTCGCTACCGCCACGGAGGCCGCCGCGACGCCCGGGGCGACCGCCGAGGACGTGCTCTGGGCGGTCTGGCGGGCCAGCGGGCTCGCCGAGCGCTGGTCCGGTGCGCTCGCCCGAGCCCGTACCCCGGCCGGCGCCGGGGACGCCGGGACCCGCTGGCGGGCCGCGGCGGCCGACCGGGACCTCGACGCGATCGTGGTGCTCTTCGACGCGGCGGCCCGGTTCGTCGACCGGCTGCCCGGTGCCCGTACCGAGGTCTTCCTCGACCACGTCCTCGGGCAGCAGCTTCCGGCCGACACGCTCGCCCCGACCGCCGACCGGGGCGAGGCGGTACGCCTGCTCACCGCGCACGCGGCGAAGGGGCTGGAATGGGACCTGGTGGCGGTGGCCGGCGTACAGGAGGGGATCTGGCCGGACCTGCGGCTGCGCGGCAGCCTGCTCGGTTCCGAGCGGCTGGTCGACGTGCTCGCCGGCCGCGCGGACTCGGCCGGCGGGGTGGCCAGCCTGGTCGGGCAGAGTTCGGCGCTGCTCGACGAGGAGCGCCGGCTCTTCTACGTCGCCGCCACCCGGGCCCGCCGTCGACTGCTGGTCAGCGCGGTCGCCTCGGCGGCCGTCGGCGTGGCCGACCAGGAGGAGCAGCCGAGCCGCTTTCTCTACGAGTTGAGCCCGGCGGTGGAGCCGGCGGACGGCGCCGACACCCCGGCTGAGGCGTTAGAAGGGGGCCCTTCCTCTACCGAAAACGATAAGAAGGGGCCCTTCCTTACAGCTGAGGCGCCGGCGTTGCCCGTCGGCCGGCCGCCGCGCGCGCTGACCCTGTCCGCGCTGGTCGCCGAGCTGCGTACCTCGGTCACCGACCCGGCGGCCTCGCCCACCCGGCGCCGCGCGGCGGCGACCGAGCTGGCCCGGCTGGCCGCCGCCGGCGTGCCGGGTGCGCACCCGGACGACTGGTGGGGGCTGCGGCCGCTCTCCGACGACCGGCCGCTGGTCGACGAGGGCGATCCGGTCAAGGTCACCCCGTCGAGCATGGAGAGCGCGCTGCGGTGCAGCCTGCGCTGGCTGCTGGAACGGCACGGCGGTACGGCGCCGGCCAGTTCCGCCCAGGGCGTCGGCAACCTGGTGCACGCCGCCGCCATGCTCGCCGAGGACGCCAGCGTGGACCGGCAGAAGTTGCTGGAGTACGTGACCGCCCGATTCGACGTGATCGACCTGGCCGCCCGCTGGATGGCCGGGCCGGAGCTGCACCGGGCCGAGGCGATGGTCGACAAGTTGCTGCGCTGGCTGGCCGCCAACCCCCGCCGGCTGCTCGCCATCGAGCACGAGTTCGCGGTACGCCTCGACGACCCGAGCCGGCCGATCGACCTGACCGGCCGGGTGGACCGGTTGGAGGTGGACGCCGACGGCCGGCTCGTGGTGATCGACCTCAAGACCGGCAAGTCGACCGCGGTGACGGCCAGCGAGGTCGCGGAGCATCCGCAGCTCGGCGCGTACCAGGCGGCGGTCGAGGCGGGTGCGTTCGCCGAGCTCGGGGTGGAGGCCGAGTCGGGTGGGGCGGCGCTGGTGCAGCTCGGCACCGGCACGAAGGACGCCAAGGAGCAGGTGCAGCCGCCGGCCGGCGAGGGTGAGGAGGCGGGCTGGGCGCGGGCGATGGTGCGCCGTACCGCCGACACCATGGCGGCGGCGACCTTCTCCGCGGTGGCGAACTCGAAGTGCCGGGTCTGCCCGGTGCGGACCAGCTGCCCGATCTCGGGCCAGGGCCGGCAGGTGGTGGAGCCGCCGGCGATGCGGCCACCGGATCCGGAAGGCGGTGCGGACGGGTGACCCAGCCGTCGCTCTTCACCGCCGCCCCGGCGCAGCGGTCCGCCGACGCCGGCCCCCGGTACACCCCGGTCGAGCTGGCCAAGCTGCTCCGGCTGCCCGCCCCGACGGCGGAGCAGGCGGCCATCATCGCCGCCCCGGTCGAACCGCTGCTGGTGGTCGCGGGCGCCGGGTCCGGCAAGACCGAGACGATGGCCGCCCGGGTGGTCTGGCTGGTCGCCAACAACCACGTCCGGCCGGAGCAGATCCTCGGCCTCACCTTCACCCGCAAGGCCGCGGGCGAGCTGGGGGTACGGATCCGCACCCGGCTCGGGCAGCTGGTGCGCCGGCTGGGGCGGGACGGCCGGGATCCGGCGGGTGACCCGCTGGAGGGTGAGCCGACGGTGGCCACCTACCACTCGTACGCGGCCCGGATCGTCACCGAGCACGGCCTGCGGGGCGGCTACGAGCCCTCCACCCGGCTGCTCACCGAGGCGTCCCGGTGGCAGCTCGTCGACCTGCTGGTGCGCAACTACGACGGCGACATGTCCGAGGTCGAGCGGATGCCGAGCACGGTCACCGACGCTGTCCTGGCGCTCGCCGGTGACCTCGCCGAGCACCTGGTCACCCCGGACGAGCTGGCCGGCTGGACGGGGCGGTTCTTCGCCGAGGTGCAGTCCCGGCCGGGCAAGCTCTACGCCGACGTCCGCAAGGCGCTGCACTTCCAGCAGATCCGGTTGAAGCTGCTGCCGCTGGTCCGGGCGTACGAGCAGCGCAAGCAGGACTTCGAGGCGATGGACTTCGGCGACCAGCTGGCCCGGGCGGCGCGGGTGGCCCGGGACCATCCGGAGGTCGGCGCGATCGAGCGGGAGCGCTACCGGGTCGTGCTGCTGGACGAGTACCAGGACACCAGCCATGCCCAGGTGGTGCTCCTCCACTCGCTCTACGGCGGCGGCCACCCGGTGACCGCGGTCGGCGACCCGTGCCAGTCCATCTACGGCTGGCGGGGTGCCAGTGCCGGCACCCTGGACCGGTTCCCCACCGAGTTCGCCCACGCCGGCGGCCGGCCGGCCCAGGTGCGCACCCTGACCACGAGCTGGCGCAACCGGCCGGAGATCCTGGAGATCGCGAACGGGCTGGCCGCGCCGCTGCGCGCCGCCGGGGCGCGGGTCGCCGAGCTGGCCGCCGCGTTCCGGGTGGACGAGGAGATCTCCGGTCGCACCGCCCGGGGCCTGACCGGCGGTACGGTGCACTGCGCGCTGCTGGAGACGTACGCGGGCGAGGCGGCCTGGATCGCGGACAGCGTGCTGGCCGCCTGGCGGGGCGCGGCCCGGATGCCGACCGCGCTGCCCGAGCACATCCCGGTGATCCGGCGCCCCACCACCGCCGTGCTGGTCCGGGTGCGGAGCCAGATTCCGGCGATCGAGGCGGCGCTGCGGGACCGGGGGTTGCCGGTCGAGGTGGTCGGCCTCGGCGGGCTGCTCGACACGCCGGAGGTCCGGGACGTCGTCTGCACGCTGCGGGTGCTCTCCGATCCGACCGACGGCGCGGCGCTGCTCCGGCTGTTGACCGGGGCGCGTTGGCGGATCGGTCCCCGGGATCTGGTCGCGCTGCACCGGCGGGCCACGGCGATCGCCGTGGCCCGCCGGGCGTTGTCCCGTTCCGGGGAGCGGCCGGAGGAGGACGAGCCGGAGATCGTCACCGACCGGCTGGACGAGGCGAGCCTGGTCGAGGCGCTCGCCGACCTCGGCCCGGCGCAGGCGTACTCGGCGGAGGGCTACGCCCGGCTGCGCGCGTACGGCCGGGAGCTGGCCCTGCTCCGGCACCGGCTGGACCAGCCGTTGCCGGACCTGCTCGCGGACGTCGAACGCACGATCGGGCTCGACGTCGAGGTCTCGGTACGGGCCGGCAGCGACGGCCGGGGCGGCGACGCCGGTCTGGCCCGGGGCCACCTGGACGCGCTCGGCGACGTGGCCGCCCGGTTCGCCGGGGACTCCGGCGGCGCCCCACTGCACTCCTTCCTGGCGTTCCTGGCCGCCGCCGAGGACGAGGAGCGGGGTCTCTCGCCCGGCGAGGTGGAGGTGGTCGAGGGTGCCGTGCAGATCCTCACCGCGCACGCCGCCAAGGGGCTGGAGTGGGACGTGGTCGCGGTCGCCGGGCTGAGCCGCGGGATGTGGCCGGGGGCGCCGCGCGGCTCCGACCACTACCTGCTCGGGCTGGGCGTGCTGCCGTTCCCGCTGCGCGGCGACGCGGACGGCCTGCCCGAGCTGGGGCTGGACGAGGCGGAGGACCAGAAGGGGGTGGCCCGGGCGCTGGCCACCTTCACCGACGACTGGCGGGCGCACGACGAGCGGGAGGAGCGCCGGCTGGCGTACGTGGCC
Organism: Plantactinospora sp. CA-290183; assembly: GCF_050936375.1. NCBI lineage: Bacteria > Bacillati > Actinomycetota > Actinomycetes > Micromonosporales > Micromonosporaceae > Plantactinospora > Plantactinospora sp. CA-290183. The sequence goes on along the minus strand of NZ_JBNJMX010000009.1, from coordinate 125,641 downwards.
GTCACCCGGCCCCGCCGGCTGCTGCTCTGCTCCGGTTACTGGTGGGGGGAGGGGACCAAGCGCCCGCGCGGTCCCTCCCGCTTCCTGACGGAGGTGTACGAGCGGTGCCTGGCCGCGCCGGCCGGTCCGGGTGGCCCTGGCGGGTTCGTGGTGGACGCCTGGGCGCCGGAGCCGGCCGGTGACGCGGTCAACCCGACCACCGAGGTGGTGCTCCGGGCCGAGTGGCCGGCCGACCCGCTGGGTCCCCGTCGGCCCGTGCTGGCCGAGGCCGCCGCCCTGGTACGCCGGTTGATGTCCGAGCCACCGGGCGAGGTCGGGCCGGGCGAGGTCGGGGGCGGGGTCGGGCCGGACGAGGTCCGAGGCGAGGTCGGGGCGGGCGACGGCCGGGCTGGTCCGGACGGCGAGGACTCCGCTCCGCTGCCGAGCGTCGATCCGGAGGGGGACGCGGTCGCGGCGGGCTGGCGGCGGGAGGCGGACCTGCTCCTCGCCGAACGGGACCGGTTCGCCCACCGGTCCGGGCCGGTCGAGGTGGCCCTGCCCGGGCACCTGTCGGTGTCCCAACTGGTGGCGCTGCGCCGCGACCCGCCGGCGCTGGCGCGTGCCCTGCGCCGTCCGATGCCGTCGCGTCCCGAGCCGTACGCCCGCCGGGGCACCGCGTTCCACGCCTGGTTGGAACAGCGGTTCGGTGCCGACCGCCTGCTCGACGTGGACGAGTTGCCGGGCGCGGAGGACTCGGACGCCGCCCCGGACGAGGCGCTGGCCGAGTTGCAGGACCGCTTCCTGGCCAGCGAGTGGGCGCAACGGGCTCCGGTGGAGGCCGAGGTGCCCTTCGCCACAGTGGTGGGTGGCCTGCTGGTGCGGGGCCGGATGGACGCGGTCTTCACCGCCCCGGGTGGACGCTACGACGTGGTCGACTGGAAGACCGGCCGCCGGCCGAGCGGGGCGGAGGCCGAGGCGGCGGCGGTGCAGTTGGCGGCGTACCGGCTGGCGTGGGTGGAGCTGGCCGGGGTACCCGTCGACCGGGTACGGGCCGCCTTCCACTACGTCCGGGAGAACGTTACGGTACGGCCGGCCGACCTGCTCGACGCCGACGGGCTGGCGGCGCTGGTGGCCGGGCTGCCGGAGGCGAGCCAGATTTGATCGCCCGGAAGACTCGGCACGGCGGCCCGGATCGTGGTAGTGTCATCTCGTTGCAGTTTTGGTTCCCAGAGACTCTGTGTGCGCCTGGAGGGATTGTGACCCCAGGCGCTCTTTGTTGTGTCCGGAGCTCTCCGGGCGGGGCGACCAGGACAACAGCGGTCCACGCACAGTGCGTGGGCGACTTTTCGGTCCGCAACACGTGCGGTCCGAGCGTTCCGTCAGGAGACAGAAACACATGGCAATTGGCACCGTGAAGTGGTTCAACGCTGACAAGGGCTTCGGCTTCATCACCCCGGACGGCGGCGGCGCTGACGTCTTCGCCCACTTCTCCGCGATCCAGAGCTCGGGCTACCGCAGCCTGGACGAGAACCAGCGGGTGGAGTTCGAGGTCACCCAGGGCCAGAAGGGCCCGCAGGCGGAGAACATCCGCCCGCTCTGAGACTCTCTCCGGTCGCCGGTTCCGTCCGTGACGTGAACCCCTCCGATCCGAGACTGAGGTCACTCGCGCCACGCCCCATCCGGGTGTGGTGACGCGGCCGGCCCGCGCCTTCGGGCGCGGGCCGGTGCCGCGTATTTTTCCGGTTCGTGCTTGCGACCACCGGCGGTACTGCCGCCGGGGCCAGCGTCACCGGCGGCGACGCCGCCCGGCGCCTTCCTCGACACGCGCCGTCCCGAGGAAGGTTCCGCACTTGACCCGCACCATCAGCTCGTTCGCCGACGCCCCGCTGGCCCGCGGCCTGCACGCCGCGTTGACCGCGAACGGCATCAACGAGCCGTTTCCGATCCAGTCGGCGACGCTGCCCGACGCGCTCGCCGGCCGGGACGTGCTCGGCCGGGGGCGTACGGGCTCCGGCAAGACTCTCGCCTTCGGGCTTCCGCTGCTGTCCCGCACGGCCGGCCGCCGGGCCCGCCCCGGTCGCCCGCTGGCGCTCGTCCTGGTGCCCACCCGTGAACTGGCCCAGCAGGTCACCGAGGCGCTGACCCCGTACGCCCGGGTGGTCGGGCTGCGCTGCGCCACCGTGGTCGGCGGGCTGTCGCTCAACCGGCAGGCCGACGCGCTGCGGGCCGGTGCCGAGGTGGTGGTGGCCACCCCCGGGCGGCTCGCCGACCTGATCAACCGGGGCGACTGCCGGCTCGACGAGGTCGCCGTGACGGTGCTCGACGAGGCCGACCAGATGGCGGACATGGGCTTCCTGCCGCAGGTGACCGACCTGCTGCGCCAGGTGGCGTCGGACGGGCAGCGGATGCTCTTCTCGGCCACTCTGGACCGTGGCGTCGACCGGCTGGTCCGCCGCTTTCTCAGCGATCCGGTGTCGCACTCGGTCGACCCGGGCACCGCCACGGTCACCGCGATGACGCACCACGTACTCCAGCTCGACCTGGGGGACAAGCCGACCGCCACGGCGCAGATCGCGGCCCGGGACGGCCGCGTGATCATGTTCGTGGGTACGAAGCACCGGGCGGACCGGCTGGCCCGGCAACTGCTGGCCAGCGGCGTACGGGCGGCGGCCCTGCACGGCGGGAAGTCGCAACCGCAGCGGACCCGGGTGCTGGAGCAGTTCCGCGCCGGCCAGGTGACCGCCCTGGTGGCGACCGACGTGGCGGCCCGGGGCATCCACGTCGACGGGCTGGACCTGGTGGTGAACGTCGACCCGCCCGCCGAGGCCAAGGACTACCTGCACCGGGGCGGCCGTACGGCCCGGGCCGGCGAGGCGGGCCGGGTGGTCACGCTGGTCCTGCCCGAGCAGCGCTCCGAGGTGGCCCGGCTGATGAGCACCGCCGGAATCCGTCCGGAGACCCTGCGGGTGCGCCCGGGCGACGACGAGCTGGTGCGGGTCACCGGCGCCCGTACCCCGTCCGGCACTCCGGTGCCGGTCGCGGCGCGGACGGTACCGGCCGACAAGCGGGTCGCGTCCGGCGGGCGGAGCCTGGCCGTCGGCCGGCGGACCGGCTCGACCGGCAAGCGGACCGTCCCGGCCGGCGGATCCGTGGTGCCGGTCGGCGCCCCGGGCGAGCCGCTCGCCGCCCGGCCGGCGCACCGCACGGCCGGCCGGCCGCCCCGGCCGCGCCACCCTCGCCGCAGCGCCTGAGCAGTTAGTTCCGACGCCCGCCCTCCGCCGAGTCCTCGGCGGAGGGCGGCGCTGTGACCGGGCTCAGCACGGTCCCGACCGCTCTCCTCCCGACCGGCGCCGGCCGCCCCGGGCCCCGGGCCCCACCTGCCCGGCGCCGGTGGTTCGGATACCCCCGGGGTCATGCCCCGGCCCCGATCGGTCGGCCCAACTATGTCCGTGAATACACCTCATCGCGTCCGATGGGCGACTGTGCTGCCGCCCGGTCCGGGCCATCCTGTCCTGGGATACCAGCGGCCAACGGGGACGGCCGGGGTGGGGGAGGTAGTCATGACCGGGAGCGCCGGTGCGGGGGCGACGCGGGAGATCCTGGTGGTGCTCGGGCTTGCCGGTGGCGGCCTGCTGCTGGCCGTACTGGCCGCCTTCACTCCCTGGTACGGCGAATCCGCCGGGTCGGGCCGGGTCGAGGTGGTCGAGATGCACGCCCCGACCGGTCAGACCGAGGGGGACGAGGTCGTCGCGACCCGCTGACCCGCCGGCCTCCTCGGCGACCCGTGCACGCGGCGGTGACAGCCCTCGGGGGCCGGCGCCGGGGCGCGGGGTGGCCGGCGGCGGCCCGCGCCGGTGACCGGACGCGCTAGGGTCGGTTCGTGGCGGCGGGAAGATCGAGAATTCCAGCGACGAAGTATCCGGTCGAGCGGTTCACCCTCGACAACGGCCTGCGGGTGGTGCTGACACCGGACCGCAGTGCCCCGGTGGTCGGCGTCGCGGTCGTCTACGACGTGGGCATCCGCTCCGAGCCCGAGGGGCGTACCGGCTTTGCCCACCTGTTCGAGCACCTGATGTTCCAGGGCTCGGAGAACCTGGAGAAGCTGGCCCACTTCCGGCACGTGCAGGGCGCCGGGGGAACCTTCAACGGCTCCACCCACCTGGACTACACCGACTACTGGGAGACGTTGCCGAGCAACGCCCTGGAACGCGCGCTGTTCCTGGAGGCGGACCGGATGCGCGGCCCCCGGCTGACCGAGGAGAACCTGCGCAACCAGGTCGACGTGGTCAAGGAGGAGATCCGGGTCAACGTGCTCAACCGGCCGTACGGCGGGTTCCCCTGGTTGAAGCTGCCGCCGGTCATGTTCGACACCTTCCCCAACGCGCACGACGGCTACGGCTCCTTCGACGACCTGTCCAGCGCCAGCATCGCCGACGCGACCGACTTCTTCGACCGCTACTACGCCTGCGGCAACGCCGTACTCGCGGTGAGTGGCGACCTGGACGTGGCGGAGACGACGGAGCTGATCGAGCGGCACTTCGGCGACGTGCCGGCCCGGCCCGCCCCGAACCGTCCCGACTTCGCCGAGCCGGACCTGACCGGCGAGCGCCGCGAGTCGTACAGCGATCCGCTGGCGCCGTTGCCGGCGGTGGCCGCGGCCTGGCGGGTGCCGGACCCGATCGCCGACTTCGCCGGCTACCTGCCGTACGTGGTGCTGGCCGAGGTGCTGACCGACGGCGACGCGTCCCGGCTGGTCGAGCGGCTGGTGCTCCGGGACCGGGCGGTGACCGGCATCGGCGGTTACCTCGGGCTGATGGGTGACCCGTTCGACGTCCGGGACCCCACCGCGATGGTGTTGCAGGCGCACCTGCCGCCGGGCGGGGAGACCGACAAGCTGCTGCGGGTCGTCGACGAGGAGCTGGAGCGACTGGCGACCGACGGTCTGGCCGGCGACGAGCTGGCCCGCACCCAGGCCCGGATGGCCACCCACCTGCTCCGGGAGAACGACGCGGCGCTCGGCCGGGCCCTGCAGATGGCGGTGCTGGAGCAGCAGCGCGGTGAGCCGGGTCTGTTGAACGAGCTGCCCCGGCTGGTCGGCGAGGTGACCGAGGAGCAGGTACGGGCCGCCGCGGCGACCCTGCGCCCGGAGCGCAGGGCCTCGGTCGAGGTCGTACCCGGCGGAGGTGCCCAGTGAGCGTCCGGACCCTGCCCCCGCTGGGGCCGAACCGCCGGCTGAAGCTGCCCAGGGAGGCCGAGCGCACCCTGCCCAACGGCCTGACGGTGATCGCCGTCCGTCGGCCGGCGGTTCCGCTGGTGGAGCTGCGGCTGTGGCTGCCGTTCGGCCGGGCGCACCTGGCCCGGAGCCTGATGCTCTCCCAGACGCTGCTCTCCGGCACCGGGACGATGTCCTCGGTGGAGATCGCCGCCGAGCTGCAGAAGGTGGGTGGCGGGCTCTCCGCCGGGCTCGACCCGGACCGGCTGATGGTCTCCGGCACGGGCCTGGTCACCGGCCTGGACCGGCTGCTGGACCTGCTCGCCGAGGTGCTGACCGGGGCCGCCTATCCGCGGGACGAGGTCGGCACCGAGCGGGCCCGGCTCATCGACGGGATCCGGATGGCGCAGAGCCAGCCGGCCCACCTGGCCCGCAAGGCCCTGCTGAAGCGGATGTACGGCCGGCACCCGTACGCGGTGCAGACGCCGGAGCCGGAGCAGGTCGAGGCGGTACGGCCGGCGCAGTTGCGCGCCCTGCACGCCGAGCGGGTACGCCCGGGCGGCGCGATCCTGCTGCTCGTCGGCGACGTACAGCCGGCGCGGGCCCTCGACGCGGCGGAGCGGGCCCTCGCCGGCTGGAGCGGGGAGGAAGCCCCCGGTGAGCTGCCCCCGGCGCCTCCGCTGGAGTCCGGGCCGCTGCTCCTGGTCGACCGCCCCGGCTCGGTGCAGTCGTCGGTGCGGATGGCCCTGCCGGCGGTGCCGCGCACCCACCCGGACCACGCCGCCCTGCAACTGGCGAACCTCGTCTTCGGCGGCTACTTCTCGTCCCGCTGGGTGGAGAACATCCGCGAGGACAAGGGCTACACGTACGGGCCGCACTCGCTCATCGAGCACTCGGTCGCCGGCTCGGCGCTGGTGGTCGCCGCCGAGGTCGCCACCGAGGTGACCGGCCCGGCGATGCTGGAGACGATCTACGAGCTGGGTCGGCTGGCGTCGCTGCCGCCGAAGGAGGACGAGCTGGAGCAGGCCCGGCAGTATGCCCTCGGCACGCTCCAGCTGGGCATCTCGACCCAGGCCGGGCTGGCCGCGGTGGCCAGCGGGTACGCCGGTTCCGGGCTGCGCCTGGACTTCCTCGCCGAGCACGCCGCCCGGCTGGCGAAGGCGACCCGCGAGGACGTGGCCGCGGCGGCGGCCAGCTACCTGGCACCGGCCCGGGCGGTCACCGTGGTGCTCGGCGACGCCGCCGCGATCGAGGGGCCGCTGTCGGTGCTGGGACCGGTGCGGACCGAGGCCGTGGGGTCGTGACGGCGGAGCATCCACCGCTGGCCCGGTCGACCCTGGACCGCGCCGCGCACCGGCGTACCGACCAGGGCTGGCTGGCGGAGGCCTGGAGCCGGTCCCGGGTGCTGGTGGTGGACGTGGCGGCCGGTGGGTGGGCCCTGGCCGGCGGTCCGGCGGAGCGGCCGGAGCTGGTGCTGCTCGGCCCGGAGGACGTCGTGGACGCCGATCCGTCGGCGCGGTTGTTCCTCGGGATCGAGCCGGACGGGGTGCCGGTGTTCGCCGTCGCCGCGCCGCTGCCAGCGGTGCCGCAGGCCCGGTCGGTGAACCTGCGGGAGGTCGGGCACCTGCTGCCCGACCGGGACGCCGGGATCTTCACCACCGCGGTCGCGCTCGGGAACTGGCACGCGCGGCATCCGTACTCCTCGGTCACCGGCCGGCCCACGGCGGTGGGTGACGCGGGGTGGTCCCGGGCGGACGAGGCGGGGCAGCAGCTCTGGCCCCGGACCGATCCGGCGATGATCGTGCTGCTGCACGACGGCGCGCCGGGCCCGGACGGGCGCTGCCTGCTCGGCAACAACGCGGCGTGGCGTCCTGCCGGGGGCGTGCGCCGGTATTCCTGTCTCGCCGGTTACGTCGAGCCGGGTGAGTCCGCCGAGGACGCGGTGCTCCGGGAGGTCGCCGAGGAGGTCGGTCTGGTCCCGCACGGTGTCGAGTACGTGGCCAGCCAGGCGTGGCCGTTTCCGGGCTCGCTGATGCTGGGCTTCTTCGCCCGCGCGGAGCCGGAACGGGCGCTGCGGCTGGACCCGGCCGAGATCGCGCACGCCGGGTGGTTCACCCGGCGGCAGGTCGCGGCGGTGCTGGCGGGGGAGCCGGTCGACGCGGGCGACGGGTTGCGGGTGGGACTGCCGAATCCGTCCTCGATCGCGCTGTTCCTGGTGAACCGCTGGCTCGACTTCGGCGCGCCCCAGGCATGATCTTGGCCCGCGACCGCCGTTGCCGCGACGATCACGGGCCAAGATCATAGGCCGTCGTGGCCGGGAGGCACATGGTGCGCGGCGGGGGAGCCGTCCGGCCGACGACGGTCGGCTAGGTGAAGCGGGACCGGTTGTCGGGGTCGAGCGGGCCGCCGGGGCGTGGTGCGGGCCACGCGTGCCGCTGCTCGTTGTGGAAGCGGCGGTCGGGCTCGCCCACCGGCAGGACCTTGACCCGTTGCCGCCCCGAGCGGACCGCGCCGACCGAGGAGAGGGCCCGGGCCAGCAGCAGTGCGGCATCGCGGTCCTCGGCCCGGACGGTCTGCCGGCGGTGCTCGGGTGCGGCCTGTTCGTCGCGGAGGCACTCCCCATGCGCCCAGGCGGCGGCCACTTCGTCATCAGCGGCGGCACGGATGTCCGTGCGAACGACTAGAAACCGCATGGGTGTCTCCGGTGAACGGTGACGGATGATGATCCTGCAGTTACTAAGTGAAGCCGTGACGTGGAACTTCCACGCATCCCTCTTGGCTATGGTCACGCATCCCGGCCTGCTCGGCAAGTGAAACGCGCCGATTGGACCCGCCCCTCGTCCGATCAGGTGACGCAGCTCAGGGCGGGGGCGGGGTGCAGCGCCCGGCCCGGGGACCGCGGTCGGCTCACTGCTCGGTCAGCCGGCCGGACCGGCGGCTGCGCTGGACCGGCGGCAGCGCCCCGCCCCGGGCCGCCCGGCCGTTCCCGTCCGAGCCGGCGGCGCGTTGTCCCGCCGTCTCGGTCAGCCACTCCAGGGTTTCCGCCGGGCTCATCGCCGCCGCCTGGAGCCATTCGAAGACCATTGAGTACCGACGGATCTCGCCCTGCTCGGTGAGCATCAGGTTGGTGGACATCCCCTCCACGGCGAGCGTCTCCGGGTCCTGTGGTTCGGCGAAGCGGTAGAGCGAGAACGCGGTGTGCGGCAGGTACCAGTCCGCGATGATCGTCTCGCCGGGCAGCACCTGGAGGGTCACGTTCGGCAGTGCCGCGAGCTTGCGCAGCTGGGCGAGCTGGGCGCGCAGCACCTCCCGTGGACCGGCCCGGACGCCGAGCGCCGCCTCCTCGATCACGGCCGAGTACGCCGGTGGCTCGGTCTCCCGGGTCAGCAGCGACTGCCGGGCCAGCCGGGCCGCCACCTCGGCCTCGGTCACCTCGGTTTCGGCGTTCTCGGCGTCGGCGTTCTCGGGGTCCGTCAGCAACTGCCGGGAGGAGAGGATCCGGACCCGGGCGTACGCCTCGGTCTGCAGCAGGCCGGGAACGATGACCGGGCTGTACTCCCGGATCTCCGCGCAGCCGGCCTCCAGCTCGGCGTACCCGCGCTGGGCCGAGGTCATCACCGGGTACGAGCGCAGCCAGCCCCGGATGTCCGCGGCCTCGCCGGTGATGGCGACCAGCTCGTCGCGTTGGGCGCCGGTGACCTGGTAGAGGTCCAGCAGGTCGAGCACGTCGCGCAGGTCTGGCCGGCTGCGGCCGTTCTCCAGCCGGGACAGCTTGGAGGCCGAGGCCCAGCCGATCGCCTCGATGACCTGGTCGCCGGTGAGCCTGGCGGCTTCGCGGAGGCGGCGCAGCTCGGTGCCGAGCCTGCGACGCCGCAGGATCGGGCTCGGAGAAGAGGGCACTGGATTCTCACTCTCGATCGCGTCGGGCCCGTTGTCGAGCCAGGTGTGGACCGTCCGGATGTGCCCCCCGCCGGTCAGTATGCCGCGCACCGTACACCGGGCGCTGCCGAATAGTGACGGCGTGTCGAAATACCCGACGCGGCGGACCCGCTCCGGGACCGCCGCGCGGAGAATCCACGTCGGTGGATATCTGTCATCTCCGGCGGCCGGTCGTCGGCCGTCCACCCTCGACGACGCCACCGCTGCGGCACCCCGGGCGGGCACCCCGCCGACCCGCCGTCACCCCGAAGGGACCCCCCCGATGCGTACGATGCTGCGTCGTCCCGACTTCCGGCTGCTCTTCGCCGGTCTCGTCTTCAGCATGACGGCCGAGTCGATCATGCTGTTGGCGCTGGCCGTCTGGGTCAAGGACCTGACCGGGTCGGACGGCCTGGCCGGGGCCACCATCTTCGCCATGGTCGCGCCGATGGCGCTCGCCCCGATCGTCGGCTGGGTGGTGGACCGCTTCCGGCGCCGCCCGTTCTTCGTCGCGGCGAACCTCGGCACCGCGCTCGTCCTCACGCCGCTGTTCGCGGTCCGGGACCGGGACGACGTCTGGATCATCTACGTGGTCGGCGCCCTCTACGGGCTCTCCTACGTCGCGCTCCGGGCCACCCTGAACGGGCTGCTCAAACAGATCGTCCCGGAACGGCTGACGGCCGAGGCCAACGGTGTCCTGCAGACCGTCAAGCAGGGACTGCGCCTGGTCGGCCCGCTGGCCGGCGCGGCCCTCTACACCGGTGCCGGCGGATGGACCCTGGCCACCGCCGGCGTGCTCGGGTTCGTGGCCGCCGCCGTCGCGGTCAGTGCCCTGCGGGTCACGGAGACCCGCCCGGAGCCGATCCGGCTGCGCTGGATGACCGAGGTCGGCGCCGGACTGCGGCACATGCTGGCGGAGACGGCCCTGCGCCGGGCGGTCCTCGGTACCGCCATGGCGGTCCTGGTGATGGGCTTCAGCGAGTCGCTGATCTTCGCGTACGTCGACCAGGGGCTGGGCCGGGACCCGGCGTTCGTCGGTGTGCTGGTGACCGTACAGGGGATCGGTGGGCTGGTCGGCGGCCTGCTGTCGGCCGCGGTGGTGGGCCGGCTCGGCGAGGTGGCCGCGCTCGCCACCGGAGTGCTGATCTTCGCCCCCGGCGCGCTGCTGCTGGCCTTCCCGGCGCTGTGGCTGGCCATGGCGGCGCTGGTGCTGCTCGGCCTCGGCCTACCGATCATGTTCGTCGGCCTGACCACGCTGATCCAGCGCCGGACCCCGGCGCCGCTGCTGGGCCGGGTCGCCGCGGCGGCCGAGGCGGTGATCAACGGGCCTCAGGCGATCTCCATCGCCACCGGCGCGGTACTGGTCGGGGTGGTCGACTACCGGCTGCTCTTCGCGGTGGTGGCGGTGGTGACGACCGGGGCGGCCGGCTACCTCTGGGCCGGCCGCCGGCTCTCGCCGCCGCTGGCCCCGTCGAGCACCCGGTGCCGCCGGTGCCGGAGGCCGCGCGCCCCGATCCGGCCCTGCCCCGCAGCGGGCGGTAGGAAGGGCCCCTTCCTAACGCCCGGAAGGGGCCCTGCTCCCGCTTCGGCGCGTCGGTTCAGCTCCCGGCGAGGGCGGCCAGGTGCTTCTTGACCTCGACGATCGACGGGTTGGTCAGGGTGGTGCCGTCGTCGAACCGGATGGTCGGCACGGTCTGGTTGCCGCCGTTGACGCTCTGCACGTACTCCGCGGCCGCCGGGTCGTGCTCGATGTCCACCACCTGGTAGCCGATGCCCTCCCGGTCGAACTGCGACTTCAACCGGTGGCAGTAGCCGCACCAGGACGTGGAATACATCGTCAACATCGTCGGGACCTCCGCGGTACTCGTGTCGTCGGAACCAGGCCCGACCGGCGGGCGCCGGCCGGACAGCGGACCGACGGGCTGTCGATCACACAGGCTAAAGGTGCAACGTCGGCCGGGGCTGCCATGATTCCTACCTGTGGCGGCTGACTCAAGCGTGGAACGGATCCTGGCCGGGCTCGATCCGGAGCAGCGCACCGCGGTGACGGCGCCGGCCGGGCCGGTCTGCATCCTGGCGGGTGCGGGGACCGGCAAGACCCGCGCGATCACCCACCGGATCGCGTACCGGGTGTTGAGCGGCGAGGTCGCCGCCCGGCACGTCCTCGCGGTCACCTTCACCGCCCGGGCCGCCGCCGAGCTGCGGGCCCGGCTTGGCGCGCTCGGTGTGCCCGGGGTGCAGGCCCGGACCTTCCACGGCGCGGCCCTGCGCCAGGTCCGGTACTTCGCCCCCCGGCTGCTCAGCGGCCGGGAGATGCCGGAGCTGCTGGACAGCAAGGTCCGGCTGGTCACCCTGGCGGCCGCCAAGGCCGGGCTGCGCACCGACCGGGCCGCCGCGCGGGACCTGGCCGGCGAGATCGAGTGGGCCAAGTCCTCCCTGGTCGAGCCCGGGGAGTACGTGGTGGCGGCGGCCAAGGCGCTGCGCGACACGCCGCACGACCCGGCCAGGGTCGCCGAGGTCTTCGCCGGCTACGAGACGATCAAGCGAGCCAACGGTGTGATCGACTTCGAGGACATGCTCCGCGCGGCGGTGTGGGGGATCGAGGAGCACCCGGACGTCGCCGAGCAGGTACGCGCCCAGTACCGGCACTTCGTCGTCGACGAGTACCAGGACGTCAACCCGCTCCAGCAGCGGTTGCTCGACACCTGGCTGGGCGGGCGGGACGACCTGACCGTGGTCGGCGACGCCAGTCAGACGATCTACTCGTTCACCGGGGCGAGCTCGGCCCACCTGGTCGACTTTCCCCGGCAGCGCCGGGGGGCGGTGGTGGTGCGGCTGGTCCGCGACTACCGCTCCACCCCCCAGGTGGTCGGCCTGGCCAACGCCGTGATCCAGCAGGCGCGCGGCACCGAGGCGCGGCTGCGCCTGGAACTGGTCGGGCAGCGTCCCCCGGGGCCCGAACCGGATCTGCGGATCTTCGCCGACGAGCCGGCCGAGGCCGCCGCGGTGGCGGCCCGCTGCCGGCAGCTGATCGCCGCCGGTACGCCGGCCCGGGAGATCGCGGTCCTGTTCCGGACCAACGCGCAGTCCGAGGCGTACGAGAAGGCGCTCGCGGAGGCGGAGGTGCCGTACCAGGTCCAGGGCGCGGACCGGTTCTTCGAGCGGACCGAGGTCCGGCAGGCGGTGGTGGCGCTGCGGGCCGCGACCCGCTCGACGCCGGGGGAGACCCCGCTGGTCCCGGCCGTGGTCGAGGCGCTGACCGCGGTCGGCTGGGCCCCGGACCAGCCCCCGCCCGGTGGTGCCGCCCGGGAGCGGTGGGAGGCCCTCGCCGCGCTGGTCCAGCTCGCCGAGGAGTACGCCGCGACGCCGACTGTGCTGCCCATCGGCGAGGCGGCCAGCGTGGAGCGCCCCGCCTCGCTGGCGGACTTCTGCGCCGAACTGGTCCGGCGGGCGGCCGCACAGCACGTACCGACGGTCGACGGGGTGACGCTCGCCTCGCTGCACTCGGCCAAGGGGCTGGAGTGGGACGCCGTGTTCCTGGTCGGGCTCTCCGACGGGACCCTGCCGACCGGCTACGCGAAGACCACCGAGCAGGTCGAGGAGGAGCGCCGACTGCTCTACGTCGGGGTGACCCGGGCCCGGGAGTGGCTCTGGCTGTCGTACGCCTCGGCCCGTTCGCCCGGCGGCCGGCCCCGGCGGCCGTGCCGGTTCCTGCCGCAGTTCGACCGCTCCGGCGGCGGACGGTCGGCGGACGCTCCGGCCGGCGGTCGGAAATCCGACCGTCGGCGCTCCCAGGTGGTCTCCTGCCGGATCTGCGGGGCGACCCTGCTGGCCGGCGCGGATCGGAAGCTGGGGCGCTGCGCCGACTGCCCGTCCGACCTCGACGAGGAACTTCTGGGCCGGCTGCGGGACTGGCGGGCCCGGGTCGCGGGGGTGCAGAAGGTCCCCGCGTACGTGGTCTTCACCGACGCGACCCTGGTGGCGCTGGCTGAGCGGAGGCCGGCCAGCACCGCGGAACTGCTGGCCATCGCCGGGATCGGCCCCCGCAAACTCGGCCTGTACGGCGACGCCGTGCTCGCGCTGGTCAATGGCACCGGCGTCGACGAGGTGGTCCCGGCCGGAGACGCGGCGTAGTCCCCGGCGGGCCCGCCGGCGGAGGGTCGAACGACCGGCGGAGCGGCCGCGAAAAAAACTTTGGTGACAGGGGCGATAAATCGTTTGCCCCCGCCCCTTCGTGAGGAATAGCCTCATGGCACACCTCGCGAGCGGCGCTCTTCAGGCTGTTCGGAGGGGGTGTTGAGACCATGTTGGTGACGAGTGAGAGTCAGGAGGTGACCCCCGTGGAGACCTATGTGATCCAGCGACCGTGGGCGCTGCCTGCTGCCCTCGCTCCGATGTCGGAGGTCCGTTGCATCCTGGCCCTCCACACCCCGCAGCGTGCGCGGGTGCACCAGGTCCTGACCCAGGCCGAACTGGTTCAGGCCCCGGCGTCCGTCGAGCGTCAAGGGACCAATGGATCCACGGGCAATGGCGTCCTCTTCGCTGCTAAGCGGATGGATGTCAGCGGTGTTCCACCTCGAGGTAGACCGGTCTAAAACAGACCAGCCGGCTCACCTCGAGGCCGCGGAACCCGCATACCGGGATCCGCGGCCTTAGTTTTTTCCGCACTGCCGTAGCACGTCGGAACGCGATCTACGAGATCGAAGCGCGAGAGAGAGGTGACCGGGCGATGAGTCTGGCGTTGGCCCCGCTCGACATCAACGTCGAGTTCGAGGCGAACCTGCCCTGCCGGAAGTTCGACCCCGACCTGTGGTTCGCCGACTCGCCTGCCGAGCTGGAGCTGGCCAAGTCGCTCTGCGGGGACTGCCCGCTGCGCGTCGAGTGCCTCGCCGGTGCGGTGGAGCGGGCCGAGCCGTGGGGCGTCTGGGGCGGCGAGATCTTCGAGCGTGGCGCGGTGGTTCCGCGCAAGCGGCCCCGTGGCCGCCCGCGCAAGGAGGACGTCGCCCGGGACGCGGCGCTGCGGGTCGAGGCGCAGGCGCGGTTGGCGGCCAATGGGCTCGCCGAGTCGCGCAGCGCGGTCCGGTTGGCGGCCTGACATGAACCCGATCCGTCCGTCCGCCGGTCTGTTGCCGGCACCGAAGACCACGGCGTTCGCCGTGACCAGAGCGACCACCGCGATGCCCGCCCCGAACGGAGTTATCAAGATGCAACTCATCCACGAAGCGTTGTCAAGGGCTCGAATGCGACTGCCTCAGGCCGGTCGTAGCACCACGAGCACTGAGGCAACCCGATCCGCCCGCATGATCGCGCTGGAGGCCCACCGTCGGGCCGCGCGCGAACTGGGCACCCTGTAACCCACCGGTAAGGAAGGGCCCCTTCTTATCGCTTTTTGCATAGGAAGGGGCCCTTCCTAACCCCTGAACTCAGGAGACCGGCGCGAAGCCGGGCAGCCAGCGCTGCACGATGCCCCGGTACGGCGCCTTTGCCTCCAGCTGGCAGAGCACACCGATCGAGCCGAGGGTCACCCGGTGGATCAGCAGGTACGACGGCGGCAGGTTGAGCTGCCGGCTGAGCTGGTACGCCGGGGATCTCGGGTTGGCCAGTCGGGCCGCCTCGACCCGCAGCCACGCCCGGGTGAACCGGAACTCCTCGACCGAGAGCGGCTGCAGGATCGGCATCAGGAAGTCGAGGACCGCCTGGGCGTCGATCGGTTCGTCGGCCCGGATGAAGCCCTCCTCCCGCAGGCCGGCGACCACCGCGTCGGCGTCCCCGGCCAGGGCCAGCCGGACGAGCCGGCCGATCGGTTCCGGGTGCCCGCCGGGCAGCCGGGCCACCGCCCCGAAGTCGATCACCCCGAGCCGCCCGTCCGGCAGCAGTCGGAAGTTGCCCGGGTGCGGGTCGGCGTGCAACAGCCCGGCGCGCATCGGGGCCGAGAAGTGCAGGGTGGCCATCAGCCGGCCGGCCTGGTCGCGCTCGCTCTCGGTACCGGACTCGATGATCTGGGACATCGGGATGCCCTCGACCCAGTCGGTGACCAGGACCCGGGGGGCGGCGGCGACCACGCCCGGCACGAAGATCTCCGGGTCGTCGGCGTACGCGGCGGCGAACACCCGCTGCGACTCCGCCTCCAGCTCGTAGTCCAGCTCCTCGCTGATCCGGTCGCGGAGCTCGGCGAGCAGCGGTTTGATGTCGAGGCCCGGCTGGATGGCCCGGAACATGGCCCCGAGCCGGGAGAGCTGTTTCAGGTCGGAGAGCAGGGCCGGACCGGCGCCCGGGTACTGCACCTTGACCGCGACCGGCCGCCCGGTCGGGGCCGCCGCCACGGCGGTGCCCGCCCGGCCGCCGCGGGCCGCCGCCGTCCGGCCGGTGCGTCGCCGTCCGGTCGGGGCCTCGGGTTCGACCTTCCAGATCGCCCGGTGCACCTGTCCGATGCTCGCCGCCGCGGCCGGTTTGTCGTCGAATTCGAGGAAGTACGACCGCCAGTCCGGTCCGAGCTGCTCGGCGAGCACCTTGTGCACGCTCGCCACCGGCAGCGGCGGAGCCGACTCCTGGAGTTTGGTGAGCGCCTGCCGGTACGGCGCGGCTATCTCGTCCGGCAGGGCCGCCTCGAAGACGGACAGCGCCTGCCCGAACTTCATCGCACCGCCCTTGAGCTGCCCCAGCACGCTGAAGAGCTGCTCGGCGGTGCGTTGCTGGATCTCGTTCGAGATCACGTCGGAGGCCAGCCCGGTGACCCGTTTGCCGACGCCGAGGACGGTCCGCCCAGCGAAGCCGAGCGGCAGGGCGGCGAGCTTGGCGGTCCGGGACACGGCCCAGCGCGGGATGTCGGTCACCAGATCATTGTTACCGACGCGGGGCGGTCACCGCCGCCGTCACCGGGTGGCCCGGACCACGTGACGGCGCTGGTGGGGCACGTTTGCCCCGTCGACCCGGCGGATGGGGGTTTTCGTCCCGCCGATTCGCTGCGGTGCCGACGGCCACCCGGACCGGCCGGGACGGGCGACCGGCGGCCGGTCGGCCCGCTCCGACCCTCGCCGGCCCGGGGGATCACCGGCGCCGGGCCCGCTGGCGGCGTCCGCAGTCGCAGCCCGGGTGCGGCGACCAGCTTCGCCGGCGGACCCGACCCGGCCCGTCGATCTCCACCGTGCCGCCGAGCGTCTCCGGCTGGGCGCCGTCGAGGAAGGCCAGCACCTCGTGCACCGCGTACCCGACGGCGGCGAGCAGGGTCGGCGTGGTGCAGGGCTCGGCCGGGTCACCGACGGCCAGCTGGGCGGCCACCTGGGGCCAGCCCGGATCGCGGTCCCGCCGGTGCAGGTCGAGGCAGTTCAGGCAGGGCCCGGCGGTGGCCCGGACCAGCGGGCCGATCACGGGCGTGCCGTCGCGTACCCCGAGCAGCAGGTGCGCCTGGCGGCGCTGGGCGTACCCGGCGGCGAGCAGGCCGGCGGGGCGGTCGGCGCCGGCCTGTACCACCAGGTCGGCCCGGCCGCGCTGGACCGGTCGGGTCACGGTGCCCGGCGCGGACCGGGCGATGGCGTCCGCGACGGCTTCCGCCCGGGGCCGCCGCACGTCGCCGGCGAGCAGCCCGCCCCCGGCCGCGTCCACCGGGGTGACCCGGCCGGGCAGGTCCGGGCTGACGTGTCCCACCCCGGCCTGGGCGAGGGCCACCGCGACCGGGGCGGCGAGCCGGCCGTGCCCGGTCACCAGGATTCGCGCGCCGGCCCGGCGCCGGAGCAGCTGGGCGGGGGTGCCGGGGAGGTCGGGTCCGCGCAGGGCGAGCGCGGTGGCCTCGGCGGAGAGCCGCTGCCGCGCCGGCTCGGGCAGGTCGTGGGGGAGCAGGGTGTGCGCGGCGACCACCAGGCCCGCCGCCCGCAGGGTGTCGATGAGGGTACGGGCGTCGTCCCGGCTGACGTTGAGGGTCACCGCCTGGTCGAGCACGACGCGCTCGCTGCGGCTGCCGTCGAGCAGGTCCAGCAGGCGGGCGGCGGCCGGATTCGCCACCTCGAGCAGGACCGCGCGGGCGGGATCCAGGCCGAGTTGCAGGGTGTGCCGGTCACGCCAGACTCGGGCGAGGCCGGGCAGCAGGGTGGGGCGGGGGAGCACGGTTCGGGTCATGGGGCGACACGCTGTCACCGTGCCGGACCGGAACACCCACGGTTGTCCACAGCGATCAGGGGCTGTGCACTGCTTTATCCACAGGATGGCCGGGGTTTTCCACAACCGGCCGGTAGTTCTGTCGCGGCGCGGACATCACCGGCGGTGTCCGTACCGCGACAGCCGCCCCGCGGGGAGGGGCCGGAACAGCGGGAAGGGGTGGCTGAACGCCACCCCTTCCCCGCGGTTCGCGTGTGCGACGGCGCTCAGACCTTGGCCTTGCCCAGGATCCGGTTCACGGTCGTCCCGCAGACCGGACACTTGCCCTTGGCCATGTTCATGCCCGTCTTGGAGACCTCGACGTTCCCCTCGAAGTCCCGCTTCTCCTTGCACTTCACGCAGTACCCGTTGTAGGTCTGGGCCTTTTCGGCCACGATGCCCCTCCTCGTCTCATCCGTCGGGTCTTCTCCGCCCGACGTGCGCCCGGCGGCGGGCCTCGTAGGGGCCAGCGCTGGGTTTTCTCCGCGGTCACCGCTGTGACCGCCGGTCCGCGGACCCTACCCAGGTCTGGGCGGTTCCATGTCAGCAATGCGTCGACACTGTGAGGAAGCCGACGACCAGAGTGTGCATGCCGGAATAGGTCGGATAAGTCAGTTTCGCAGGGACACGCCGGATGAACCACGCCAGATCGCTGTTCCGGGCCCCGCTGGCGGGGTCGGGCATGATCCTTTACCGTTGCCGGCGGCGGCACCCGGGAAGGGCGTCCCACCGGCGCCGACGGGCGCGCGGTCGACCCCGGAAAGATCGTGCAATGAATTTTTTCCGGGCACTTCGCCGTCAACCGGGATTTTTCCGACGCCTATCTGCGCGTTGACCCTTGCGGTCACCTGGTTGGTAAGCATTACTTTTTCCATCGTGAACCAAACCCGGGGCAGCGCGGGCCGGTAATGGCTGGGGTGCGCAAGCCCGTCGTCGAGGTACGGCGCAGTCAGCGCCGGCGCCGGACGGTGTCCGCGTACCGGGACGGCGAGCGGGTCGTGGTCCTCATTCCCGATCAGTTCTCCCGGGCCGAGGAGAGCGAATGGGTCGACCGGATGCTCGCCCGGCTGGCCGCCCGGGAGGAACGGCTCGGCCGCTCCGACGACGAGCTGCTGCTCCGGGCCCGTCGGCTGATCACCCGCTACCTCGGCGAGCACGGCCGCGCGGCGGTGCCGGCGAGCGTGCGGTGGGTCACCAACCAGAACGGCAGATGGGGATCCTGCACCCCCGCCGATCGCACCATCCGGATCTCGCATCGCATCCAGGAAATGCCGGACTGGGTGATCGACTATGTGCTCCTGCACGAGTTGGCGCATCTCGTCGTGCCCAGTCACAACGCGCGTTTCTGGGAGCTGGTCGGGCGCTATCCGAAGGCGGAGCGGGCCCGGGGCTACCTGGAGGGGGTCGCGGCGGCGGCCGGAATCGTGCTGGCCGACTGAGCCGGCTAGGGTCGGCGGGTGACTCGCCGTGTGATCGTGGTGCTGCTCGGCCCGGTGCGGTGGGCGCCGCCGGGCATCGACCCGGACCGCTGGCGGTCGGCTCTCGCCGAGGACGTGGTGGACCTCGTCGCCACCCTCAGCGAGGTGGAACCGGCGATCGGCGCCGTCGCCGGTGACCGGGCCCTGGCCGACGCGGTCGCCTGGCCCGGCATGCCGGTGTACGACCTGCCGGACCGTGGGGTGGGTGCCGTGTTCGCCGCGGCCGCCGCGGACGGGTACGACCAGGCGGCCGTCATCGCCGCCGACGCGCCCGACGTGCCCGGCCTGGTCCTGGGCAAGCTGCTGCGTCCCCTGACCAGCCGCGACGTCGCGGTCGCTCCGGCGGGCGCGGCCGGCGCCGGACTGCTCGGGCTGGCCGCCCGGCTACCGGCGCCGCCCTGGCTGCCCGGAACCGACCTGGAGTCCGGCACCGTCGAGCTGGTACGCGGCGCGGCGCCGCGCCCGGCGGAGGTGGCCGTGACGCCCGCCTGGCGCCGCATTCGCGGACCCGCCGACCTGGCGACCCTGGACCCGGCGGTCGAGGGCTGGGACACCACCCGGGCGCTGCTCGGCGGCTGACCTGCCGGCGGCGCGGCCGTTTCCGCGCGGCGTCACCCGTTCCCGCGCGGCGCCGCCGGGTACCCGGGACTCGGCGGCGCCGGGACTCAGCGTTCCGTCGGCGTCTCCGGCTCGCCCGGCTCGTCCGGGCCGGTCGACTCGTCCGGCCCGCCGAAGTCGAAGTCGTCCAGGTCGCCCAGGTCGAGCTGGGAGCGGGCGAAGGTCTCCGGATCGGCGAAGTCCTCCTCGGCGGGGAGCAGGTCCGGGTGTCCCCAGAGCGCGTCCCGGCCGGTGATGCCCCGGTGCTCGGTCAGCGCCGCCCAGAGCGCCGCCGCCTCGCGCAGGCGGCGCGGACGCAGCTCCAGCCCGACCAGGGCGGCGAAGGTCTGCTCCGCCGGACCGCCCGCCGCCCGCCGCCGCCGGAACGCCTCCGACAGCCGGTTCGCGTTCGGCAGCCGGTCGGCGGCGGCGGTGTCGACGACGTGGCACACCCAGCCCTCGACCAGGGCGAGCGCGGTCTCCAGCCGGGCCAGCGAGGCCTTCTGTGCCGGGGTGTCCTCCGGGGTGAAGATGCCCTCCAGGGCGAGCGCCTGCATCGACTCCGGGTTCATCGGGTCGATCCGGCCCATCGCCTCCTCGATCGCGTCCCGGTTGACGGTGATGCCCGCGGCGTACATCTCCACGGTGGTGAGGACGTGGCCACGCAGCCAGGACACGTGCTGGAAGAGCCGTTGGTGGGCCGCCTCGCGCAGTGCGACGTAGAGGCGTACCTCCTCCTCGGGCAGCTCCAGGCCGTTGCCGTACTCCCGGATGTTGGCCGGCACCAGCGCGGCCGTGCCGGCCGGGCCGAGCGGCAGCCCGATGTCGCCGGCGGAGAGCACCTCCGCGGCGAGCGAGCCGAGCGCCTGGCCGAGCTGACCGCCGAAGAGGGCACCGCCGAGAGTGGTGAGCATCGACTGCATGGGGCCGAGCTGCGCCCGCGCCTCCGGCGGGACCAGGTCGCCCATGGCGTTGACCATGCGTCCGGCGACCGGGTCGCAGAGCTTCCGCCAGACGTCGAGGGTCCGGAAGATCCACTCGTTCCGGTTCCAGGCCACCGAGGTACGGATGCCGGAGGGGTGGGCGGAGGTCGGCTCCAGCCAGAGGTCGGCCAGGCGCAGCGCCTCCTCGACGGCGTTCCGCTCGTACGGATTCACGGCCGGGTCGCCGGCCTGGGCCAGTTGGCTGGCCGCGACCTGGCGGGCCAGGTCCCAGTTGACCGGGCCGCTGCCCGGTGCGGCGAGCAGTTGCTGCAGCTGGGCCATGAACTGCTGCATCTGCTGCGGGTTGTTGGGGTCGGGCGGCTGACCACCCGGCAGGGCGAAGCCGAACGGAATATCAGGCACCCGTCCACGGTACGCGCGCCGCGCACCCGGCTGCCCGCCCTGGTGTTGCGCCGAGAGAGAAGTTCAGGGGGAACCCGGGGTCGGCCCGGCGGGGTGCCCCCGGGCGCTCGGTACGCTCTGGGTCATGAGACGACGCGGGGTCACGGTTCTGCTCGGTGCGGTGATAACCGCCCTGCTCAGTATCGGTGTGCTCGCCGCCCCCATCCCGTACGTGGTGCTCGGTCCCGGTCCCACGGTGGACACGCTGGGCCGGCACGACAACAAGGAGGTGATCCAGGTTTCCGGCCGGGAGACCTCCACCTCCGCCGGCCAGTTGCGGCTGACCACCGTGGGGGTGCAGCCCGAGGTCAAGCTGCTCTCCGCGATCGCCGGCTGGTTCTCCTCCGACGAGGCCGTGGTGCCGTACGAGCTCATCTACCCGCCGGGGCAGACCCAGCAGCAGGTGGAGGAGCGCAACGCGGAGGACTTCGCCGCCTCGCAGACCTCCGCCGAGACCGCCGCCCTGCGCGAGCTGGGCTTCGACGTGCAGGTCGTGGTCCGCAACGTGACCGCGGGCGCCCCGGCGGAGGGCGTGCTGAAGGTCGGCGACGTGATCACCTCGGTCGACGGGAAGCCGGTGCCGACCGCGACCACCCTCACCGAGCTGGTGAAGGCGCGACCGGCGGGCAGCCGCCTCGCGGTCGGCTACACCCGCGACGGGAAGCCGGCCACCGCCACCGTCACCAGCCGGTCCACCGACAACGGACCGCCGCGGATCGGGGTGGAGATCGAGCAGCGGCAGCCGCATCCGTTCGAACTCAATATCGACCTCGGTGACATCGGCGGCCCGAGCGCCGGGCTGATGTTCGCGCTCGGCATCATCGACAAGCTCGACCCCGACGACCTCACCGGCGGGAAGGTCATCGCGGGCACCGGCACGATCAACGACGAGGGCGAGGTCGGCCCGATCGGCGGCATCCCGCAGAAACTCGTGGGGGCGCGCAAGGCGGGTGCGAAGTTCTTTCTCGTACCGGCGGGCAACTGCGAGGAGGCGGTGGCGAACGCGCAGCGGGGGCTGCCGATGGCCCGGGTCGGCACCCTCGACGAGGCGCTGAGCGCCCTGGCGACGATCCGCGCCGGGGGGCAGCCGCCGCGCTGCTGACCCGCCGCTCGCGGTTGGGGCTGACCGGGACCGATGGGACTCAGGAATACCCCGTAGTCTAGGTGCCGGATCAGAGCCGGTCACCCAGACAGCGTGCGGAGCCAACAGTGGTCATGCGTAGTAGTCCCCTTCCGAGAATGAGCCGACGCGGTCGCGTCACGATTGGCGTACTCCTCGGGGTGTTCCTGCTGCTAACCCTGCTCGGCTGGGGCGTGCAGGCCTGGACCGACTGGTTGTGGTTCCGGGAGGTCGACTACACCGGGGTCTTCACCGGGGTGCTGGTCACCCGGATCCTGCTCTTCGTCGCGGTCGGGCTCGCCATGGCGCTGCTGGTCACCGGCAACATGTGGCTGGCCCACCGGCTGCGACCGCTGCTGCGGCCGAATTCCCCGGAGCAGGCCACGCTGGAGCGCTACCGCTCGGTGCTCGGCCCCCGGCTCGGGATCTGGCTCGCCGCGATCGGCGTGGTCGTCGGTCTGTTCGCCGGCCTTTCCGCGCAGACCCGGTGGGGTCAGTGGATGCTGTTCCGCAACGCGCAGGACTTCGGGGTGGACGACCCGGAATTCAAGATCGACATTGGCTTCTACGTATTCCAGTTCCCGTTCCTGCGCTATCTGCTCGGCGTCGGGTTCACCGCCGTGGTGCTGGCGGTCATCGGCGCGCTGGCGATGCACTACGTCTTCGGCGGGGTGCGGTTGCAGGGCGCCGGGGACCGGATGACCAACGCCGCCCGGGCCCACCTGACCACGCTGGTCGCGGTCTTCGTGCTGCTGAAGGCGGTCGCGTACGTGCTCGACCGCCGGGCCATGCTGCTGGAGTTCAACGAGGGCGTCAACCTCTACGGCGCCGGCTACGCCGACATCAACGCGCTGCTGCCGGCGAAGGAGATCCTGGCGTACATCTCGATCGTGGTCGCGGTCGCGATCATCATCTTCTCCAACGCGGTGATGCGGAACCTGGTCTGGCCCGGCATCTCGCTGGCCCTGCTGGGCATCTCCGCGGTGGCGATCGGCGGGATCTACCCCTGGGCGGTGCAGACCTTCGAGGTCCGGCCGAGCGTGAAGGACAAGGAGGCGCTCTACATCGAGCGCAGCATCCAGGCCACCCGGGACTCCTTCGGGCTCAAGGACACCATGATGACGCCGTACGGCATCGCCAACCTCAAGCCGCCGGCGTCCCTGGCCACCGACACCTCCGTGGTGCCCAACATCCGGCTGCTGGACCCGCAGCTCGTCTCCGAGACGTACACCCTGGCCCAGCAGGTGCGAAGCTTCTACGACTTCGGCCCGAAGCTGGACATCGACCGCTACGAGGTCGGTGGGAAGACCCAGGACTACGTCGTCGGCATGCGCGAGATCAACTATCTGAAGCTGACCCAGCAGCAGAACAACTGGATCAACCGGCACACCGTCTTCACCCACGGCTACGGGCTGGTCAGCGCCCCCGCCAACCAGGTGGTCTGCGGCGGCCAGCCGTACTTCGTCTCCGGGTTCCTCGGCGACCAGCGCCAGGAGGGTTGTTCCTCCGCCACCGAGCAGATCGTGGCCGAGCAGCCGAGGATCTACTACGGCGAGCAGTTGGACGGCAGCGACTACGCGATCGTCGGCCAGTCCGATCCGGACCGGCACGTCGAGTTCGACCGGCCGACGGGCCGGGAGAGCGGCGAGCAGTCCTACACGTACACCGGCTCCGGCGGGGTGGAGATCGGCTCCTTCGGCCGCCGGCTGCTCTACGCGATCAAGGAGCAGGAACCGAACTTCGTCCTCTCCGAGGCGGTCAACGACTCCTCCAAGCTGCTCTACGTGCGTAACCCACGGGAGCGGGTGGAGAAGGTCGCGCCGTTCCTGACCCTCGACGGGGACCCGTACCCGGCGGTGATCGGGGGACGGATCCAGTGGATCGTCGACGGCTACACCACGGCGGCCACCTACCCGTACGCCGAGCAGGTGAACCTGCAGGAGGAGACGGCCGACGAGCTGACCGGGCTGGGCACGTTCGAACTCGCCCGCGAGAACATCAACTACATCCGGAACTCGGTCAAGGCCACCGTCGACGCGTACGACGGCACGGTGAAGCTCTACGAGTTCGACGAGGCCGACCCGGTGCTGAAGGCCTGGAACAAGGCGTTCGGGGGCGACCTGGTGGTCCCCAAGGCGCAGATCCCGGCCGACCTCGCGGCCCACTTCCGCTACCCCGCCGACCTGTTCAAGGTGCAGCGGAACCTGCTGGCGAAGTTCCACGTCACGGACCCGTCGGAGTTCTTCTCCGGGCAGGACTTCTGGGAGGTGCCGACCGCCCCGGACGCACCGGACAGCGGGAAGAAGCAGCCGCCGTACTACCTCTACACCCAGTTCCCGGAGCAGGAGGGGCCACGCTTCCAGCTCACCTCGGCGGTCACCCCGGCCGGCCGGCAGAACCTCGCCGCGCTGATCAGCGGGTCGTACGTCGACGGGAAGCCCCGGTTGCAGGTCCTGGAGCTGCCCGACCAGACGGCGGTCTCCGGGCCGGTGCAGGTGCACCAGAACATGACCAACAACGCCACCATCCGGCAGCAGCTCAACCTGCTGACCTCCAACCAGGCCCAGGTGCAGTACGGCAACCTGCTGTCGCTGCCCTTCGGCAACGGGATGCTCTACGTCGAGCCGGTGTACGTGAAGAGCAACCAGCAGAACGCCTATCCGCTGTTGCAGCGGGTGCTGCTCTCCTACGGCGACGGCGCCCAGTACGTGGTGCTGGCGAACAGCCTGCAGGAGGGGATCAAGCAGCTCGTCGAGCAGGGCAAGCGGGTGGATCCCAGTGCTCCGCCGGCGCCGCCGCCGGCCGAGGGCGCGAACCCGCCGCCACCGTCCGCCGAGGCCCCGCCGCTCACCGGCGCGCTGGCCGAGGCGGCGGCGAAGGTGCAGACGGCCATCGGCGAGGTCAAGGCCGCGCAGGCCTCCGGTGACTTCGAGCGGTACGGCCGGGCGCTCAAGGCGCTGGACGACGCGATGACCGAGTTCCAGGCGGCCCAGCGGGCGGCGGGAACGGGGGCGTCCCCGGCACCGAGTGGTTCCCCGGTGGCGGGCGGGGGACCGGGCGGCGGCGCGACGCCCAGCCCACCGGCTCGGTCGCCGAGCGGCTGATCCCCTGGTCAAGGCCGGACCGGCGGCCGTCCACTGGACGGCCGCCGGTGGGCCACCCCCGTTTTGCGGGCACGGGGCGGGGTGCGCTAGTGTTAACGAGTCAGCGCGGGGTGGAGCAGCTCGGTAGCTCGCTGGGCTCATAACCCAGAGGTCGCAGGTTCAAATCCTGTCCCCGCTACCAGAGAAATACCAGGTCAGGGCCTGTCTCCTGCATGTCAGGGAGGCGGGCTCTCGCTTGTTGGTGGGCAATAGGCGGGTAACCGAACGGCCGTACGCCACCATGCACTGGGCTCCAGCGTCTCCCGGTTCCTCACCGCCAGGTCGACCAGACCTCAGGTGGGACGCCCGATGGCATCGGCGGTGCCCCACCTGCCCGTGACGTCCAGTAGCGCGACGTTGCCCAGCCCGGCCGGGATCGCCGCCTTGACCACCAGGTGGTCGTCGTGTGGCTGGAGGCCGAGGAGTGTCCGTAGCAGCAGCATGAGGGCTCCGGACGACCAGCCCTGCGGGCCGCCGGAGGTGCCGAACCGGACCGGGTACCTGGTCAGTTTCCGGTCGTGTCCGGCGAACGCTTCGGGTAGCCGGCCCTCCAGGTAGGGCAGGGTGTCGAAGATCGACCGCACCACCGTGCCCGCCTCGTTCGTGAAACCGTACCGGCGCATCCCCTCGGCGGTGATCGCGTTGTCATGTGGCCAGACCGCCCCGACGTGCTCCCCCAGCGGATTGAACCGGCTCTGTCCGGCCGCCAGGGTCCGGATTCCCCAGCCGGAGAAGAGTTCCGGGCCCATCAGGTGATCAACCAGCGACCCGGCCCGGTCCGGATCGACGATGCCGCTCCACAGCAGGTGCCCCAGGTTCGAGGCGAGTGCGTCAACCAGGGCGCCGTCGGGCTCGCGCGCCAGCGCGTAGTAACCCCGGTCGGGGAGCCAGAAGTCCCGGTTGAACCGCTTCCGCAAATCCGTGGCCTGGCGTTCGAGGCGGTCGGCGTAGACCGGATCGCCCCAGACGGTCCGGGCCAGCCGGGCGCCGCGCATCTTCGCGTCGTACGCGTAGCCCTGGAGCTCGCACGTGGCCCGGGGCCATCCGGGAAGCCGACCGTCGGCGTACGCGACGGCGTACGTCGATTCCTTCCAGCACTGGTTGTCGGGCTCGCTTCCGGCGTGCGGCCGCTGGTACCAGAGGTAGCCGTCACCGGTCAGGTCGCCGCACCGGTCGAGCCAGTCGAGTGCGGCCCGCGCCTCCAGTTCCAACCGGCATACCAGCTCGGTGTCACCGGTCCAGCGCTCGTACTCGTCGAGCAGGATCACGAACAGCGGGGTGGCGTCGGCCGAGCCGTAGTACTGGGAGTGCGGCAGTTCCTCGAACGCCGCCAGCTCGCCCCGCCGGAGCAGATGGGCAATCTTCCCCGGTTCCTCCTCAAGGAAGTCGTTGACCTTCGTCCCCTGGTAGAGGGCCAGGAACCGCAGCGTGGCCGCGGCGAGTTCCGGCAGGAAAGGCAGGACCTGGAGGCTGGTGAGGATGCTCTGCCGGCCGACGAGGGTAACCAGCCAGGGCAGCCCGGCGGCCGGGATCTTCTCTCCCGGCCACAGCGACGGGAGCCGCAGGGCGGCGAGGTCGATCAGACTGCGCCGATATGCGGTGGACAGTGCCTCACTGTCGCAGTTCAGCCGAGGCGCGTGCGCCAGCCAGCGGTCGAGTTCCTCCGCCATCCCGGCTCTGACCTCTCGGACCGTACGGAGCGCGCCACCGGCCAGGTCGACGCCGGCCGGCGTCCGTACCTCGGTTGTCACCCGCAGCTGCGTCGACCAGCATCCCTGCGCGTCGAGCGGGACGGCGAACGTCATCCCGGAGCTGTCGATCCGGGCCGGCTCCGTGGTCGTGATGACGGTTTCCCTGTTGTAGGCCGCGCGCTCGTAGCGCAGACGCAGCGTCCGTTCGCCGATGGCGTGCTGGTATCGGCCCTTCCGGTGGCTCGGTGGCCGGCGCCGCTCGGCGATGTCGGCGAAGTCGGCACCGATGTCCAACCGGATGGTCAGCTCGACCGGATCCGCGCAGTGGTTCAGGACCGTGATCTGCTCCTCGATCCCGGCGACGGTGGAACGGTGCCGGATCACCGAGACGGTGGCGTTGACGTAGTGCGTCGGTTCGCCGGGAACCAGAAAGAAACGCGCCTCGTAATACTGGAGATCATCGATGGAAAGCGGGGTCAGTCGTGCGCTGTTGACGCTGAGGGTCCAGGTGGACAGGAAACGGGTGTCGAGGAAGTACAACCCGGTCGCGTCGCCGGTGGCGGAGTCGATGTCCCCGTTCTCGTCGCTGACCAGGAACGTGAGTCCCTCCATGATGCTGACGACGTCGCCGTGCGCAGCGCTCCCGGCCTCCGTCGTCGTTTCCACCCGGCCCGCCCAGCGCCGGTGTGGGCCGGGCAGGAGCCGCTGGAAATAGATGAGGACCTCCGGCGAGCCCCGGTAGGACACCTCGTTGCGCAGGCCCGCCGCGGGCGCGTTCCCCCCGGTGACGAACTGGTCGAACGCCGGGCCGTCGGCGCAGACCACGCAGTCGGCCTCCCGCTCACCGTCCCGGGAGACCGACATTGTGCCTTCCCGGAATTCGATGAACCAGTGCTCCGATCGGCCGTTGCGTCGCAGGTCGATCCGAAGGGTTCCGGAGAAGCCACGCGGCAACCACCCGACCCGCTGTTTCGCCGGTCCGGTCAAGAAATCATCCACCAGGTCCGCCATACACATCCCCGCGCCGACACCCACGACAGAGCGCCGCAAGCAGGAACGAGCCTTGCCGCGGACGGGGCGATCCCACCTCACCCGGTTCGGATGAACCAGGCCGGACCGCCGGCCTCCCCCCGCGGTACCCGGGGCCGGTCGAGCAGCACGGGGAGACGAGAGGGTGGCCATCGCCGGGCGTTCGATATGAAGTTGGACTTCAGTGCCCGTTGGGCTATGGTTCATCCGGCGACGCGGGGTGGAGCAGCTCGGTAGCTCGCTGGGCTCATAACCCAGAGGTCGCAGGTTCAAATCCTGTCCCCGCTACAACAGGGAACGGCCCGCCGGAGATCATCGGCGGGCCGTTTCGCATCCGTGTCTAGCTGGCGGTTCCAGACGGCGAAGAGCATCCGCTCCGGCGTAGCTGATCTCCCACCTGCCCGGCCGAGCGCTCATCCGCCGCTCGACCCTGGCGCCTGCGCGGCCAGCCACTCCTGATGCTGCTGGTCGGCGCCGCTGACCTCAGGCGGGCCCGGCCCGGTCGGTGGCGTCGGCCCCGTCCACCGCCGCCCCGTCCACCGCCGCCCCGTCGACGGCGGCGGCGGGCCGGGTTCGCGGGGCCAGCAGCGAGGCCGCCGCGCCGACCACCGCCATCGCGATGGCGAGCCAGAACACGATCATGAGCCCGTCGTGGAACGGCAGGGAGATCAGGTGGGGGAAGAACTCCCGGCCGACCAGGGTGTGCGCGTTCGCGGCCGGCAGCGCGGACAGCACCTGCGGGCCGAGGAGCTGCTCGATCGGGTTGTAGCCGAGGAAGGCGGCGAAGAGCGTCCCCACCGGGGGAAGCTGGGCGATCGAGTGCGCGGCGGCGTCCGGTACGCCCTGCGCGGTCAGCCCGGTCTCCAGGGTCTGCGGCAGCGACCGGGCCAGGCCGGCCACCATCAGCGAGAAGAAGACGCCGATCGAGAGCACCATGCCGGCGTTCTGGAAGGTCGCCCGCATCCCGGAGGCGGCGCCGCGCAGCCGGGCCGGCACGCTCGACATGATCAGTGCGGTGTTCGGGGCCGCGAACAGGCCGCCGCCGAGCCCGTTGACGAAGACCAGCGCCGCGAAGACCAGGTAGTTGAAGTCGCTCGGGATCAGCAACAGCCCGGCGAAGGACGCCGCCATCACCAGCAGCCCTCCGGCGGCGAAGAGCCGGGCGCCGAACCGGTCCGAGAGCGCGCCGGCGAGCGGTCCGGCAGCCAGGAAGCCGACGGTGAGCGGGAGCAGGTAGATGCCGGCCCAGAGGGGGGTCTGCTCGTAGTTGTAGCCGTGCAGCGGCAGCCAGATGCCCTGCAACCAGATGATCAGCATGAACTGCAGCCCGCCCCGGGCGATCGAGCCGAGCAGGCTGGCGGCGTTGCCGCTGGCGAACGCGGTGATCCGGAACAGCCGCAGCGG
Source organism: Plantactinospora sp. CA-290183 (assembly GCF_050936375.1). Classification (NCBI taxonomy): domain Bacteria; kingdom Bacillati; phylum Actinomycetota; class Actinomycetes; order Micromonosporales; family Micromonosporaceae; genus Plantactinospora; species Plantactinospora sp. CA-290183. The sequence continues at coordinate 96,555 of NZ_JBNJMX010000009.1, read as the reverse complement.
GAACATCGGCTCCGATGCCCGGCTCTCGATCAGGCAGAACAACGCCAGTACGGCGATCCCGCCGAGCAGCCCGGCCAGCACCCACGGGTTGGTCCAGCCCATGGTGTGCCCGCCGTACGGCTGGATGCCGTAGGTGATGCCGGCCAGCAGCGCGGTGAGCCCGACGGCGAAGGTGAGGTTGCCCCACCAGTCGATCCGGGCGCGGACCCGCATCCCGGTGTCCCGCAGCGACCGGTAGGCCCAGACGGTGCCGAGGAGGCCGATCGGCACGTTGACCCAGAAGACCGAGCGCCAGTTCCACTCCGCGAGCACCCCGCCGAGGACCAGGCCGAGGAAGGAGCCGGCGATGCCCGCGACGATGTTGATGCCCAGCGCGGTGCCCCGCTGCCTCGCCGGGAAGACGTCGGTGATGATCGCCGCCGAGTTCGCCATCAGCATCGCCCCGCCGACCGCCTGGAGCACCCGCCAGCCGATCAGCCAGAGGGCTCCGCCGCCGCCGTCGAACGGATCCACGGAGAGCACGACCGAGGTGACGGTGAAGAGGGCGAAGCCGGCGTTGTAGATGCGGACCCGGCCGTACATGTCGCCGAGGCGGCCCAGCGTCACCACCAGCACGGCGGTGACCAGCATGTAGCCCATCAGCATCCAGAGCAGGTAGCTGACGTTGCCCGGTTCGAGCGGGTTGAGGTGTACACCGTTGAAGATCGCCGGCAGCGAGATCAGCACGATGGACGAGTTGATCGTCGCGAGCAGGGTGCCGAGGGTGGTGTTGGAGAGCGCCACCCACTTGTAGCGGGGATGGTCGGTTCCGCCGTCGACCACTCCGCGCGCCGTACCGCCGACGCGTCCGTTCCGGCTTCCGGTACCCGGGGACACCGTCATGCTCCACCTCCCTGACCCGACGAATCCGGCGCCGCCTCCCGGGCGAGCCGGTCCAGCACCTCAAGCGACGTCACGATCGCCGCCCGTTCCCCGGTGGGCAGCCCGGCGAGCAGCCGGGACAGCATCTCGGCCCGGGCCTGGCGCCGGTCCCGTACCAGGTCCCGCCCGGCCCGGGTGATCGCGACCAGGACGACCCGCCCGTCGGCCGGATCCCGCTGCCGCTCGGCCAGTCCGTCCCGCTCCAGCCGGGAGACCAACTGGGTCATCCCGGGCTGGGTCACCCCCTCGGCGGTGGCGAGTTCGGAGAGGCGGTGCGGGCCGAGTTCGTCCAGCCGGTACAGCGTCGAGGCCGCGGTGAGGCTGAGCCCCTCCGGCGTGGTGAGCCGGCGGAGCAGTCGCAGCAGGCGGTCGAAGCTGGCGACGGTGCGGGCCAGGTCGACGCCGCCGGCCTGGTCGCCGTCCGCCGCCGGCCCGGTTCCGGCGCCGGGAGATCCAGTCGTCACCGCACCTTTTTACATCATGAGCTTATAGAAGCTGCTTATGATTCGGCAGACAGGCCGTATTCGCGACCGAGGGCGACCCAAGCGGCCACGTCAACGAGCGCGGGTTGCTCCGACGACCGAGGATGGGGTCATGGAGTATCTGAAGAACTGGTGGACCCGCCTCGGCGCGGTGCTCGGTACGGTGGCGCTGGCCGTGTTCGTGCCGGCGGTGGCCTGGGCCTCGTCCGGCCCGGGAGAACTGGTGTTGGAGGCGGCCCGGCGACGGCGCGGCAGCGGGATCGGTGGACTGTTCGGCCTGGTCTGCTGTCTGGCTGTCGCCGGCGTCATCGTGGTCGTCGTGCTGCTCGTGATGCGCAACCGGCGCGGCCGGCGCTGAGCGACGTCGGTACGGGCGGCCCGCCGGCCGCCCGTACCGGGCACCCGACCGGCCGCGGTACTGCGACCGGCGCGGATCGTCGAGCCGCTCGGCTCAGCCGGTAAGGGCCGCGTTCGCCTGCGGAATCAGGGTCGCCGCCGCCTGCCGGGGGGTCGCCGCGCCGGACCGTACGCTCTCGGCGGCATCACCCAGCAGGGTCCGGACCGTGGCGTGGCCCTTGGGCGGGGGCACCGGAGCCGACCCGAAGCGGTCCGCCATGTTCTCCTCGAAGGCGGCGGTGAGCTTCATGCTCTGGTCGGTGAGCGTCTCCTGCACCGCCTTGCGTACGTCGAGGTTGGCGCTGAGTCCGCGCTCCGTGCCGAGGATCCGGTTGGCCTCCTCGTCGTTGACCAGGAAGTCGATCACGTCGACCACGGTGTCCGCGTGCCGGGTGCCCCGGAAACCGGCCCAGTAGAGCGAGGCGCGGGCCCACTGCGCGTCCGGCCGCCCCGGATAGGCGACGACACCCAGCCGGTCCTTGGCCTGCTTCTGCAACTCGGGGAGCTGGTTGGACCAGGCGAAGGTGGCGGCCACCTTCCCGGCAGCCACCAGGTCACTGTTGATGTCGTCGCCGCTGGCCGCCTCGATGACCCGCTGCGACGGGGTCGCCCCGTTGCGGCGGGCGTCCCGCCACAGCTCGAACCAGCGGGTCGCGTCGTCCTCGGTGAAGCCGACCTGGCGACCCCGGTAGAGCTCCTTGCCCTGGGAGCGCAGCCACATCCAGAGCGCCTTGTAGTCGTCCGACGGGTCCATCGTCCCCGCGACGTCCCCGTCGGTGCGCTCGGTCACCCGCTCCGCCCACTGCATGAACTGCGGATACGTCATCCCGATGTGCGGCGCCGGCAGGTCGAGCCGGTCGAGCAGGGACCGGTTGTAGACCAGCCCCGGGGTGTTCTGCCCGGCCGCCGCGGCCACCGTACGCCCGGCCACCTGGCCGTACTGGACGAGGCCGGTGGGCAGCCGGCGCAGGTCGATCCGTTCGGCGAGTACGTGGTCGGTCAGGTCCAGCAGGATCTCCCGCTGGGCGTACTCGGTCAGGTAGTTGTCGTCGATCTGGAACACGTCGGGGGCGTTGCCGGCGGCCGCCTCGTTCGCGAGCCGGTCGTAGTAGCCGCTGTTGCCCTGCCAGGTGAACTTGAACGTCACCCACGGGTACCGCTGGCTGTAGAGCCGCAGGGCCTGCTCGGTCAGCTCCGCCCGCCGCTCGCCGCCCCACCAGAAGATTGAGAGCTCGACCCGCCGGTCGGGCGTGGCGGCCTGGTCCGCCGTGCAACCGGCGGAGGCCAACACCGCGACGACGGCCAGCGCGGCGGCGCCGAGACGGCGGCGGAGCGGGCCCGTCCGGGGCCGGTCCGCGCGCACGGGCGGGGTGGGGGAGGGAAGAGGCACGACAGCTCCTGACGGGACCGGGCATCGCGGCGGGGACCGGACCATTTACACAGCCCGCCTCGCCGGGTGTCAACGCCCATCCGGGCGGTATCCGGGCGGGAACCGGCCCGGTTGATCCCCGTCACGCCGCCCGCCGGCCACCGCGACCCCCGAGCGGGCCGTGATGTACTTACCGGGTGAAGCTGCTGCACTCGGGCAAGGTCCGGGACGTGTACCTCGACGGCGACGACCTGATCCTGGTCGCCTCGGACCGGGTCTCCGTGTACGACGTGGCGCTGCCGACCCCGATCCCGGACAAGGGCAGGCTGCTCACCGCGCTGTCGCTCTGGTGGTTCGAACAACTCGCCGACCTGGTGCCCCACCACGTCATCTCGGCCGACGACGTACCGGCCGAGTTCGCCGGCCGGGCGATCCGGTGCCGGCGCCTGGAGATGGTCCCCGTGGAGTGCGTCGCCCGGGGCTACCTCACCGGTTCCGGCCTCAAGGAGTACGAGAAGACCGGCTCGGTCTGCGGCATCCCGCTGCCGCCCGGCCTCGGCGAGTCGTCGATCCTGCCCGAGCCGATCTTCACCCCGACGACCAAGGCGCCGCAGGGCGAGCACGACGAGGCGATCACCTATCCCGACGTGGTCGCGAAGGTCGGCGCGGACACCGCCGAGCGACTGCGCGAGATCACCATGGCGCTCTACCTCCGCGGCGCCGAGATGGCCGCCGAACGCGGCATCATCGTCGCCGACACCAAGTTCGAGCTGGGCTGGGCGCCGGACGGCACCCTGACGCTCGCCGACGAGGTGCTGACCTCCGACTCGTCGCGGTTCTGGTGGGCCGAGTCCTACCAGCCCGGCCGCCCGCAGTACGCGCTGAGCAAGCAGTACGTCCGGGACTGGGCGGTCGGCACCGGCTGGGACCGGCAGGGGCCGGCTCCCGAGATGCCGCCGGAGGTCGTCGACACGGCCCGGACCCGCTACGTCGAGGTCTACGAACGGCTCACCGGCCGCCGCTGGTGACCGGGACGGCCGGCGCGTCCGCCGGGTGGACCCGCGGGTCCACCGGGACGGCCGGCGGGTCCGCCGGGTGCAGGTCGTGCGCGGCGAGGAAGCCCGCCACCGCCGCCGACCAGGGGAAGCGTTCCGCCTGCCGGCGGGCGGCCCGCCGGCGCTCCGCCCCGGGCCGGCCCAGCAGCTCCAGCACCGCGTCCGCGTACCCCGGACCCTCGCCCGGGGCCGCCAGCCCGGCGTCGCCGACCACCTCCGGCAGCGCGCTCTGCGCGCTCGCCACCACCGGCGTACCGCTGGCGAGCGCCTCCAGGGCGGCCAGGCCGAACGTCTCCACCGGCCCGGGCGCGAGCACCACGTCCGCGGTGGCGAGCAGCCGGGCCAGCAGGTCGCGGTCGGCGACGTACCGCAGGAACCGGACCGGCTGACCGGCCTCGGCGGCCGCGGCCCGCAGCCGGTCCCGGCGCGGCCCGTCCCCGACCACCAGCAGGACCGCCGGTACGCCCCGGGCACGCAGCTCGGTCAGGGCGGCGAGGGAGCGCTCCGGCCGCTTCTCCGGGGAGAGCCGACCGCAGTGCAGCAGCAGCGCCTCCTCCGGCGCGGCATGCCCGGCCCGCAGCGCCGGGTCGTACCGGTCGGGCCGGAAGTGCGCCAGGTCGACGCCGAGCGGCACCCGCAGCAGGTTCGGCGCGCCGATGCGGTGGAACTCCGCCGCCGCCCAGCCCGTGGTGCAGACCACCCGGTCGTGCGCGGCGGCGGTGCGGGCGTTGAGCAGGTCGGCCAGCCGCGCCGGCCGCAGCCGCCCGCCGGTCAGCAGCCGCAGCAGCCCGTCGAGACTCTCGTGCGAGACCATCACCGTCGGTACGCCGTGCCGGCGGGCCCAGCCGGCCGTCCAGCGCAGCGTCGTACGGTCGGAGATCTCCAGCCGGTCCGGCCGCAGTCGGGTCAGCAACCGGGCCAGCCGGGGCCGGTCGAGCAGCACCCGGTAACCGCCCATCCCCGGTACGGCCGGGCTGGCCACCGTGATCACCCGGCCCTGCTCGGTGATCTGGTCGCCGTCCCGCCGGCCGGGCACCACGAGCACCGGCTCGTGCCCGGCGGCGGCGTACCCGGCACCGAGCTGGCGCAGCGCGGTGCGCAGGCCGCCGGAGCTCTCGGTGACGAAGTTGGCGAGCCGGACGATCCGCATCCGGTTCGACGCCGGCATCAGGCCGCACTGCCTTCCAGCGCCACCGGTCGGGCCCGGAACAGCCGGCTCTGGCGCGGCGCCGCGATCGGGGGGTTCCCGGCGAGCACCGCCGTGTAGTGCCCGACCAGTTCGTCCCCGATCGCCGTCCAGGTCCGCCCGCGCACCGCGGCCCGGCCCGCCCGGCCGTACGCCACCCGCAGCGCCGGGTCACCGGCGAGCCGGGCGACCGCGGCGGTGAGCGCGGTGCTGTCCTCCGGCGGGACCAGCGTGCCGGTGCGGCCGGGCTCGACGAGGTCCAGCGGTCCGCCCGCCGCCGGGGCCACCACCGGCAGCCCGCTCGCCATCGCCTCCTGCACCGTCTGACCGAACGTCTCGTAGGGGCCGGTGTGCGCGAAGACGTCGAGGCTGGCGTAGATCCGGGCGAGTTGCCGGCCGTGCCGGGGACCGAGGAAGAGCGCGTCGGGCAGGGCACGCCGCAGCGGTACGGCGGCCGGACCGTCCCCGACCACCACGACCCGTACCCCGGGCAGGACGCTCGCCTCCGCCAGCAGGTCCACCCGCTTCTCCACCGCCAGCCGGCCCACGTAGCCGACCAGCAGCTCGCCGTTCGGGGCCAGCAGCCGGCGCAGCGCCGGGCTGCGGTTGGCCGGGTCGAACCGTTCGCTGTCCACGCCCCGCTGCCACCGCCAGACGCGTTCGATGCCGTGCTCGCGCAGCGCCGCCATGGTCGGGGTGGACGGGGCCAGGGTGCGGGCCGCCGAGTTGTGCACCCAGCGCAGCCAGCGCCACGCCGCCGCCTCCGTCATCCGCACCCGGTACGCCCGGGCGTACGCGGCGATGTCCGTCTGGTAGACGGCGACCGCCGGCAGCCCCATCGCCCGGGCCACCGCCGCGCCCCGGGCACCGAGCACGAACGGGCTGGCCAGGTGCACCACCTCGGTGCCGTGCGCGCGCAGCGCCCCCGCCAGTTCCCGGTTGGGCAGGCCGAGCCGGAACTGCGGGTAGCCGGGCATCGGCACCGACGGCAGCCGCACCACCGGGTACGGCAGCGCCGCCGTGCCGTCCCGGGTACCGGGGGGCGGCTGCGGGGCGATCACCATCGGCTGGTGCCCGCGCCGGAGCAGATGCTCGGCGACCCGGACGACCGAGTGCGCCACCCCGTTCACGTCCGGCGGGAACGACTCCGTGACGATCGTGATCCGCATGGGCTCACGATCGCGCCGGTCGTCGCCGTCCAGGCCACGACATCGTGACCGGCCGACGAACTGTCAGCGACGAAGCGAGACGCCGGCCGTCGATGTCGCCTGCGTCGCCGGCCGGTCAGCGGCGGTCACGCTCCGGGCGTTGCGTGCCGAGGAGGAAGCTGCGCAGGTGAGGAGGGGCCCCTTCCTATCGTTTTTTGTATAGGAAGGGGCCCCTCCTCACTCCTCGGCCCAGTCGAGGGTGCGCTGCACGGCCTTGCGCCAGTTGCGCAGCTCGCGGTCGCGGTGCGCGGGGTCCATCGCCGGCTCCCAGCGGGCGTCCTGGCGCCACTGCCCGCGCAGCGTCTCCAGGTCCGGCCAGAAGCCGACCGCCAGGCCGGCCGCGTACGCCGCGCCGAGGCAGGTGGTCTCGCTGACCGCGGGGCGTACCACCGGCACGTCGAGCACGTCGGCGAGGAACTGCATCAGCAGGTTGTTGGCGGTCATCCCGCCGTCCACCCGGAGCCGGCGCAGCGCCACGTCCGAGTCGGCGTTCATCGCGTCGACGACCTCCCGGGTCTGCCAGGCGGTCGCCTCCAGCACGGCCCGGGCCAGGTGACCCTTGTGCACGTACCCGGTCAGGCCGGCGATCACCCCGCGGGCGTCGGCACGCCAGTGCGGGGCGAAGAGCCCGGAGAACGCCGGTACGACGTAGCAGCCGCCGTTGTCCTCGACGGTGCGGGCCAGCTCCTCGACCTCCGGGGCGGTGGAGATCAGCCCGAGGTTGTCCCGCAGCCACTGCACCAGCGAGCCGGTGACCGCGATCGCCCCCTCCAGGGCGTACGTCGCCGGCCGGTCCCCGATCCGGTAGCCGACGGTGGTGAGCAGGCCGTGGCGGGAGGAGACCGGGCTCTCGCCGGTGTTGAGCAGCAGGAAGCTGCCGGTGCCGTAGGTGCACTTGGCCTCGCCGGGCTGGAAGCAGGTCTGCCCGAACAGCGCCGCCTGCTGGTCGCCGAGCGCGCTGGCCACCGGCACCCCGGCGAGCGCCCCGGTGGCCGTGCCGTACACCTCGGCGGACGAGCGGATCTCCGGCAGCATCGCCGCCGGCACGCCGAGCGCGTCCAGCAGCTCGGGGTCCCAGTCCAGGGTGCGCAGGTCCATCAGGAGGGTACGGCTGGCGTTGGTGACGTCGGTGACGTGCCGGCCGGTCAGTTTCCAGATCAGCCAGCTGTCCATGGTGCCGAAGAGGACCTGTCCGCGTTCGGCGCGATCCCGCAGGCCGTCCACGTTCTCCAGCAGCCAGGCCAGCTTCGGCCCGGCGAAGTAGGTGGCGAGGGGCAGCCCGGTGCGCTCGCGGAACCGTTGCTCGCCGTACCCGGCGTCGAGGCGGCGCAGCAGCGGCCCCGTCCGGGTGTCCTGCCAGACGATCGCGTTGTGCACCGGCCGACCGGTCGCCCGGTCCCACACCACGGTGGTCTCCCGCTGGTTGGTGATCCCGATCGCGGCGAGCCGGTCGGCCGAGATCGAGGCGCCGGCCAGTGCCTCCCGGACCACCTGTTCCACGTTGGTCCAGATCTCCTCGGCGTCGTGCTCGACCCAGCCGGGGCGGGGGAAGATCTGCCGGTGTTCCCGCTGGGCCACCGAGACGATGGTGCCGGCGGTGTCGAAGACGATGCACCGGGAGGAGGTGGTGCCCTGATCGATCGCGGCGACGTGGCGAGCGGCGTACTGATCGGCCATGGCGGCACGGTACCCGTCGGGACCGCCGGCGTCATCCGCCCGGCCGCGTCGGCGGCGGACCTCAGCCCTCCCGCAGCCGGGCGGTGATCCGGACCGTGGTGCCGGCGGGCCCGGTCTCGACCAGCATGCTGTCGCTGAGCTGCCGGGCCAGCCACAGCCCCCATCCGCCGGCCGCGTCCGGCCCGGGCCGCCGGTCGTCGAGATGTCCGGAATCCATGCCCGCGCCGGTGTCCGAGACGGTGCAGTGCACGACGCCGTCGACGTGCCAGAGCCGCAGGAAACCCCGGCCGCCACCGTGCCGGATGGCGTTCGTGATCAGTTCGTTGGCGGCCAGCACGAAGTCGTCCAACCGGCTGCCGTGCAGCCCGTTGGCTTCGGCGTGAGCGGCGACGCTGTGCCGGATGGCCGTCACCTCGTCGCGTTCGAAGGTCGCGACGAAGAGCAGCGTGGATCCGACGGGGAGGGTGGCGGGCGGTGCGTGGGGATCTCCGTCGCTCATTGCCCCGTCCCGCCGCCGTCGATCAGGTGTTTTAGTAGCTTTCCCACACTACGTGAGGGTATGTGTGGGCGCATCCGGGTGGTCCGCCCGGACCGCCACCGGGGCTTTCCGGCTGGTCACGGCGGGGGCCGGCGCGGCGGGGCCGTCCGGCGCGTCGATGCTGTGGGAGGGTCTGGGCGTGCCGGAGCCGTCCATCGCCGCCCGTGGCCCGGGATCCGCCGCCCCGGCCCCGAGCCTGCAGGCGCCGCTGTGGCGGTCCATCGCCGTCTACCGGTTCGCCGCCCTGGCGTACGTCGCGGTGCTGACGCTGCGCAACCTGAACGAGTACGCCCACCCCGTCGCCGCGGTGGCGGTGCTGCTGCTGATGGCCGGCTGGAGCGTCCTGACCGCCTACGCGTACGCCGATCCGGCGCGGCGCCGCTGGCCGCTGCTCCTGGCCGACCTGGCGGTGGCGCTGGCGGTGCTGCTGGTCGCGCCGTGGGTGGTCGGCCGGACCATGCTGGCCGCCGGGGTGCCCACGCTGAGCGTCGCCTGGCTGGGCGGCCCGGTGCTGGCCTGGGCGGTCTCCGGCGGCCGGCGGCGCGGCGTCGCCGCGGCCCTGGTCCTCGGCACCGCGGACCTGGCGGTACGGGAGACGTTCACCCAGTCCTCGTTCACCGGCCCGGCGCTGATGCTGCTGGCGGGGATCGCGGTCGGGCACGTCGCCCGGCTCGCGGTGATCACGGAGGAGCGGTTGCAGCGGGCCGTCGAGCTGGAGGCCGCGACCCGGGAGCGGGAACGGCTGGCCCGGGACATCCACGACTCCGTCCTCCAGGTGCTCGCGCTGGTCCAGCGGCGCGGCGCCGACCTCGACGGTGAGGCCGGCGAGCTGGCCCGGCTGGCGGGCGAACAGGAGGCCGCGCTTCGTTCACTGGTCGCCACCCGCCCCCTGCCCGACCTGGACCGCGCCGAGGTCGACCTGCGCGCGGTCCTCGGCCGGTACGCCTCGCCGACGGTGTCGATCGCCGCCCCGGCGACCCCGGTGCCACTGGCCGCGCACGTGGCCCGGGAGGTCGGCGCGGCGGTGGGTGCGGCCCTGGACAACGTCGCCCGGCACGGCGGCGAGCGGGGATGGCTGCTGGTCGAGGACGACGCCGGCACCGTGACCGTCTCGGTACGCGACGACGGGCCGGGCATCCCGGAGGGGCGGCTCGCCGAGGCGGCCGGCCAGGGGCGGCTCGGCGTCGCCCAGTCGATCCGGGGGCGGATCGCCGAACTCGGCGGTACCGTCCGGATCGTCTCCGCCGGGGGGCAGGGCACGGAGGTCGAGCTGCGCATCCCGCGTACCAGGCCGCCCGCCGGCGCCGGCCCGGAAGCGCGACGGGACCACCGGTCCGACGGGTGACCGCCGCGCCGCCGGGGAACTAGGCTCGGCGCGTGGGCGAGGAGACGGCGATCCGGGTGATGGTGGTCGACGACCATCCGATGTGGAGGGAAGGGGTGGCCCGGGACCTCGCCGAGGCCGGTTACCTCGTGGTCGCCACCAGTGGGGAGGGTCGCCAGGCGGTCCGGATCGCCCCGGCCGCCCGGCCCGACGTCGTCGTACTGGACCTGCGACTGCCGGACATCTCCGGTGTCGAGGTGATCCGCGGCCTGCGTACGGAACTGCCGCAGGTCCGGGTGCTGATGCTCTCGGCCAGCGGCGAGCAGCAGAGCGTGCTCGACGCGGTGAAGGCGGGGGCGACCGGCTACCTGGTCAAGTCGGCCGGTCCGGCGGAGTTCCTCGACGCGGTACGCCGCACCGCCGCCGGGGACGCGGTCTTCACCCCCGGGCTGGCCGGCCTGGTTCTCGGCGAGTACCGGCGGCTGGCCCACGAGCCGGAGCCACCCGGCGCCGGCGACCTGCCCCGGCTCACCGAACGGGAGACCGAGGTGCTGCGGCTGGTCGCCAAGGGGATGTCCTACAAGCAGATCGCGGCCCGGCTCGGCCTGTCGCACCGGACGGTGCAGAACCACGTACAGAACACGCTCGGCAAGCTGCACCTGCACAACCGGGTCGAACTCACCCGCTACGCCATCGAACAGGGGCTCGACGACTGACCGGCCCGGCTCCGGGGAGCACCGGCCGCCCCGGAGCCGCGAGCGGCGCGGTCAGGCCGGGGGCTGTGTCTCGTTGATTGCCAGCTCCTCGGCGGTGGCTCCGCCGCCGGCGGCACCCAGGTCGTGCGCGATGGAGTCGGTCTCGTCGTCGGTGTGGGTGCCCTCGTCCGGTTCCACCAACCGGCCCACCGGGCGGCCGCCGGAGCCGTCGCCGAGATTGCCGTGGTCGTAGATGGATACCGCCGAGTGGGGGTCCGAGGTCGGTCCGGGATCCATCACGTCCGCGTCGAGCTGGGCCTGGGCGGCGGCCTCCTCGCTGTCCGCCTCGGCGGCGATCGCCGGGTCGACGGGACCGGCGAGCGGGTCGTCGACCGGACGCTCCAACCGCTCACGCGCGATCTTGTAGTCGAGGGACTCGCCGTCCAACTGCTCCTCGGCGGTGGTGCCGAAGCGGTCCACCGCCATCGGCTCCCGGTCCGCCGGAAGCTGGGCGGGGTCCGGGCCGTCCGCCTCCCGGCCGGTGAGGACGTCGTCGCGGGCCGTGGAGTCGTCGTCGGCGGTCTGGGGCAGCCCGTCGGCCTCGGGGTCGGACAATGGTGTCGGAAAGTCGTTGTCGCGCATGCCGGGTCACTACCCGCTGCCGCCTCGCCCGTAACCGGGTGAGCGGGGCGGCGGGGAGGATTAGCGGCGTCCGGAACGGGAAGGACGGCGCCGGTGCGGTCCGGACGGGGGGCCGGCGACGGTGCCCCGGGGGCGACCGGAGGCCGTCGGCGGGCCGCCCGGCGCGAGTTGGCACGTTTCCGCTCGGCGCCAGCCGGTTAATGGGAGCCTCTGATCGAACGGCCCTGCTCGTTTGCCCTCGCTGGAGGTGACCCAATGCGCGTTGGCCTCGTCTGCGCACACGCTGGCCCACCGCACAAGGTCCGAAACCAGTCAGCCGGTACGCACCAGCACGTGGCCCGGGTGGCGGCCGAGCTGAGCAGCCGGGGCCACGACGTACGGGTCTACGAGCGGTTGGACGACCCGGACGCGCCGCCGACGAGCGAGATCGCCGGGTACCGGGTGGAACGGGTCCCGGTGGGCCCGTCGACGCGTACCCCGACGGCGAAGCTCGTGCCGCACGTGCCGGAACTCGGCCGGTGGCTGACCGACCGGTGGGCGGCGGAGTGGGCGCCGGAGGTGGTGCACGGGCACTTCTGGATCGGCGGCCTGGCGGCGGCGAGCGCCGTACGGGAGACCAGCATTCCGGTCGTGCAGACCTTCCACTCGCTCGGCGCGGAGCAGCTGCGCCACCTCGGGGAGGCGTACACCGGTCCGGGCGAGCGCATCCGGCTGGAGCTCGCGCTGACCCGCGCCGTGGACATGGCGGTGGCGCAGTGCACCGACGAGGTCGACGAGCTGACCCGGATGGGCCTGCAACGCGCCTCGGTCGCCGTGGTGCCGGCCGGGGTGGACGTCGACCTCTTCGCCCCGGAGGGGGAGGCGGTGTCCCGGGAACAGCGCCCCCGGATCCTGTCCGTGGGGGGCCTGGCCCCCGGGCACGGGCAGGAGGACCTGGTCCGGGCCCTGCGCCTGGTCGGCGACGTCGAGCTGGTCATCGCGGGCGGCCCGCCCGGGGACACCCTCGCCAGCCACGCCGAGGCCCGCCGGTTGCGGGACCTGGCCGCCCAGACCGGGGTGGCCGACCAGCTGCGACTGGTCGGAGGGGTGCCGCACGACCAGATGGCCGCCTGGTACCGCTCCGCCGACGTGGTCGCCTGCACCCCCCGGTACGCCTCCGCCGGCCGGGTCCCGCTGGAGGCGATGGCCTGCGGCGTGCCCGTGGTCGGCTACGCGATGGGCGGCATCGCGGACACCGTGGTCGACGAGGTGACCGGCCGGCTGGTGCAGCCCGGCGACGTACGCGGACTGGGCATCACCCTGCGCCGGCTGCTCGCCGCGGACGCGGAGCGGTTCGCGTACGGGCACGCGGCGGTGGACCGGGTGCGCTGCAGTTACACCTGGGACCGTACCGCCGGCGCGCTGGAGCGGCTCTACGAGCGGGTGGTGGGCAAACGCCGCCCGGTGACCGCCTGACGGGGCCGGTTCAGCGGCGGGGGATCGGTGCCACCGGCGCACCGCCGGGCAGGCCACGTTCCGCCGGCCGTGGCACCACCCGTCCGGACGGCACCGGCCGGCCGGCGTGCTGGTGTTGCGGCTCGGCGTACCGGGTGAGGGCGAGGACCGAGGCGAGCGTGATCGCGAAGCCGGTCGCGGCCAGCCACTCCCGGCCGGGCCAGATCTTGTCGCCGAGCAGCAGCAGGCCGACGATCGCCGCCGGGAGCGCCCCGGCGGCGTCCATCGCGGCCACCGCCGCGGTGGTGGAGCCGCGCTGCATGGCCATGCCGAGCAGCAGCTGACCCACGATCGAATGGGTGATCAGCAGGTAGAGCAGCGGGTCGCGGAGGAAGGCGTCGAAGGAGTACGCCGAGGCCAGTGGCCGGGCCGCGACGGCGGCGGCGGAGAACGCCAACCCCGCCAGCGCGCCCAGCGCGACCGAGCCCGGCGCCCCGCGCAGGCGTACGGCCAGCGAACCGAGCCCACCGATCACGCCGAGCGCGACGACCAGCCCGACCACCCCGGCGGTGCCGAGCTGCCGCGACGGCGCCGGTTTGGCGGCCAGCACCAGGGCGGTGATCCCGACCAGCAGCAGTACCAGCAGGGCGACCTCGGCGGCCGGCAGCCGCCACTTGAGCACCAGCACCCCGAGCAGCGCGGTCACCCCCAGCCCGGCCGCCACGCTCGCCTGTACCAGGAACAGCGGCAGGTCGCGGCGGGCCAGGAAGGCGAGGCTGAAGCCGAGCACCTGGCAGCCGAGCCCCACCAGGTAGGTGCGGTGCCCGACCAGCCGGAACAGCAGCGCGGGATCGAAGGTGTGGTGCAGGGTGGTCCGGGTCGCGGCCACCGACTGGAGCAGGTTGGCAATGCCGTAGGCGACGATCATCGCCGCCAGGAAGCACCAACCCGTGGATATCACCTGGCGAGGATAGAGGTTGGTCGGCGGCTGCGCGCGGTGGACTCGTGCCGTGTCCGGCGGCCTAGCCGAGCCGGTCCAGCAGGTCCTGGTGGAGCTTGCCGTTGCTGGCCACGGCGCTGCCGCCGCCCGGCCCCGGGCGGCCGGCGAGATCGGTGAAGGTGCCGCCCGCCTCGGTGACGATGGGCACCAGCGCGGCCAGGTCCCACAGCGACAGTTCCGGCTCGACCATGACGTCCACCGCCCCCTCGGCGACCAGCATGTAGCCGTAGAAGTCGCCGTACGCCCGGTTGCGCCAACTCGACCGCATGAGATCGAGGATCGCGTCGAGCCGGCCGTTCTCCTCCCAGCCGTTGAGCGAGGAGTAGCAGAAGCTGGCGTCGGCCAGCCGTCCCACCCCGGAGACCCTGATCGGGGTGGCGGAGGCCGGGTGCTTGCCGGCGTACGCCCCGTGGCCGAGCGCCGCCCACCAGCGGCGGCCGAGCGCCGGCGCGGAGACCAGCCCGACGACCGGCCGGTCGCCGTCCATCAGGGAGATCAGCGTGGCCCAGATCGGTACGCCCCGGACGAAGTTCTTGGTGCCGTCGATCGGGTCGACCACCCACTGCCGGCTGCCGGTGCCGGCCGGGGCGGCGGAGGCGCCGTACTCCTCGCCGAGCACCCCGTCCCGGGGGCGGGTGCGGGCCAGGGTGGCGCGGATGGCCCGCTCCACCGCGGTGTCCGCGTCGCTGACCGGGGTGAGGTCGGGCTTGGCTTCCACGTGCAGGTCGAGGGCCCGGAACCGGGCCATCGAGATCGAGTCGGCGGTGTCGGCGAGCATGTGCGCCAGGGACAGGTCATCCGCGTACCGGGCCATGGCGGAAACCTAGTCGATGCCGCTGCGCCACGTGCGTTAGCATCCCCCGCCGTGACCGCCGAAGTGAACGCCGAGACGTTGACCGGCCTGCTCGCCGAGCCCGACCGGCTGGCCACGTTCGCCGCCGTGGTGCTCGGCGCGACCGATCCGGCCGAGATCGTGGCGCGGACGGGACTCGACACCCGTACGGTGCTCGCCGCGCTGCGCCGGCTGGCGTCCGGCGGCCTGGTGGCGACGGTGGACGGCCGGCCGGTCGCCCGGGTCGAGGTCTTCAAGGAGGCGGCCCGGCAGCGGCCGTCGAGCGGCGGCGCCGACCCGGATCCGGACGAGGCCCGCTCGGCGGTGCTGCGCCGGTTCCTGCGGGACGGCCGGATCAGCCAGCTGCCGGCGGCCCGCGGCAAGCGCCGGCTGGTGCTGGAGCACATCGTGACGGTCTTCGAACCGGGAGTGCGCTATCCGGAGCGGGAGGTCGACGCGTTCCTGCGGGCCTGGCACGACGACTACGTCAGCCTGCGCCGCTACCTGGTCGACGAGGCCCTGCTCACCCGCTCAGACGGCGTCTACTGGCGCAGTGGCGGCCCGGTCGACGTCGAGGACTGAGCCCGGCCACCCGGCCCCGCCGGCCGGCGGCAGTTATTCGACGTCGCCCGCCCGGGAGGCCAGCAGCCGGCGGTACGAGGCCAGCCGGCGCGGGTCGGCGTGCCCGGCGGCCACCCAGGCGTCCAGCGCGCAGTCCGTCTCGTCCGGGGTGTGCTCGCAGTTGGGCGGGCACTCGGCGGTCGCCTCCACCAGGTCGGGGAAGCCGTGCAGCAGGCTGTCCGCCGAGACGTGGGCCAGCCCGAAGCTGCGGATCCCGGGCGTGTCGATGATCCAGCCGGGGTGGTCCCGGTCGTCGAGCACCGGCGGCAGGCGCAGGGCCACGGCGCTGGTCGAGGTGTGCCGGCCCCGGCCGATCGTGCTGACCACCCCGACCGCCCGGTCCGCCGCCGGTACCAGCCGGTTGACCAGGGTCGACTTTCCCACTCCGGAGTGGCCGACCAGCACCGAGATCCGCCCGCTGAGCAGCCGGCGCACCTCGTCGAGGTCGGAGCCCGGCCCGACGAGCACGTACCGCAGGTCCAGCTCGGTGTAGTAGCCGACGACCCCGTCCGGCGGGGCCAGGTCCGCCTTGGTCAGGCAGAGCAGCGGTTCGATGCCCGCGTCGTACGCGGCGACCAGGCAGCGGTCGATGAAGCCGGTCCGGGGCGGCGGATCGGCCAGCGAGCTGACGATCACGAGCTGGTCGGCGTTGGCCACCACCACCCGCTCCAGCCGCCCCTCCGGGGTGGTGTCGTCGTCGTCGGCGGTGCGGCGCAGCACCGAGGTCCGCTCCGCGATCCGGACGATCCGGGCCAGCGCGCCGGCCGCCCCCGACGTGTCGCCGACCAGCGAGACCCGGTCACCGACCACGACCGACCGGCGGCCCAGCTCCCGGGCCCGCATCGCGGTCACCATGCCGGCGTCCGGCTCCCCGGTGCCGCCCGCCCCCGGATCGTCCCCGGTCACGCAGGTGTAGCGGCCCCGGTCGACGGCGATGACGAACCCGTCGACGGCGTCGGAGTGGCGCGGTCGGGTCCGGGTACGCGGGCGCGACGGGCGACCGGGCCGGACCCGGACGTCGTCCTCGTCGTACTCGCGCTTGCCCGCCAGCTCGTCCCCCAGCCTCGTCCGCCCCGACAACCGGCGCGGGACGCCGTCGGGTCCCGGTTACCGGCCGATGGCGCCGCCGGCCACCATCGTCGACCATAGTGCCGGGAACTCGGGCATGGTCTTGGAGGTACACGCCACGTCGCTGAGTTCGACGCCCGGCACCGTCAGCCCGATCACCGCGGCGGCGTGCGCCATCCGGTGGTCGGCGTAGGTCTCGAAGACCCCGCCCCGCAACGGGCGGGGGCGGATGGTCAGGCCGTCGGCGGCCTCGGTGACGTCGGCGCCGAGCCCGCCCAGCTCGCGGGCGAGCGCGGCCAGCCGGTCGGTCTCGTGGTGGCGGATGTGCGCCACGCCGGACAGCCGGGACGGCGAGTCGGCCAGGGTGGCGAGCGCGGCCAGCACCGGGGTCAGCTCGGCGACCTCGGAGACGTCCGCCTCCAGCCCGTGGATCGAGCCGGTGCCGCGTACGGTCAGCCCGTCGGTGCCGACGCTCACCTCGGCACCCATCCGCTGGAGCAGCGTACGCAGCGTGTCGACCGGTTGCAGGCTGCTGTGCGGCCAGCCGTGCAGGGTCACCGCACCTCCGGTGACCAGCGCGGCGGCGAAGAACGGGACCGCGCCGGAGAGGTCCGGCTCGATGTCCCAGCCGCGCCCGGAGAGCCGCCCCGGCTCCACCACCCAGACGTCCGGGGTGCTGTCGTCGACCGCTGCCCCGGCGGCCCGCAGCATCTGCACCGTCATCCGCAGGTGCGGCGCGGACGGCACCGGCGGTCCCACGTGCCGGACCACGATGCCGCGGTCGAACCGCGCGGCGCCGAGCAGCAGGCCGGAGACGAACTGGCTGGAGCCGGAGGCGTCGATCACCACCTCGCCGCCGGCCACCCGGCCGGCGCCGTGCACGGTCAGCGGGAGCCGGCCGCCGTCGGCGGCGTCGATCCGCATCCCGATCGAGCGGAGCGCCTCGACCAGGGGGCCGAGCGGGCGGACCCGGGCGTAGGGGTCGCCGTCGAACCGGATCGCCCCGTCGGCCAGCCCGGCCACGGGCGGGACGAACCGCATCACCGTGCCGGAGAGCCCGACGTCGATCCGGGCGGGGCCCTGTAGCGGGCGGGGACGCAGCAGCCAGCGTTCGTCGTCGACGGTCGAGACGTGCGCGCCCATCGCGCGCAGCCCGCCGGCCATCAGCTCGGTGTCCCGGGCGCGCAGCGGACGGCGCAGCGTGGAGGGCCCGTCGGCGACGGCGCTGAGCACCAGGGCGCGGGCGGTCAGCGACTTGGAGCCGGGCAGGCGCAGCGTCTCGGCCACCGGCTCGGTGGCGGTCGGCGCGGTCCAGGGCTGCAACGGGCGGGTCGCGGTCAGGTTCGACACCCCTACAGTCTGCCGTGCCCGCGCGGCGGCGGGTGATCGCCGTCCCGGCCACTCCCGTCTGGCGGGACGGCCGGGCGGCCCGGGACGCGCTAGCGTGTGCGCCATGTGCGGCAGGTACGCGACGACCCGGTCCGCGGCCGACCTGAGCGCCCTGTTCGAGTCGTACGACGACACGGGCGACGGGCTCGGCCCCGACTACAACGTGGCGCCGACCGATCCGGTGCCGATCGTGCGGATCTCGGAGCGGCTGGGCGGTCGGGTGCTCTCGGTGGCCCGCTGGGGGCTGCTCCCGCCGTGGGCGAAGGACGCGCGGGGCGGCGCCCGCATGATCAACGCGCGTGCCGAGACGGTCGCCACCACCCGGGCGTACGCCCAGCCGTTCGCCCGGCGGCGCTGCCTGGTCCCGGCCGACGGCTGGTACGAGTGGCTGCGGTCCGACGGCGTCAAGCAGCCGTACTTCATGACCCGGTCCGACGGCGGGGTGCTGGCCTTCGCCGGTATCTGGTCGGTCTGGCGCGATGCCGGCACGCCGGTGCTGACCTGCAGCGTCGTCACCACCGCGGCCGTCGGTGACCTGGCGCTCGTGCACGACCGGATGCCGCTGCTGCTGCCCCGGCAGCGCTGGGCCGGATGGCTCGGCGGCGGTGGCGACCCGGGCGAACTGCTCGCCCCGCCGACGGCGGAGTCGTTGGCCGGCATCGAGCTGCGTCCCGTCGGCGGGAGCGTCGGCGACGTCCGCAACGACGGGCCGGAGCTGGTGTCCCGGGTGCCGGCGCAACCGCTCGGGTCGGGCTCCGCGGAGCCGGTCACGCAGACGCTGTTCTGAGCCGGCGCGGCGGCCCGTCCTCCGGCCGGGACCGCTGCTCTGCCCGGAGCCGGTCCGGTCGTACGCCGGGTGTCGGATCGGCGCATTCGCCTGCACCAATTTGTTCGTTTTCGCGGTGGATCGTCGCGTGGACTTTTTCCGACCTTTGCCGCAGCCCCTTGTCACCCATCGTGTTCGTGCGATAGAACACAGCGCCGGCAGTGGGTGTTGGTTCGCACCGGGCGAACAACGCTTATCGATCTTGGCCGGCCCCACGGGGGAGGTGGGTGGATGACACGGGCGCGGATGCCACGCCCGCACGAGGTTGCCGCGGCACGACGGGACCCGAGATTGCTCCGGGCACTCAGCGAGCGGAAACTGGACGAAGCCTGGCGGACCCGGGGGGTCTGTCAGAGCGTGGACCCGGAGACGTTCTTTCCGGCCCCGAGCGAACCGGCGGACTCCGCGGTGGCGCTCTGCCGGACCTGCGACGTACAGGGACCATGCCTGGCCTGGGCACTGGAGGTGGGCGACTGTCACGGCGTATGGGGTGCCACCACCCCACGGGAACGTCGGGCGATGCTGGTCGCCTGGCGGGACCAGGTGGAGGGTGATCCGGAGGCGGCCGGCGACGGTCCGCCGGTCCGGGACCGCCTGCTCACCCTGTTGCCGCTGAGCACCAGCCGACGCTGAGCCGCCGCACCGGGCCACGGGATCCGCTGACCCGGCTCTCGCGGCGGGGCACCCGCATACAGTGACGCGGTGCGTCGCCGCAGCGAAGAGATCGCCACACCACGCGGCCCGGCCAGGGTCGACGTCGAGTCGCCCGGGGCCGGGGGGCCCAGGCCGGCGACCCTGCTGGTGCTGGGGCACGGCGCGGGCGGCGACGTGGACGCGCCGGACCTGGTCGCGCTCCGCGACGCGGCGCTCGGCGCCGGGATCGCGGTGGCGCGGGTCACCCAGCCCTACCGGGTGGCCGGACGCCGGGCGCCGGCGCCCGCCGGACACCTGGACGAGGCGTGGACCGCGGTCGTCCGGGCCCTGCTGGACCGGTACGCGCCGACCCGGCACCTGGTGGTCGGCGGGCGTTCCAGCGGTGCCCGGGTGGCCTGCCGTACCGCCCGTGGGCTCGGTGCGGTCGGCGTGGTGGGACTCGCCTTCCCGCTGCACCCGCCCGGCAGGCCCGAACGGTCCCGGGCGGCGGAGTTGGAGACCGGGCTGCCGACGCTGGTGGTGAACGGCGACCGGGATCCGTTCGGGGTCCCGCCGGCGGGACCGGGGCTCCGGGTCGAGGTGCGGCCGGGGGAACGGCACGACCTGCGCGGTGACCCGACGGGTACCGCCGCGGTGGTGCTGCGCTGGCTGCGGGAGCACGGCTGGGCGGGGTGAAGCGCCGCACGGAGCCGTTTCCGGCGTACCGGGGTGATCGTTGTTCCGGATGATGCCGGCCGCCGACCGGCGGGTCACCGATCCGCCCCGGCGCCCGGTTTCATCCTCCCAGGCCCTTCCTGGTCCCAGCGGTGGCGAGATCCGGGCGGATCACCACCGCCGGGGCCAGGGACGGGTGGTCACCCGGAATGCCCCGCCGTCCGTACGGCGTTACAACTCCCGGAAGCTGTCCAGCGCGAGGGGGTTGACCGGTGCCGACCGAGAAACGGAGTCTGGAGCACGACCGCGACACGCGGCGGCTCGACCGGCGCGGACCAGGACGCCTGGCGTCCGGACCGCCCGGCGAACGACCTCCGGTGAGCACCGGCACGGCCGGAACCGAATCGCGCGGGCGCTCTTACCGCGTATCCTCGGCGGGACAGCCGACTCGCGCCGCGACGGCGGTGAGGCCCACGGCGCCGGTCCGGCATCGAGGCGAGGGAGACGTGCGGTTGACAGCGGAGAAGACGGACGAGCGCAGGGCCCGGTTCGAACGTGACGCGCTGCCCTTCGTCGACCAGTTGTACGCCGCCGGGCTGCGGATGACGCGGAACCCCGCCGACGCGGAGGACCTGGTCCAGGAGACCTACCTGAAGGCGTTCGCCGCGTTCCACCAGTTCGAAGAGGGCACCAACCTCAAGGCCTGGCTCTACCGGATCCTGACCAACACCTACATCAACTCCTACCGTCGCCGGCAGCGGCAGCCCGTACAGGCGCCCACGGAGGAGATCACGGACTGGCAGCTCGCCGAGGCCGAGTCGCACACGTCGAGCGGGCTGCGGTCCGCCGAGACGGAGGCGCTGGACCGGCTCCCGGACAGCGACGTCAAAGAGGCGTTGCAGCAGCTTCCGGAGGAGTTCCGGCTGGCGGTCTACCTGACCGATGTCGAGGGGTTTTCCTACAAGGAGGTCGCCGACATCATGGGAACGCCGATCGGCACCGTGATGTCCCGGTTGCACCGGGGCCGGCGCAACCTGCGCAAGCTGCTTGAGCGCTACGCTGCCGAGCGGGGCTTCTCAGCCGCCCCGTCGACCAGGTCCGCCGCCGCCGGCCGGGAGGTGTGAGCCAGCATGAGCTGCGGTGAACCCCACGAGACCGACTGCCGTGAGGTGCTCGCCGAGGTCTACCTCTACCTCGACCTCGAGTGCGCCGACGACCGACGTAACCTGATCCGCCACCACCTCGACGAATGCTCGCCCTGCCTGCGGGAGTACGGCATCGAGCAGGAGGTCAAGGCTCTGGTCGCCCGCTGCTGCGGTAACGAGACCGCGCCGATGGAGCTGCGCGAGCGGCTCCGTACCCGCCTCGCCGGGCTGGTCTTCGAGAACGACTCGCAGTACCTGCCGGACTGACCCGTCCGGGCCCCCGCTCCTCGCCCCCCGTACGCCGGTGGCGCGGGACCGGCCGGTGACGGCCCGCCGGGCCGGGGCCGGGGTCATCGCGATCCGCGGATGATCCCCCTGCCCCGCCCGGGCGGTCCCGGTGTCGGCCGAGCCGAACTCAGGAGTTGGGGCGCTTGCCGTGGTTGGCGGCGCTCTTCTTCCGTGCCTTCTTCTTGCGTGACTTCTTCGCCATGCTGACCTCCTGTCTCTCCACGCGAACCGCGGCGGTCGCGGTCGGTGCCCGCCCGCGCCGCGCGCCGGGCAATCCTCCCATGGCGCTCCGCCGGCCCCGCCGGGCCGGTCTGCCGGGCGGTTCGGCCCCGGTACCGGGGCGCGCTCATCAGCGCCGTGGACCCGCCGTGCGCCGCCGCATGATTGGATACCGTTCGCAGGCAGACCGCCGACGAGGGAGGGCCCATGGCCGAGGAGATCCGCGCCGAGATGGTGGCGAACGTGTGGAAGGTCGTCGCCGCGACGGGCGACTCCGTGTCCGAGGGCGACACGCTGGTGATCCTCGAGTCCATGAAGATGGAGATCCCGGTTGTGGCCGAGTCGGACGGGGTGGTGCGCGAGCTCGCCGTGAACGAGGGTGACGTCGTACAGGACGGCGACCTGATCGCCGTCATCGAGTGAACCCCGGTTCTCGGTCCGGCGGCCCCGTCGTACGGCGCGCCGAGCCGGCGGACCATGAGGCGATCGCCCGGCTGACCGTGGCCGCGTACCGGGCGGACGGGCAGCTGCGGGACGACGACGACTACGTGCCTACCCTCGTTGACGTGGCGGCCCGGGCCGGCTCCGGCGAGCTGCTGGTGGCCGTCGACGAGGCGACCGGGGAGCCGCTCGGTGCGGTCCTTTTCGTGCTGCCCGGCAGCGCGTACGCGCAGTTGGCCGGTGCGGGCGAGGCCGAGTTCCGGATGCTGGCGGTGGACCCGGGGGCGCAGGGCCGGGGTGTCGGGGACGCCCTCGTCCGGGCCTGCCTGGCCCGCGCGACCGAGCTGGGCTGCCACCGGGTGGTGATCTGCACCAGGAGCTTCGCCACCGCGGCACACCGGCTCTACGCGCGGTTCGGCTTCGCGCGTACCCCGGAGCGGGACTGGTCGCCCGGGCCCGGGGTGGAGTTGCACGCCCTGCGGCTCGACCTGGCCGCCGCGCCCGGCGCGGTGCCGGCGGCCCGCCGCGGTCAGTCTGCGGCGGAGCCCTCGTCGGCCGGGCCGCTTCCGGCGCCCGCCACCGGGGCGTCCCCGGCCGCAGCGGTGCCGTCGATCCGGTCGAGCAGTTCGTAGGCGATCTCCAGCGCGAGCCGCTGGCGCTGCTCGTCGTCGATCCCCGGGCCGCGGATCGCGAACCAGCTGCTGTGGATGGCGAAGAGACCGAGTGTCGCCCGGAGCTGGTCGGCGGGGGACGTGCCGGGTCCGGCCAGTGCCTCGGCCATCCGCAGCAGCCGCTCCCGCATCAACTTCCCGGACGGCAGGTTGCGTAGCACGGTCTGGTTCTGCTCGAAGAACCGCAGCACGGACTGCCCGTCGTCGCCGAAGAACTCGGCGGCGTAGCGGCGAATCATCGCCCGCCGGCCGGTGGCGTCGGCCGGCTGCTCGCGGGCCCAGGCGATCAGCTGGTCCAACCGGTCGATCCGGTCGGACACGAAGCTGTTGACGATGTCGTCCTTGCTCTTGAAGTGGTAGTAGAGGGCGGCCTTGGTCACGCCGAGCCGCTCGGCGATCTCCCGCAGCGACGTCTTCTCGTAGCCGTGCTCGGTGAAGAGCTCCAGTGCCACGGCCTGGATCCGCGATCGGGTGTCACCTGTGCTGCCGGTCACCTCAACCACCTGTCCAATCCGCTTGACGAGCGCCCGGCGCCAACTTACCGTACGGCAAGTAAGCTTAACTAGCCGGTCGGCAAGTAAGTAGGTCACAACCCAGGGGGGAGCTTACCGATGACCGTTACCGCAGACGCGGCGGCCGTGAAACCGAACATCAGGGTGGTGCTCGGTGGACTGATGATCGCGATGATGCTCGCGATGCTCGACAACATGATCGTGAGTACGGCGCTGCCGCGGATCGTGGGTGAGTTCGGCGGGCTGAACCACTTCACCTGGGTGGTCACGGCGTACGTGCTCGGCTCCACGGTCTCCACGCCGATCTGGGGGAAGCTCGGCGACCTGTACGGCCGCAAGACGGTGTTCCTGATCTCGATCGCGATCTTCCTGGTCGGCTCCGCGCTCTGCGGCATGTCCGGCTCGGACATGCTCGGCGGGCCGAGCGACGGCATGATGGAGCTGATCGCCTTCCGGGCGGTCCAGGGCCTGGGTGCCGGGGGCCTGATGGTCGGTGTGATGGCGATCATCGGCGACCTGGTGCCGCCCCGCGAGCGGGGCCGCTACCAGGGCATGATCGCGGGCATCATGGCGATCGCCATGGTGGCCGGCCCGCTGGCCGGCGGCTTCATCACCGACCACCTCTCGTGGCGCTGGGCGTTCTACGTCAACCTGCCGCTGGGCGGTGTCGCGCTGCTGCTGCTCGCCACCCGGATGCACCTGCCGAAGTACCGCACCGAGCACCGCATCGACTGGGTCGGTGCCGCGCTGCTCTCGATCGGCATCACCGCGATCGTCCTGGTCACCACGTGGGGCGGCAACGAGTACGCGTGGGCTTCCACGCCGATCCTCGGCCTCGCCGCGCTCGCCGTGGTCTCGCTGGTCGCCTTCGCGCTCGTCGAGCGTCGGGTGGCGGAGCCGATCCTGCCGCTCAGCCTCTTCGCCAACCGCAACTTCGCGGTGATCTCGGTGATCGGCTTCCTGCTCGGCTTCGCCATGTTCGGCGCGATGAACTTCCTGCCGCTGTTCCAGCAGAGCGTCCAGGGCGCCTCGGCGACCAACAGCGGGCTGCTGCTCCTGCCGCTGATGTTCGGCATGCTGGTGGTGTCGATCGTGGTCGGCCGGACCATCACCAAGACCGGACGGTACCGGGCCTTCCCGATCATCGGCGGGATCGTGATGACCGCCGGGATGGCGCTGCTGACCCTGCTCGACGTCGAGACGAGCAAGGTGGAGTCGTCGCTCTACATGGTGGTGCTCGGCGTCGGCATGGGCTTCCTGATGCAGACCTCGATGCTGATCGCGCAGAACAGCGTGGAGCAGAAGGACCTCGGTGCCGCCAGCGGCGCCGCCACCTTCTTCCGGTCGATCGGCGGCTCGTTCGGCATCTCGCTGTTCGGGGCGATTTTCGCCAACCGGCTGGCCGACTCGGCGATCGGCGCGCAGCTGGGTGAGGGCGGCGGGTCCGGGGTGGACCCGGCCGCGCTCCAGGGGCTGCCGCCGGCGCAGCGGCTGCCGATGCTCGCCGCGCTGGCCGACGCGATCGGCGGGGTCTTCATCTGGGCGGTGCCCTTCGCGGTCGCCGTGGCGGTGCTGGCCTGGTTCATCAAGGAGATCCCGCTGCGCGGTCTGGGCGAGCCGCCGGCCGCGGTCGGGACCCCGGAGGAGCAGGCCGAGACGGCGCTGGCCAGCCCGCCGCTGCGCTGACCGGCGGGCGTCGACCCGGATCGCGCCCGGAGGTCCCCGCGGGGACCTCCGGGCGCGGTCGTCCGGGCGCCCGGGGCGGGACCAGCGGCGGAACCGGGTGGGATCGACGGCGGAACCGGGGGCGGGTCAGCGGTGGAGCCGGCTCCACATCCGGTGCCAGAACTGACCGAACCGGCGGGGCCGGGGGGTCTGCCGCCCGCCCGCCGGCTGGGCCAGCAGGTGCCGCGCGACCTCGGCGGCGGACGACTCCGCCTGCGGGGTGGCCAGCACCAGGTGCGCCAGCGACCGCTGGATGGAGACCGGACGCCGCCGCCCCACCACGATCGCGTCGGCCAGCCGCTCGGCGGTCAGCCGGGCCACCTCGGCCCGCACCGACGGGTCCATCCAGGCCGCCGTCACCAGGGCGAACAGGGCCGCCTCGGTGGCCCAGTCCTCGACGCCCCAGACCAGGTCGAGCAGGACCCGGCGCCGGGTCGAGTCCGGCCAGGGCTCGTCCGTACGGTGGTGCAGCAGCCCGAGGCAGACCCAGACCTGTACGCAGCGCGTCCACAGCGTCGGGTCGTGTTCGGCCAGCGTGCGGCCGAGGTCGGTGGCGGGCGGAGCCGGCGGGTGGACCAGGAGTCCGAGCAGGTCGTCGAGCTCGACGGTGGCGAGCCCGACCGCGGCGTCGTACGCCGCCGGCGGATGCGGCCAGGCCGGATGGGCGAGGTGCCGGATCCGGTCCACCGCCGAGGCGGACGGCGGGGACAGGGCCGGCTGCGCGGTCGTGCCGTCGTACCGCCACAGGTGGTGGGTCACCGGACGGCGCGGCTCGCGCAGATCCGGTTCCGGTACGGCGGCGACGGTGACCGCGAGCCCGGGTACCTCGCCGAGCAACGACCGCATCGCGCTCGGCGGCTCCAGCCCGCCCAGCCGGAGCTCGCCGCCGGTGACCTGGTCGCCGTCGGCGAGCACCTGCCGGATGGCCGCCACCACCGCCTCGGTCGCGGCCGGCACCCGGCCCAGCCAGGGCTGGCCGTGGCAGCACTCGGCGAGGTCGCTGTGCTCGTGCGAGTCGTCCGGGTGGTCGCGCTGGAAATCGGCGAGCGCGACGAGATGGTCGAGCGAGCCGTCCCGGCGGTAGCGCAGCCGGTGCCCGGTGTGCACCGCGCAGTCGAAGCCCGGGTCCCGGGTCAGCGCCCGGTCGATCCACTCCAGCGCCTCGTCGAGTTCCCCATGGTCGGCGAGGGTGCCGGCGATGTCCGCGTACACCGACAGGTCGTCGGGGTCGTGGGTGACGGCCCGGCGCAGCGCCGCGAGGGCGTCCTCGGTCCGGCCGGCGCTGCGGTACGCGTAGCCCAGCCACACCTCGGAGAGCTTCGAGGGCAGTTCCCGGGCGCCCTGACCGGCCCACTCCATGGCCAGGGTGAGCGCGCCGACCCGGCGGGCCAGCGCCGAGGAGGCGCCGAGCAGCAGGCCGTGCCGGGGGTGCGCCGCGACGGCGTGCCGGGCCAACCGCAGGTACGGCCAGAGTGGTTCGCGGGCCGGTTCGGGCACCGGATCGGGGATACCGGCGCAGACCTGCATCAGGATCCGCGCGATCTGGTCCGGATCGAGCTGGCCGGGCAGTTCCGGGGCGCTGACCCAGGGCACGCCGGCCCAGTCGGCCAGCGGGGCGTGTCCGGTGGCCGCGGCGAGCAGTTCCAGGCCGTCGCCGGGCCGTCCGGCGGCGGCCAGCAGGTGGGCGCGGGCGACCACGGTGCCGATGAAGGGGTGCTGGTCGAGGGGGAAGAGGTCGACCCCGCCGCCGGTACGGGCGGCGAGCTGGGCGAGCACCTCGTGCACCTCGGGCATGGTCGGGGCGTACGCGATGGCTCCGGCGAGGTGACCGGCGGCGTGCTCCAGGTCGCCCTCGTCCAGCGCCAGCCGGGCCAGCGCCAGTTCGCCCTCGGCCGACAGCCGGGGGTCGTCCGTTCCCTCGGGCACCCGACTCGACCCTTCGCCGGAGGTGGTTTCTTCCCTGGGTTGGGGAGCCTAGGGCATGGCACCGGAGGTGGGTGATCTACTGCGCAAAGCTGATTGCTTGATTGCTCCTCAGCTCCCAATCGTGCAACACTGAGCATGGAACGCGCGGCTATCGCGCAGGAGGAGGTCATCGTGGCGCAACCGGGAGCAGGCATGGCGGCGGACGTCGCGGAGCAGCCGGAGAGCTGGGCGCGACTGCTGGAGCCGGCGTCCCTGGCCGCGATAGCGCAGGTGGCGGCCGTGATCGCCGAGCGTCGACCGAGGCATGTGGTCTTCACCGCGCGCGGGACCTCCGACCACGCGGCGCTCTACGCCGCCTACCTGACCGAGATCCGGCTGGGCCTGCCGGCCGGGCTGGCCTCGCCGAGCGCGGTCACCGTCTTCGGCGCCCGGCCCGACCTCTCCGAGGCCCTGGTGATCGGGGTCAGCCAGAGCGGCGGCTCGCCGGACCTGGCCGAGGTACTGCGGCAGGCCCGCGCCACCGGCGCGTTGACCCTGGCGGTGACCAACGCACCGTCCTCACCGCTGACCGAGGTGGCCGAGCTCTCCGTCGACGTCACGGCCGGGCACGAGCGGGCCGTCGCCGCCACCAAGACCTACACCGCCGAACTGCTCGCCCTGCTCCTGCTGGTCGAGGGGATCCGCGCGGGCGACGGCGTGCTGCCGGCCGACGAACGGGCCGCGCTGGACGCGCTGCCCGAGCTGGCCGCCCGGACTCTCGCCGACCCCGCGCCGCCGCAGTTGGCGTCCCGCTACCGGTTCGCCGCCCAGATCCTCACCACCGGCCGGGGCTACGCCTATCCGACCGCCCGGGAGGCGGCCCTCAAGCTGATGGAGACCTCGTACCTGCCGGCCCTCGCCTTCTCCGGCGCCGACCTGCTGCACGGCCCGCTGGCGATGACCGACCCGGACGTGCCGGTGCTGGCCGTGGTCGGTGCCGGGCCCGGCGGCACCGCGATGCGCGAGGTCGTCGCGAAGATCGGCGCCCGCGGCGCCGACCTGGTCGCGATCGGCCCGTCCGAGGTCGACGGCGCGACGGCCCGGCTGCCGGTGCCGGAGGTGGACGAGCGGTACGCCCCGATGCTCGACATCCTGCCGGTGCAGCGCCTCGCGCTCGCCCTGGCGCTGGCCCGGGGCGAGAACCCGGACGCGCCGCGCGGACTGAACAAGGTCACCGCGACGCTCTGACCCGTCTTCCCAGCTACGCCCCGGCCCCGGGGGACATGGCAGGGTTACGCCCCGGCCCCGGGGACGTGGCAGGCTTGCCCCGTGTCCACGCTGCGCGACCTCGCCGAGGAGCACACCGGCCTGCGCCCCATCGACATCGACCACCTGCACCGGGTGGCCGGTGACTGGCAGCTGCTCTCCGACCTCTCCTTCGCCGACCTGCTGCTCTGGGTGCCGGTCAACGGCACCGACGGGTTCGTCTGCGTGGCCCAGGTACGCCCGACGACCGCGCCCACCGCGTACCAGGACGACCAGGTGGGCCGGATCGTCGGCGGTCCCGAGGTGGCCCACCTGGCGGTCGCGTACGGCCAGGGCCGGATCTGGCGCGAGGGCGACCCGGTCTGGTACGGCGACACCCCCGCCCGGCACGAGGCGATCCCGGTCCGGCTGCGGGCCGGGGACGGCGAGTCCGACGAGGTGATCGCCGTGGTGGGCCGGGACACCAATCTCTCCACCGCCCGGACGCCGAGCCAGCTGGAGCTGAACTACCTCACCACCGCCGACGACCTGGCGCAGATGCTGGCCGACGGCACCTTCCCGCCGGTCCGGCACCCCGGGGAGACGACCACGGCACCCCGGGTCGGTGACGGGCTGATCCGGCTCGACGCCAACGGCAAGGTCACCTATGCCAGCCCGAACGCGCAGTCGGCGTACCGCCGGCTCGGGTTCCCCTCACACCTGGTGGGGGAGGACCTGGCCGCGCTGAACGGCCGGCTGGCCGCCGATCCGCTGGAGGGTACCGAGGCGGCCAACCGGGTGCTCGCCGCGCTGCGGGGCGAGGCGCCGCCCCGGCGGGAGATCGAGGCGCGCGGCGCCACGGTGCTGACCCGGGCGCTGCCGCTGATGCCGGCCGGGGTGCCGATCGGCGCCCTGGTGCTGGTCCGGGACATGACCGAGGTACGCCGCCGGGACCGCGCGCTGATCACCAAGGACGCGACCATCCGGGAGATCCACCACCGGGTGAAGAACAACCTCCAGACCGTGGCCGCGCTGCTGCGCCTCCAGGCCCGGCGGGTCGGCATCCCGGCCGCGCGGGCCGCGCTGGAGGAGTCGGTACGCCGGGTCGCCTCGATCGCGCTCGTGCACGAGACCCTCTCGATGTCCAGCGACGAGGCGGTCGAGTTCGACGGCATCGTGGACCGGGTGGCCGCCGCCGCGGCCGAGGTCGCCACGACCGAGGTGAGCGTACGGATGCGCCGGCAGGGCAGCTTCGGCGTTCTGCCGGCGGAGATCGCCACCTCGCTGGTGATCGTGCTGAACGAGCTGCTGCTCAACGCGGTCGAACACGCGTTCCCGCCGCCGGCCGAGGGCACGGCCGGCCGGGCGCTGCCCGAGGGTGCCGCCGGCCCGTCGCCGGCCGGAGACGGTGCCGTCAACCCGCCGCCGGCCGAGGGCGGTGCCGCCAACCCGCCGCCGGCCGACGTCTTCGAGGCGCGGGCCGGGGAGGGTGGGGCGCGCGCGGGCGGGGACGCGGGCCGGCCGCCGTCCGCGGAGCCGGCCGAGGTGATCGTCTCGGCCCACCGGTTCCGCAAGCAGTTGCACGTCACGGTGGCGGACAACGGTCGCGGGCTGCCGCCGGACTTCGACGCCGACCAGGGCGGCACACTCGGCCTGCAGATCGTCCGGGCGCTCGCCACCGGTGAGCTGCGCGGCACGATCGAGCTGCGGAACCGGGCCAGCAACGGCACCGAGGCGCTGCTCGTGGTGCCGCTGGTCCGCTGAGGTGACCGCCCGCCGGCCGTACCGGCCGGGGCGGCTCCGGCGGCGGCGTCAGCCGGCCGGGCGGTCGCGGACGAGGAGCGCGACGGTGAGCCCGGGGACGGTCCAGTGCCCGTCGAGGCGGAACTCGGTGCGCAGCGGGGCGGCCTTCGCCGCCGCCGCGCCGTGCAGCGGGTCCGGCCGCTCGCCCCAGACCAGCAGCCAGACCCGGTCCACCGGAGCCAGGCAGCGGGCCGGTTCGGCACACTCGCTGGCCCAGAGGTTGGCCCGGGCCGCCGGGTCCTGCCGCAGCAGCACGTCCCGGGGCCGGGCCCCGCGCAGGTGGTAGGCGACCGCCAGGTCCAGGAAGGCCCAGCCGGAGCGCGGCGAGTAGACGATGGCGTCCCCCGGCCGCTGCCGGGCCGCGATGATCCGGACCGCCGCCGGATAGTCGACCTCCGCGCTGCGCGGCGTCTCGTGGGTACGCCGGATGCCGGCCTGCTCCGGCGCGCCGAGCACCCCGGTGGCCAGTACGATCGCCAGCCCGGCGGGCAGCCGGAGCGGAGCGAGCACGGTGGCGGCCAGCAGGCAGCCGAACGGCAGTACGAAGAGCACGTAGCGGGGCACCCAGAGCGGCGTGAACTGGCCACCGACGAAGAGCAGCAGTACCGGCAGCAGCCCGGTCAGCCCGAACGCCGTACCCCACCGACCGGACCGGGCGAGACCCACCGCGGCCAGGCCGAACAGCAACCCGCCCACCATGCTGGCCTGCGCCAGGCTGCCCGGCAGGCCGACCAGCTGGCCCAGGCCGGGCCGGCCCACCCAGTCGAGCTGCCGGCCCTGCTGGCCGCGGCCGAGCACGGCCAGCGGGGCGAGGAGGAGCGCCGCCGTACCGACCGCCACCAACCAGCCGGCCGGCGGGCGCCCCCGCCGGCCGTTGCGGGCCAGCAGGACCGCCGCCGCGTGCCCGGCGACCAGGGTGACCGCGAAGAGGTTGGCCAGGCCCAGCCCGACGAGCGCCGCCGCGTACCCGGCCCAGCGGGCGACCCCGGGCCGGTCCAGCGCCCGGACCAGCAGCAGGGTGGCCAGCACCGCGAGCAGGGTGACCCCGGCGTACGGCCGGGCCTCCTGGCCGTACCGGGAGGTGCTGGGCAGTACGGCGAGGAGCAGGCCGGCGAGCAGGCCGGCCCGGCACCCGAACAGCCGCGCACCGAGCACGGCGGTGAGCCCGGCGGCCCCGGCCATGCAGAGCGCGGAGGGCAGCCGCAGGGCGCGGGCGGAGTCGCCGAACACCGCGATCCAGCCGTGCATGAGCAGGTAGTAGGGGCCGCTGACCGCGTCGATGGTGCCGACCAGCCGCAGCAGCTCCCCGACCGGGCGGGTGGCGGCGCTCCAGGTCGCCAGCTCGTCGCGCCAGAGCGGGGCGCGGCCGAGCTGGACGGCGGTGACCAGCAGCGTCGACAGGGCGGGCCAGAGCCAGACCGCCCGCCGGAGCGGACCCGCCGCCCGGCGCAGCCGCTCCGGTACAGCGGCTGAATTGCGATCTGTCGCATTCGCCCCGATGGGCGGAATCGTAACGTGAAGCCGGCCACAGCGGGTCCGCCAGGCGGGATCCCGCACTCGCGGCGGTGGTCCCGGTCAACCCGATGTGGCAGCATGACGGGTATGACCGCCGCCGTGCGCCAGTTCGCGAGGCCGGGACTCACCTCCCGTCGCCACGTCGACTACGGCCGCGTGCGCAGCGCGATCTGTCCGGCCCACTGACGCCGCCTGGACCAGTCCGTCCCGGGCGCGCACCGCGCCGGCTCAGCCGACCCAGTCGTCTGCGGCCCCACTGACGGGGCGCCGTCGTCCGCGCGTCCACCCCGCCACCAGACAACGGAGGACGCCGCGATGGCCGTCAGCAGTACCCCCCGACCCGGCGCCACGAGCGACCCGGCGGGCGGCACCGTACGGCCGGTCCGGTCGGCCCGCAGGCCCCGGGGCGAAGGGCAGTGGGCGCTCGGTCACCGCGAGCCGCTCAACGCCAACGAGCGGACCAAGAAGGACGACAACCCGCTCAACGTACGCGCCCGGATCGAGAACATCTACGCGCACGGCGGCTTCGCCTCGATCGACCCCGCCGACCTGCGCGGCCGGTTCCGCTGGTGGGGGCTCTACACACAGCGCAAGGCCGGGATCGACGGCGGTCGCACCGCGGTGCTGGAGCCGCACGAGCTCGAAGACGAATACTTCATGCTGCGGGTGCGGATCGACGGCGGCCAGCTCAGCCTGGCGCAGCTGCGCGTCGTCGCCGACATCTCCCGAGAGTTCGCCCGGGACACCGCCGACATCACCGACCGGCAGAACATCCAGCTGCACTGGATCCGGGTCGAGGACATGCCGGAGATCTGGCGCCGGCTGGAGGCGGTCGGCCTGGAGACCACCGAGGCGTGCGGCGACTGCCCCCGGGTGGTGCTGGGCAGCCCGGTCGCCGGGGTGGCCGAGGCGGAGCAGCTCGACCCCAGCCCGGCGATCGACGAGATCGTCCGCCGCTACGTCGGCGACCCGGCCTACTCCAACCTGCCCCGCAAGTTCAAGACCTCGATCTCCTGGCTGGTCGACACGCCGTACGAGGTCAACGACATCTCCTTCCTCGGCGTCGAACACCCGGACTACGGCCCCGGCTTCGACCTATGGGTCGGCGGCGGGCTGAGCACCAACCCGATGCTCGCCCAGCGGCTCGGCGTCTGGGTGCCGCTGGACGAGGTGCCCGACGTCTGGGCCGGAGTGGTGGGGATCTTCCGCGACTACGGCTACCGCCGGCTGCGGCACCGGGCCCGGCTCAAGTTCCTGGTCGCCGACTGGGGCCTGGAGAAGTTCCGCGAGGTGCTGGAGAAGGAATACCTCGGCCGGAGCCTGCTGGACGGACCGCCCCCGGTGCTGCCGGAGAAGCCGGTGGACCACATCGGGGTGCACCGGCAGCGGGACGGGCGCAACTTCGTCGGGGCCGCGCCGGTGGTGGGCCGGGTCTCCGGCAGCCAGCTCAGCGCACTGGCCGATGTGGTGGCCGAGCACGGCAGCGACCGGGTCCGGCTCACGCCGTACCAGAAGTTGCTGGTCCTGGACGTCCCGCCGGAGCGGACCGAATCGCTGGTCACGGCCCTGCGTGGGATCGGCCTGGAGCCGCACCCGTCGGCGTGGCGGCGCGGCACGATGGCCTGCACCGGCCTCGAATACTGCAAGCTCGCCATCGTCGAGACCAAGGCGCGCGGCGAGGAGCTGGTGGCCCGGCTGGAGCAGCGGCTCGGCGGCGCCGACTTCGGCGAGGCGGGGTTGAGCATCCACATCAACGGCTGCCCCAACGCCTGTGCCCGGACCCAGACCGCGGACATCGGGCTGAAGGGCCAGCTCGTGGTCGGGCCCGACGGTCGCCAGGTCGAGGGCTTCCAGGTGCACCTCGGCGGCGGCCTCGGCATGGCGGAGGGGCAGAGCGCCGGTTTCGGCCGCAAGCTGCGGGGCCTCAAGACGACGGCGGAGGAGCTTCCGGAGTACGTCGAGCGGCTGGCCCGCCGCTACCTCGCCGGCCGGGCCGCGCAGGAGAGCTTCGCCAACTGGGTCGTGCGAGTCGACGAGGAGGAACTGCGATGAGTGGGGACACCCGAGCCGCGCCCATGTACTGCCCCTACTGCGGCGACGAGGACCTGCGTCCGCACGCCGAGTCACACGGGGCCTGGGAGTGCCACAGCTGCGCCCGCGTCTTCACGGTGAAGTTCACCGGACTGCTCACCTCGGCGGTGTCCCGGTGAGCGCGAGGAGTGAGCTTGCGAGCCCCGCAGTCGCGAACGAAGGGGGGCACCGGTGAGTCCGGTGGCCGGGGCCGGCCTGGGGTTGGTCAAGCTCGGTCCGCAGCTGTCGCCGGAGCCGGGCCGGCGGGACCCGGCGGAGCTGCGGGCGCTGGCCGAGGCGGCCGGCCGGGAGTTGGAGGGCGCGCCGGCCCAGGAGATCGCCCGCTGGGCGGCACAGGAGTTCGGCGGGCGCTTCTGCGTCACCAGCTCCATGGCGGACGCCGTACTCGCGCACGTGGTGTCCCGGGTGGCGCCCGGCGTCGACGTCGTCTTCCTCGACACCGGGCTGCACTTCCCGGAGACGCTCCGGGTCCGCGACACGGTGGCCCGCACCATGCCGGTGAACGTGCGGTCCATCCGGCCGCGCCAGACGGTGGGCCAGCAGGACGGCGAGTACGGGCCACGGCTCTTCTCCCGCGCGCCGGACGAGTGCTGCGCGCTGCGCAAGGTGGAGCCGTTGGAGCGGGCGCTCGCCGACTACGACGCCTGGGCGGCCGGGCTGCGCCGGGACGAGTCGCCGACCCGGGCGAACACCCCGGTCGTGAGCTTCGACCCGCGCCGGGGCAAGGTCAAGGTCAACCCGATCGCGGCCTGGAGCCAGGCCGACGTGGACGCGTACATCGCCCGCTGGAACATCCCGGTCAACGAGCTGTTCCGGCAGGGCTACACCTCGATCGGCTGCTGGCCCTGCACCCGGCGTACGAAGGCGGGCGAGGATTCGAGGGCCGGCCGGTGGGCGATGTTCGAGAAGACCGAGTGCGGCCTGCACGTGTGACCGCTGGACCGGCGCCGGTGGTCCTGGTGGCCCACGGCAGCCGGGACCCCCGGGCCGCCGTCGAGACCGAGGCGCTGAGCCGGGCGGTCGCGGCGGCCCGCCCCGGCCTGCCGGTACGGGCCAGCTACCTCGACCACCGGGGGCCCCGGCCGGGCGAGGTGCTGACGGAGCTGGCTGCGGCGGGCCACCCGTACGCGGTCGTGGTGCCGTTGCTGCTCACCGCCGCCTATCACGGCCGGGTGGACATCCCCGGGGCGATCGCCGCGGCTCAGGCGGCCGGGCTCCGCATGCCGGTACGGGTGGCCGAGGTGCTCGGGCCGGCCCGGGGCGAGGTGCATCCGCTGCTTCTCGCCGGGCTCCGTCGACGGCTCGCCGAGGCGGCTTCGCGCGGTGCCGGTGACGGCGAGGTCGACGCGGTCGTACTGGCCGCGGCCGGGACCCGGGACGCCGCGGCGCGCCGTACCGTCGAGGAGGCCGCCGAGGCGCTCGGTGCCGCCCTGGACGTGCCGGCCCTGGTCGGGTACGCCTCGGCGGCGCCGCCGACCGCCGGGGAGGCGGTCACCCGGCTGCGGGTGGCTGGTGCTCGCCGGGTCGCGGTGGCGACCTACTTCCTGGCCCCGGGGCGGCTCTGCGAGACCGCGATGAGGTCCGCCCGGGAGGCCGGTGCGGTGGCGCTGGCCGCTCCGCTCGGTGACTCTGCGGAGTTGGCCGGCCTGGTCCTCGCCCGGCTGGACGATGCCCTGACCGGCGTTCCAACACCCTGACCGGCCCCCTGCGGACCGGCCGGGCCCCCGGTGCGGGCCGGAGGCCGGCGCCGGATGGCGCCGAATCGTTCCCGCTGCGCCATTAGGTGCCGCAGTGGTGTCAACCGTCCGCAGACGCATCGTCATCCCGAGTAGAGAATTGATGCCTCTCGACACCGACTGTGTTGATCGGGTCGCGATCCGTTGTTTAGCGCAGCGTTCCGACTGTTTCGCCGAGGGTGTCGGAAGAGGGGGACGGAAAAGGTGAACCGGCTCCGCGAAGTGGCGAATCGGGGACGCGGTAATGGGGTGGGGCGGCGGCGCACGGCAGCGGGCGGCGCCCTCGGAAACCCCGAGGGGCCGTCCCGGCGAGGCAGCAGGTGATCGGCTTCACGAAAAAGCGGAACGCCCCGGGGAACCCGTTCCCCGGGGCGTTACCGTGATGTTGCGGTCGGTCAGGCAGAGTGAGCGCGGAGGACCCGCAGGCCGCCACGGCGCTTGACGGCGCGCCGCTCTTCTTCGCTCATCCCGCCCCAGACGCCGGCGTCCTGACCTGACTCGAGAGCCCACTGCAGGCACTCGTCGGTCACGGAGCAACGCCGGCAGACGGCCTTGGCCTGCTCGACCTGCAGAACTGCCGGACCGGATGTCCCGATCGGAAAGAACAGCTCCGGGTCTTCGTCGCGGCAGGCAGCATGGTGGCGCCAGTCCATGGCGGCAACACTCCTCATTCTGGGTGGGCGGCAGTGCTTTCGTCGATCTTTCCTATATGCGTCCGCAGTGCCGGTCGCGACGGTTGTCGCCCCGTCGGTCCGGCAGCGCGAGAGCAGGCTTTGTGCTCGTGGGACGCGCGGTGGACCGGCCGCTTCCGGCGAGCGTGTCCACGCAATGTCCCGGTAACTCAAGTTCGCTTGTGAATACTTTCACGAACCATCACGATGTCAAGGGTAACGCCCGGAAAAACTCTGAGCGGGTGAGCCGGCTCACGACCTGTTTGTCCGGTTTCCGCCCTCGTCGGCACCCGGTGCGCCACAGCCGTGAATCAATATAGTACAGTCCGCCCGACATTGCAGGCATTTCCGGCACCGCCCCTCATCCGTCGTCCGGGGGTCTCTACCGGCGCTGTACCCCAGCCTCAGCAGATTACTCTCAGTGCGGCCGTTACGGATGTGAATCGCACCTTGTTTCGCTCGCCGAGATAGTCCCCGTCCAACTGGAACGCCTCCGGGTGCTGGGAGACGAGCGTGAACTCGGGCATGTCGTGCAGCCGGAGCACCTGCTTGCCGTGCGGGTACGACCGGCGGGACAGGATCTGCGTCACGGCGCGTACCGTCCCGGGCACGCGCATCCGACGCAGGGCCATGACGTCCAGGCCCAGGTCGAAGGAGGCGTTCGGGTTGGGATTGATCTCCCGGTCGCCGAGGTAGGTCCAGGGCGCCGTGTTCTGGATGACCACCGTCCCCAGCTCGGGTATGGCCGTCTCGCCCGGCCGTTCCAGGCTGATCGCCGGGTGCCGGCGGTCGGTGGCGAGGAAGTACTCGTTCATCAGCGACCGCAGGTAGAGACCGGGGGTGGAGACCCGGCCCTTGCGCCGGGCCCGCTCGACCCGGTTGATGACCGCCGCGTCCAGGCCGAAGCCGGCGCAGAAGGTGAAGTAGCGGTCGTCGGCCAGCCCGAGCCCGATGGTCCGGAACCGCCGCAGGCGCAGTCCTTCGAGGATCACCCCGGCCGCCTCCGGCCACTGGCTCGGCAGGCCCACGGCACGGGCGAAGACGTTGGTCGACCCACCCGGCACGGTGGCGAGCGCCGGCAGCCGGTCCGCCGGGGTGCGGGCGGCGCCCGGGCCCGCCGGGTCGGCGGTCATCAACCCGTTGACCACCTCGTTGACCGTGCCGTCGCCGCCGAGCGTGACGACCACGTCGACCCCCTCGCGGGCGGCCGTACGGGCCAGCGCGACGGCGTGACCGCGGCGTCGGGTGTACTCGACGGTGAGGTCGACCTCACTGCGCAGCGCGCGGACGAGCACGTCCCGGCTCCGACCGGTGGTGGTGGTGGCCTTCGGGTTGACCACCAGGATGGCCCGCATGGGCGGCACTGTACCGCGAGCTGCCGAGGTATCGTGGCGGCCGTGACGAACCACCCGGAACCCCGGCCCGGCCCGCTCCGCTGGGCGGTGTGGTTGCTGCGTGCCGAGGCCGTGGCGCTGGCTCTGTTGACGGTCTTCCTGGTCTACGAGACCGTGACGGCCGACGACGGGCTGCTCGGCGGGGTCTTCGTCACGGGGTTCGCGCTGGCCGGAGCCGCCGCGCTCGGGGCGCTCGCGGTGGCGCTCGACCGCCGTCGGGCCGCCGCCCGGGCCCCGGCGATGGTGTTGCAGCTCATGCTGCTGCCGGTCGGTTACTACATGATCCAGGGCGGGCTCGGCTGGCTGGGCGCGCCGCTGATGGCGCTCGGTCTGCTGGTCTGCGCCCTGCTGGTGAGCACCCCGACCAACCGGGCACTCGGTTTCGGCGCCGAGCGGGCCTGACCCGCGCTGCCGCGCGACGTCGCCGGCCTGCGCGCTAGCTAGCTGTACTGACCAGGCACGTTGGTCGAGGTTGTGTGACGACACGACGTAGATAGACGTGATGACGAAGGCCTCCGGTTGTGGAGTGGAGCTGTCTAGGAACCGCTCCGCCAACAGGAGGCCTTCGTGTCCCACGCTAACGCCGCTCTGACTCCCCGCGCACGTCTTCGCCTGGCGCGTCTGATCGTGGACGAGGGCTGGTCGGTCGCCCGTGCCGCGGAACGCTATGACGTGTCCTGGCCGACTGCGAAACGCTGGGCCGTGCGGTATGCCGAGCATGGTGCGGCCGCAATGACGGATCGGTCCTCACGCCCTCAGCGCAGCCCGACCAAGACGGCCCAGCCGGTGGTGCGCAAGATCGT
Organism: Plantactinospora sp. CA-290183; assembly: GCF_050936375.1. Classification (NCBI taxonomy): domain Bacteria; kingdom Bacillati; phylum Actinomycetota; class Actinomycetes; order Micromonosporales; family Micromonosporaceae; genus Plantactinospora; species Plantactinospora sp. CA-290183. The sequence goes on along the minus strand of NZ_JBNJMX010000009.1, from coordinate 58,420 downwards.
GCACCTGCGATGGAAACAGCGGCTTGGACCAGTGCAGATCGCCGGCCAGTTGGCGATGCCGGCCTCGACCGTGCACGCCGTGCTGACCCGCTGCCGGATCAACCGCCTGTCACACATCGACCGCGCCACCGGCGAGCCGATCCGCCGCTACGAACACGACCGGCCCGGCGCGATGCTGCACGTCGACGTCAAGAAGTACGGCAACGTCCCCGACGGTGGTGGCTGGCGATACGTCGGCCGCGCCCAGGGCGAGCGCCACCGCCAAGCCACCGCCCGGCGCACCGGCGTCCGTAACACCCGCCACGCACCGAACATCGGCACGGCGTTCGTGCACACCGTCGTCGACGATCACTCCCGCGTCGCCTACGCCGAGATTCGCGACAACGAGACCGCCGCCACGGCGATCGACGTGCTACGCAACGCCGTGGCCTGGTTCACCGAGCGCGGCGTCACCATCGAACGCGTCCTAAGCGACAACGGCTCGGCCTACAAGTCACACGCCTGGCGCGACGCGTGCCACCAACTTGGCATCAAGCCGAAGAAGACCCGCCCCTACCGGCCCCAGACCAACGGCAAGGTGGAACGGTTTCACCGCACCATGACCAACGGCTGGGCACTACGACGCTTCTACAGCTCGGAGCACGCCCGCCGCGTAGCCCTACCCGCCTGGCTCCATCACTACAATCACCACCGACCCCACACCGCCACCGGCGGCAAACCGCCCATCACCAGGTTGACCAACCTCCCTGGGCAGTACAGCTAGCCGGCGGCCCGGCGGGTGAGCAGCGTGATGGTCGCGCGGTCGCCGTTCGCGGCCGCCGTGGCGGAGGTGGTCAGTGCGGTCAGCACCTTCCAGGCGAACGACGACTCGGCCGGCAGCCGGGACCCCGGCAGGGTGGTGAGGCTGACCTGCACCGTCAACGCGTCGTCGGTGACCGCGAACCGGCACTCCAGCTCGGCGTCCCGGGTGGCGACGGCCAGCAGCATCGCGCAGGCCTCGTCGACGGCGATGCGCAGGTCCTCGATCTCGTCCAGTGCGAAGTGCAACCGGGCGGCCAGGCCGGCGGTCGCGGTCCGCAGCACACCCAGGTAGCCGCCGTCGGCGGGCACGGTGAGCAGGACGACATCGTCGTCGACCGTCGGCGTTGTGCTCAGTGAAGTCACCCGGCGTCTCCCCCCCCGTCTCGGACTCTACCCGGCCCGCCCGCGCGGCGGCCCGGCGGCGAGCTGGCGCGCCATGGCGGCAACGGCCGGCACGTCGCAGCGACGTGCCGGCCGATCGCGTCGTACCGGCGGCTCGCACCGGCGGCTCCGCCATCAACACCGCCAGAGGTGGATCCCGGCGCGGGACGGCGGAACTCAGGCCTGCTTGGTCTCCCAGAAGATCTTGGCGATCTCGTCGATCTTCTGCAGCAGCTCGTCGGCCTTGGAGGCGTCGGTGGTGGCCTTGGTGCCGCCGCCACCGCCGGCCAGCTTGGTGGCCTCGTTGAACAGCTGGTGCAGGTTGGGGTACTTCTCGAAGTGCTGCGGCTTGAAGTAGTCGGTCCAGAGCACCCAGAGGTGGTGCTTGACCAGCTCGGAGCGCTGTTCCTTGATGATGAGCGCCCGGGTGCGGAACTCCGGGTCGCTGTTCGCCTGGTACTTCTCGTCGATCGCCTTGATCGATTCGGCCTCGATCCGGGCCTGCGCCGGGTCGTAGACGCCGCACGGCAGGTCGCAGTGGGCGCTGGCGACGACACGGGGCGTGAAGATGCGCGAAAGTCGCATAGGGACCCTCCATGACAAGTCTGAGATGATCCAGCACGACACTACTCCTGCGGTATGTCCCCGAAGGGGCGGAGGTGAAACTTGACGTCCACCCCACACCCCGGGTCCGGGCCCCGGCTGCGGGGACCGGTCTTCGCCGTACTCGTGGTCGGTCCGTCGATGGCTCCGACCCTGCGGCACGGTGACGCGCTGCTGGTCAGGCGCGGCGGCCGGGACGTCCGGCCGGGTGACGTGGTGGTGGCCGTCTTCCGGGCCCGCCCCGGGCTGGTCGTGGTCAAGCGCGTGGTCCGCGCCGCCGACGGCGGCTGGTGGGTACGCGGCGACAACGACCTGGTCACCGACGACTCGCGGGCGTACGGCGTGGCCGACGTGCTCGGTCGGGTGGTGCTGCGCTACTGGCCCCGGCCCCGCTGGCTCGGTCGGCGGCGCGGCTCCGATTACCGACCGGTATGACCCTCGACACCCGGGGGAGCCGTGCACCGCACTATGCTCTGTAGTCCATAACCCGGGTGACCCCCGCGCCGCCGCCGGCCACCGCTGATCTCGCGTCCAGCCGGCTGCCTCATCTGCTCGATCATCCTGGAGTCACCGCATGTCCTCCGTTGTGGACCCTTCCGACCAGACTGGCGTGGATCAGTCCGATCCGGCGTTCGCCCGGCACCGTGGCGGCAAGATGGCGATCGCCGCGACGATCCCGCTGACCACCCGCGACGACCTCTCGTTGGCCTACACCCCCGGTGTCGCCCGGGTCTGCGAGGCGATCGCCGCCGAGCCGGCGCTGGCCGAGGACTACACCTGGGTGTCGCACACCGTCGCGGTGGTCACCGACGGGTCGGCCGTGCTCGGGCTGGGCAACATCGGCCCGCGCGCCGCGATGCCGGTGATGGAGGGCAAGGCGGTGCTCTTCAAGCAGTTCGGCGGGGTGGACGCCGTGCCGATCTGTCTCGGCACCCAGGACGCGGACGAGATCGTCGCGGCGGTGACCGCGCTGGCCCCGTCGTTCGGCGGCATCAACCTGGAGGACATCAGCGCGCCGCGGTGCTTCGAGATCGAGCGCCGGCTGGACGAGGCGCTGCCGATCCCGGTCTTCCACGACGACCAGCACGGCACCGCCATCGTGGTGCTCGCCGCGCTGCGCAACGCCGCCACGCTGCTCAACCGCAAGCTCGGTGACCTGCGGGTGGCGGTGAGCGGAGCGGGCGCGGCCGGCGTCGCCGTGACCAAGATGCTGGTTGCCGGCGGCGTCGACCCGGCCGAGGTGGTCGTCTGCGACTCCCGGGGGATCATCCACCGGGGCCGTCCGGACCTGACCCCGACCAAGGCCGAGCTGGCCGAGCTGACCAACGGCGACGGCCGTACCGGCGGCATCGTCGAGGCGTTGCGCGGGGCTGACGTGCTGATCGGCGTCTCCGGCGGGGAGATCCCGGAGGAGGCCGTCGCCGGCATGGCGCCGGGCGGCGCGATCTTCGCGCTGGCCAACCCCACGCCGGAGGTGCACCCCGAGATCGCCGCCCGGTACGCCGCGGTGGTCGCGACCGGCCGCAGCGACTATCCGAACCAGATCAACAACGTGCTCGCCTTCCCCGGCGTGTTCAAGGGCGCGCTGGCGGCGCGGGCGGTGCGGATCACCGAGGGCATGAAGGTGGCCGCCGCCGACGCCATCGCCGCCGTTGCCGGCGAGGGCGGGGAGGGCGCCGGCCACCTGCGGGCCGACGCGATCATGCCGTCTCCGCTCGATCCCCGGGTGGCGCCGGCGGTGGCCGAGGCGGTGGCCGAGGCGGCCCGCCGGGACGGCGTCGCCCGCGCCTGACCGAGGGCGGCGGGCGGTGCCCGCTTCCGGGGCGGGCGTGTAACGTCTCGATCATGCGTGCCGCGTACGCGTCGACGATCGACGCCGACGATCCCCTCGCCGCGCTGGCGTTCGGCGACCGACCCGAACCGACCCCGCCGGATCCGGACTGGGTCACCGTGGAGGTCAGGGCCAGTTCGCTCAACCACCACGACATCTGGTCGTTGCGCGGTGTCGGGCTGCCCGCGGGCCGGCTGCCGATGATCCTCGGCTGCGACGCCGCCGGGGTCGACCCGGACGGCAGGGACGTGGTGATCTACCCGGTCGTGCCCGACCCGGCCGATCCGCGGGGGATGTCGATCCTCTCGGAGCACTACCAGGGCACGTTCGCCGAGCGCGTCGCCGTGCCCCGCGCCAACCTGGTGCCCAAGCCCGCCGCGTTGTCCTTCGTCGAGGCGGCCTGCCTGCCGACCGCCTGGCTGACCGCGTACCGGATGCTCACCACGAAGGGGCGGGTCGCGGACGGTTCGGCGGTGCTGGTGCAGGGGGCCGGCGGCGGGGTCGCGACGGCGGCGGTGGTGCTCGCCCTGGCGCTGGGCAAGCGGGTGTACGCGACCAGCCGCGACCCGGGGAAGCGGGAGCGGGTCGCCGAACTGGGCGCCACCGCGCTGCCCCCCGGCGCCCGGCTGCCGGAACGGGTGGACGTGGTGATCGAGACGGTCGGCGAGGCGACCTTCGACCATTCGCTGAAGTCGGCCGCGCCGGGCGCGCGGATCGTGGTCTGCGGCGCCACCGCCGGGTACGAGCCCAGCGTCAACCTGCGCCGGGTCTTCGCCATGCAGCTGGAGATCCTCGGCTCCACCATGGGTACCCCGGGCGAGCTGGCGGAGCTGCTGGAGCTCTGCGAGACCGGGGGAGTGCGACCGGTGGTGGACGGGGTCCACGGGTTCGAGCAGGCCCCGGACGCGTTCGCCCGGCTGCTCTCCGGGGACGTCTTCGGCAAGGTCGTGCTGGACCACACGGCGTAGCCGCGAGTGCGGCGGCGCGACGCCGACACGACGAACACGCCCGGTAGCAGCATTTGAAAAACCGGACGTTGGTGCCGCGACGAAGGCGGGTCGAAGGCCCGGATAAGTCGCGGAAAATGCGCCGGTAAGTCTGGGCACAGTCGCAGTTAAAGATAACTAAAGACGGAGTTTGCCCCGATTCCTTCGTCCCTCGATTCCCTGCGGACGGGCGGTACAGTCTTCCCCGATCCGCTTGCGTTGATCGCGGACGATGGGTAGGTCGAAGGAGTCGGATCTTGAACCAGTTCTCAGCGGCGCGTGAATCTGATCCAATTGATTCATCATCCCCACCACCGGCGCGGAGTCGTGGCTGGCGTACCCCGCGTTCCCTCGTGGTCGGATCGGCCACCCTGGCCATCATCGTCGCGGGGATCGGCGTCGCGGTCGCCAGCAGCGGCGACGGCTCGATGACCATCACCAGGGACGGCACCGTGCTGGACGGTCGCGAGATTGACGGCTACGTCCACATCAAGGCCAACAACATCACGATCAGGAATACCACCGTCCGGTACGGCGGCGCCCATGCGGTACGCATCTTCGACGGTTTCGACGGCACCCTGGTGGAGAACACCAAGATTCAATGCACCCGGGCCCGGACGAATGGACTCGTATTCGGCAACTACACCGCGCGCGGTGTCCACGTCACCGGCTGCCGGAACGGGTTCATGCACTCCTCCCTGGCACCGGCGACCATTGTCGACTCGACCTGGAACGGCGTACCGGTGGCGGCCGGCTCCCTGCCCCCGGCCGAGCCCGAACCGTCGCCGACGCCCGTCGCCACGCCGAGCGCCAGCCCGTCGGCGGCCCGGCCCCGGCCGACGCCGAGCGGGACCGGCGCGGCGCCCCGGGTGCCGACCTCCTTCCCCGGCGCCGACGACACCGGGGTGCCGGCGGGGACCGCCCTGGTGGCCTCCGGCTCCATCACGGTCCGGCAGGACGGCCAGGTGCTCAGCGGCCTCGACATCACTGGCTGCGTCACCGTCCGGGCCAGGAACGTGGTACTGCGCAAGTCCCGGATCACCTGCGCCGGGCTCTACTCGATCCGTACCGAGGACAGCGCCCGTAACCTGCTGGTGGAGGACGTCGAGATCAACGGAGGGGGCCGGAACTCCGCGGCGGTCTGCTGCGGCGACTACACCCTGCGCCGGGTCGACATCAGCAACGTCATCGACGGTCCCCGGCTGGGCGACAACGTGGTGATCGAGGACTCCTGGGTCCACCACCTGACCCGCCGCCCCGGCTCGCACAACGACGCCCTGCAGACCACCGGCGCGTCCGACATCGTGGTCCGGGGCAACACCCTGGAGGCGTACAACCCGAGGACCCGGGATCCGTTCAACGCCTGCCTGATGATCGGCTCGACCACCGGCCCGGTCGTGTCGAACCTGATCTTCGAGCAGAACTACTGCAACGGTGGGAACTACTCGATCGGGGTGCGCGAGGACACCAACGCCAGCAACATCCGGGTACGCAGCAACGTCTTCGGCCGCGACCACCGGTACGGGGTGATCGCCCGGCACACCCAGGACGGGATCAACTGGGACCGGGCGACGAACGTCTACGCCGACAACCGCCGGCCGGTGGTGCGGTAGCCGGGGTCGTGCGCGGCCCGGCCGGGGACCAGCGGCCGGGCCGCCCCCGCGCAGACCGGCGACGGTCAGGGGCGGTCAGTCAGGGGTGGTCGGTCAGAGGTGGTCGTCCAGGGTGGCCAGTCCGCCCCGGGCCGCCCGGTCGGGGAGCCGACGCTTGGCCGCCGGGTCGCCGTAGAGGGTCCAGCGCAGGAACTCGACCGTGCTGCCGGTGACCACGTCGAGGGCCCCGTCATCGTTGCCGAGCAGCGCGCCGACGTGGTCGCCCTTCGGCAGCGTCAGCATCGCCTTGGGCCAGGGCACCCGGTCGTACGCCGCCCTGCCGGCCGCGTACGAGACCACGTTGTCGGCCCGGCCGTGCACGAAGAGCTGGGGCGCGGCCGGGCCGCCGAAGGCGGTGCCGACACCCAGCGCCGTGCCGGCGAGCACGATCCCGGCGTCGAGCCGTTCGTCCCGGCCGACGGTGAACAGGCCGATGGTGGTGACCCCGCCCGCCGAGTGCCCGGCCGCGGCGACCCGGTCGGTGTCGAGGTGGCCGCGCAGCGGATCGCCGTCCCGGGTGTCCAGCCGAAGCACCTCGTCGAGCACGTACGAGGCGTCGGCCGGCTGGTTGACGACGTCGAGCACCTGGTAGCTGGGTGCCCCCCGGCTGGTGTGCGGGTAGGCCGGCGCGACCACCACGAAGCCCGCGGCGGCCCACGGCAACAGCAGCGGACGGTAGTCGGCGGGCCGAGCGGTCAGGCCGTGGCTGAACACCACCACCGGAAACCGGCCGTCGGCCGCCCGGGCGGACCGCTTCGGGGCGTCACCGGCGGTGCCGGTCGCCGGGTACCAGACGGTGGTGGGCAGCGGCCGGTTTCCGCCCCGCGCCAGCTTCAGCTCCCGGACCCCGACCGCGAACCGCTGGCTCGGCGCCACCCCGGCGACCGCCGGCACCGACGGGGCGGCCGTGGTGGGGCCGGCGGTGGGTCCCGGCCCCCCGTCGTCGGCTCCGCCGGAGGTGCCGGTGCAGGCGGCGAGGGTCATCGCGAGGGCGGTGCCGGCGAGGGCGGTGGCGGCGGTACGGCGTCGGCGCATGCCGTCGATTGTGCCCGCCCCGGTCGGCCCACCGGCCCGCAGTGCGGGCTTTCTTCGCGAATCGCCACGATCATCAGCCGAGCGCGTCGGCGAACTCCGTCACGCCGGGTGCCCGGACTCCGGCCGGGATCGCCGGCCGGGCGTCCGGGTCGGCGTAGAGCGTCCACCGGAAGAAGTTGGTCGTACCGGCCACGAGCTGGTCGAAACCCGGCCGGCCCGGAGTCAGGTACTCACCGTGCCCCTGACCGGTCAGCGTCAGGAAGGCCTTCGGCCAGCGCACCCGCCGGTACGCCTCCCGGCCGGTCGACGCCGAGACGGTGGCATCGGCGCCACCGTGCACGAAGAGCAGCGCGGCGGGCGGCCCGGCGAACGCACCGGCCATCCCGCCTCCGGCGATCACGATGCCGCTCCGGAGCCATTCGGAATGCCCGGAGGTGAAGAGCCCGGCGGTGGTGAAGCCACCGGCGGAGTGGCCGGCCGCCCCCACCCGGGTCACGTCCAGGTGGCCGGCGAACCGGTCACCGGGCAGCCGGTCGAGGCTGCTCACGTGCCGGATCACCCGCCAGGCGTCCCCGGGCTGGTGCCGGACGTCGCCCCGGTCGAACCGGGGCGCCTTCGACCGGGTGTGCGGGTAGGCGGGGGCGGCCACCACGAAGCCGGCCGCGGCCCAGCGCATGGTGAGTTGGGCGTGCCAGTCGGGAAGGCTGTGCAGACCGTGACTGAACAGCACGATCGGGAACCGGCCCGGCGCGACCGCCGCGTTGCGCCGGGGACCGGGCATCCGGGTGGCGGTGCCCCCGCCGGGCCGCCGGGCGGGCGTCGACGTGGCGCTGCCCGGGGCCGCCGACGGTTCGGGCAGGGTCGGATACCAGATGGTGACGGGCAGCGGGCGGGCGGTGCCGCGACCGAGTTCGAGCGTACGCACGCCGACCGCGTACGTCCGGTCCGGCGCGGCCCCGAGCCGTGGTCCCGGTGCCGGCGCGGCGACCGCCCACCCGCAGGCGGTGAGCGCGACCGCGGAGAGCAGCAGGACGCTCAGTCCCGCGACCAGTCGATTCGCGCGCACAGAATCGACGGTAGACGCCGGGAACGCGGGGGAGACCAGCTTTCCGGTCCCCGTACGGCGTCCACCCGGACGGTTTGTCGCATCCGCCGCCGTTTGGTGGCCCCACCGGGCCCGCGACCGGTTCGGTATGGTCTCCGGCATGCCTGACACGCACCGTGACCCCAGCGGGAACACCGAGGCCTTCCGCACCTTCGCGCACTCCACCGAGCCGGCCGCCGTCGAGCCGCCGTCAAAGCTGCCGCTGATCGTCGGCGTCGCGGTCGCCGCTGCCGTGCTGGTCGTCCTGGTCGGCTGGCTCGCCCTGGGCTGACCCGGGTCGGGTCCGCCGGGTCGCTCCGGCCCTACAGGTCGTCCTCGTCGTCGAGCCGGGCCAGCCAGGTGGCGAACCGCTCGATCGGCGTCTCGAACTCGGGATTCAGGTCGACGAAGTCCCGCAGTCGCGCGCCGAGCCACTCCAGGGTCACCGTCTCGGTGCCCCGGCGCTCGACGAGTTCCTCGATGCCTCGGTCGGTGAAGTACACGACGCCTCGCTTCCGGAGTCGGTCGACCGCCCCGCCGGCCGGGGCCCGCCGGAAGCTCCGGTGCGGGTCCCCGGCCGAGCGGGGTGGTTGGTCAGCGGCGCGCAGCGCCGGGTACGGCGGTCAGGGGCGCGGCAGCGCGGCCTCGACGAGCGCGGCCTGCTCGGCGTCGTGCATCTTGGCCGAGCCCACCGCCGGGGCGGCGGCCGCCGGGCGGGAGATCCGGCGCAGCCGTACGCCCTCCAGGTGCTCCAGCAGGTTGAGCGCGACGAACGACCAGGCGCCCTGGTTGGCCGGCTCCTCCTGCACCCAGGCGAAGTCCTCCGCGTTCGGGTACTGCGCGAGGGCGGCCCGGACCTCCTCGACCGGCAGCGGGTAGAGCTGCTCCATCCGGACGATCGCGGTGTCGGTGATGGTGCGCTCCGCCCGCGCCTGCACCAGGTCGTAGTAGACCTTGCCGGTGCAGAGCAGGACCCGCTTGACCGCCTCCGGTGCCGGGGCGGTGACCCCGGCCGTACCGGCACCGTCGGGGAGGACCGGCTGGAAGGTGCCGGTGGTGAAGTCCTCGACGTTCGACACGCAGAGCTTGTGCCGCAGCAGGGACTTCGGGGTGAAGACCACCAGCGGCTTGCGCTTCGGCGACAGCGCCTGCCGGCGCAGCAGGTGGAAGTAGCTGGCCGGGGTGGTCGGCATCGCGACGCGCATGTTGTCCTCGGCGCAGAGCTGGAGGAACCGCTCCGGCCGCCCCGAGGTGTGGTCGGGGCCCTGGCCCTCGTGTCCGTGCGGCAGCAGCAGGGTCACCGCGGACTGCTGGGCCCACTTGACCTCGCCGGAGGAGATGAACTCGTCCACCACGGTCTGCGCGCCGTTGGCGAAGTCGCCGAACTGGGCCTCCCAGAGCACCAGCGCCTCGGTGTTCTCCACCGAGTAGCCGTACTCGAAGCCCATCGCGGCGTACTCGCTGAGCAGGGAGTCGTGCACGAAGAACCGGGACCGGTCGTTGGCCAGTGCGGAGACCGGCAGGTGCTCGGAGCCGGTGCGCGAGTCCACGATGACGGCGTGCCGCTGTACGAAGGTGCCGCGCCGGGAGTCCTGCCCGGCGAGCCGCACGGTGACTCCGTCGTTCAGCAGCGAGCCGAAGGCGATGATCTCGCCGAAGCCCCAGTCGATGTTGCCCGACTCGGCCATCTTGGCCCGCCGGTCGAGCAGTTGCTGGATGCGCTTGTGCGGGGTGAAGCCCTCCGGCAGCGTGACGTGGGCCTGGCCGACGGCGCGGACCACCGACGCCTCGGTGGCGGTCTCGACCGGCGGCTCCGGCTCCGCCTGCCGCCGTGGCCGGGCCGGCTGGCGGGGCGAGGACGCGGCGTCCCGGGTCGCCTTGAAGACCCGCTCCAGTTGGGCCTGGAAGTCGCGCAGCAGCTCCTCGGCGTCCTCCAGCGTGATGTCGCCGCGCCCGATCAGTTCCTCGGTGTAGAGCTTCCGGACGGACCGCTTCGAGTCGATGATCTTGTACATCTGCGGGTTGGACATCGACGGGTCGTCGCCCTCGTTGTGCCCCCGGCGCCGGTAGCAGACCATGTCGATCACGACGTCCTTGTTGAACGCCTGCCGGTACTCGAAGGCCAGCCGGGCCACCCGGACCACGGCCTCCGGGTCGTCCCCGTTGACGTGGAAGATCGGCGCCTGGATCATCCGGGCGACGTCGGTGCTGTAGAGGCTGGAGCGCGAGTACTCCGGTGCCGTGGTGAAGCCGACCTGGTTGTTGACCACCACGTGCACCGTGCCGCCGGTGCGGTATCCGCGCAGCTGGGAGAGGTTGAGGGTCTCGGCCACCACACCCTGCCCGGCGAACGCGGCGTCGCCGTGCACGGCCACCGGCAGCACCGTGTAGCCCTCCAGCTTGAGGTCGATGCGGTCCTGCTTGGCCCGGACGATGCCCTCCAGTACCGGATCCACCGCCTCCAGGTGGGACGGGTTGGCGGTCACCGACACCTTGATCGAGTGCTCGCCGTCCGGGGTGGTGAACTTGCCGGCCTGGCCGAGGTGGTACTTCACGTCGCCGGAGCCCTGGGTGGAGCGCGGGTCGAGGTGCCCCTCGAACTCGGAGAAGATCTTCTCGTACGGCTTGCCGACGATGTTGGCCAGCACGTTCAGCCGGCCCCGGTGGGCCATGCCGATCACGACCTCGTCCAGGTCGCTCTCGGCGGCGCACTCCAGCACCTCACCGAGCAGTGGGATCGCCGACTCCCCGCCCTCCAGCGAGAACCGCTTCTGGCCGACGTACTTGGTCTGCAGGAAGGTCTCGAACGCCTCGGCGGCGTTGAGCCGGTTGAGGACGTGCTTCTGCTCGTCCGGCGCCGGCTTCTCGTACTTGCGCTCGATCCGCTCCTGGATCCAGCGCCGCTCCTCCGGGTCCTGGATGTGCATGTACTCGATGCCGACCCGGCGGCAGTACGAGTCGCGCAGCACCCCGAGGACCTCGCGCAGCTTCATCTTCTGCTTGCCGGCGAAGCCGCCGACCGGGAAGGTGCGGTCCAGGTCCCAGAGGGTCAGCCCGTGCTGGAGGACGTCCAGGTCCGGGTGCTTGCGGATCTTGAACTCGAGCGGGTCGGTGTCGGCCATCAGGTGACCGCGCACCCGGTAGGCGTGGATGATCTCGATGACCCGGGCGGTCTTGTTGATCTGCCCCTCGGAGCTGACCGCCACGTCGCGCATCCAGCGCACCGGCTCGTAGGGGATGCGCAGCGCGGTGAAGATCTCGTCGTAGAAGCCGCGCTCGCCGAGCACCAGCTCGTGCACGGCCTTGAGGAACTCGCCGGACTGGGCGCCCTGGATGATCCGGTGGTCGTACGTGCTGGTCAGCGTGATGATCTTGCTGACCGCCAGCTCCGCCAGGGTCTCCTCGGACATCCCCTGGTACGGCGCCGGGTACTCCATCGCGCCGACACCGATGATCGTGCCCTGCCCGACCATCAGCCGGGGCTGGGAGTGCACGGTGCCGATGCCGCCCGGGTTGGTCAGCGAGATCGTCGTGCCGCCGTAGTCCTCCATGGTCAGCTCGTTGCGCCGGGCGCGCCGGACCACGTCCTCGTACGCCTGCCAGAACTGACGGAAGTCCATCTGCTCGCAGGATTTGATCGACGGCACCACCAGGGTGCGCGAGCCGTCCGGCTTGGCCAGGTCGATCGCGATGCCCAGGTTGACGTGCTCGGGCTTCACCACCGCCGGCTTGCCGTCGACCTCGGTGAAGGAGCTGTTCATCTCCGGACGCTCGGCGAGCGCCTTGACCAGCGCGTACCCGATCAGGTGTGTGAAGCTGACCTTGCCACCACGACCCCGGGTCAGGTGGTTGTTGATCACGATGCGGTTGTCCACCAGCAGCTTCGCCGGGACGGCCCGGACGCTGGTCGCGGTCGGCACCGCCAGCGAGGCGTCCATGTTCTGCACGATCCGCGCCGCCACACCGCGCAGCGGGGTGGTCTGCCCGCCGCCGTCGGCACCGCCCGCGGGGGTGGCCTTGGCGGGGGCGGCGGTCTTGGCGGCGGGGGCGGCCTTGGCCGGCGCGCTCCGGGTGGTGGCGGCCTTGGCGGTGGCACCGTCCGGCGTCGCCGGGGCCGCCGGCTTCGCCCGGGCCGGTGCCTTGGCCGGGGGCTGGCCGGCCGGGGCGGACGCCGTCGCCGGCTTCGCGCCCTCGGTCGCGGGCGGCCCGGCCGGGGTGGCCGGCGCGCTGGCGGTCGAGGTGTGCGCGTCCGCGCTCTGCTCTCCCTGCGTGTCGGTGGCCGCGCCGGAGCCGTCCGCACCGGCTGACCCGGCGGCCGGACGGTAGTCCGCGAAGAAGTCGTGCCAGGCCGGATCGACGCTGGTGGGGTCGGCGAGGTAGCGCTGGTACATCTCCTCGACGATCCACTCATTGGGGCCGAAACCCGCCAATGGATTGTCCTGCGAAGTCTGCTGGGTCGACACGGCCGGTAATCGCCTCTTTCACGCGGGTTGTGTTTCACGCGGGTCCTGCGGCCCGTTTCCGGGGCTGCGACGAAGGACGATCCCAAGGCTACGCCGTACGTTAACAGTCAGCATTGTCGCATCGGACCCGTGTCGCGTTTCACAACGTATGGGCCCTTCTGCCGCTCGGTGCGGCGAACCGGCCCTGCGCCGGCCGGCCGGTGGGGGTGGCCGGCCGTGGCCCGCCCCCACCGGTCGGTGCGTCAGGAGATGTCCCGCCTGCGCATGATCAACGTGCCGATGGTCCCCGTCACCAACGCGTACCCGATCATCACCGCGGCGCCGGCCCAACGGGGCGGGTTGCCGGGCAGGTCGGTGCCGGTCGTCATCAACTGGGACGCCAGCGCGGGAACGACGAGCTGGAGGTTGTTGATCCAGTCACCCCACTGGCCGGCGAGGGTACCGAGGAAGATGATCGCCCCGATGTAGCCGGCGAGGTAGGTCAGGATCGCGGTCACGGTGGCGCCGATCTGGCTGCGGATCAGCACGCCGAAGCCGATCCCGAAGATCGCCCAGAGCAGGTAGGCCAACCCGTTCAGCCCGATCGCCTGCCACACCGCGCCCTGGTCGAGATGGCTGGAGACGCCCAGGCCGTTCAGGATGAGCGGGGTGAACACCAGGTTGAGCACGGTGGTCACCGCCCAGAAGATCAGGCCGAGGATCGCGGCGGCGGCCAGCTTCCCGAGCACCACGGCCGTCCGGTGCGGCGTGGTGAGGAACGTCGTGGTCGCGGTCTGGTGGAAGAACTCGTTGGTCACCACGATCACGCCGAGCAGCATGACGATCAGTACGCCGAGGAACTGCCCGTTGGTGTAGAGGTTCGCGGCGACGTTGATCGGGTCGGCGACCGCCTGGAACTGCGCGTCCTGCTGCTCCGCGGGCACACCGACGCTGCCCGGGTCGAGCAGCACCTGCGACTGGAAGTAGTTGAACAGCAGGGTGATCGCCCAGAGTGGCAGCGAGATGAGCGCGAAGATCCACCAGGTGTTCGTGGTACGGATCTTGAGGAGCTCGGACCGGATCAGCTTCATCGGATATCCGCCTTCCCGGCCGTGAGTTCGAGGAAGACCCCTTCCAGGTCGGGGCGTTCGGTGGTCAGCTCGTGCAACTCGACCTTGGCGTTCAGCGCGGTCCGGCCGACCGTCGGGGCGTCCACCCCGTCGACGAGCAGCAGCCCGTCCTCATCGCGCCGTACCTCGGCGTTCTGCTGGGCCAGCGCGGTCGCCAGCTCCTCGGCCTGCGGGGTGCGTACCCGGACCCGCCCGCCGTGTGCCATCGATCCGATGACCGTGTCGACCGGGCCCTGCCGGATCAGCCTGCCGGCCGCGATGATCACCACGTCGTCGGCGAGCAACTGCATCTCGGAGAGGAGGTGGCTGGAGACCAGCACCGTCCGGCCCTCCGCCGCGAGGCCCTTGAGGAACCCGCGCATCCAGCGGATGCCCTCCGGGTCGAGGCCGTTCGCCGGCTCGTCCAGCACCAGCACCTTCGGGTCGCCGAGCATGGCGGCGGCGATGCCGAGCCGCTGCCGCATGCCGAGCGAGTAGCCCTTGAACTTCCGCTTGGCGGCGGGGGTGAGCCCGACCAGGGCGAGCACCTCGTCGGCCCGCCGCGCCGGCAGGCCGGCCGCCGCGCAGATCACCCGGAGATGGTTGACCCCGGTGCGGCCCTTGTGCGCGCTCGACGCCTCCAGCACCGCGCCGACGTGCCGGAGCGGCTCGGCGAGGTCGGCGTACCGCTGGCCGCCGATCGTCGCCCGCCCGGCCGTGGGGGTGACCAGGTTGAGCAGCATGCGCAGGGTGGTGGTCTTACCGGCGCCGTTCGGCCCCAGGAAGCCGGTCACCCGCCCCGGCTGCACGGCGAACGACAGGTCGTCCACCGCTCGGACATTGCGGTATTGCTTCGTCAGGCCGGTGACCACGATCTGGCCGGCCACCGTGGCGGGGCTCGGTCGCCCGTCGGACATCTTTCTCCCTCCGTGTCGACGCCACCGTCCCGGTCGCGCCGTTACACAGCGTCGATGCTGGGTGTCGCCAGGTCAATCGGGATCATTGCGGAGTCGACCGTCATCCCCGGGCACGAGGCGGTCCTCCCCAAGCAGGAGCCGACCCGGTGGAGCACGAGGTCAGGCACCAGGTAGCGCAACGTATCACCCCCGCGCCACCCGGCCGGGCGACCGCGAGCGGCCGGTGCGGCGGGGCTGTACCACATCCCGTTCACCCGATCGACACGCGCGCCACCGGCGGTCGAAACGTCGAGGGCAGTCCGTGGGCCTACACAGAGACCATGGCCGTTCTGCTCACCGCCCCCGCACAGACCGGGACCAGCGGTTACACCCTGCTGATCGCCGACACCGCGGCGCAGGTCGCCGCCGCCCAGCGGCTGCGCCACACCGTCTTCGCCGAGGAGTTCGGCGCCGATCTCTCCTCCCCGGTCTCCGGACTGGACATCGACGACTTCGACGCGCACTGTGACCACCTGATCGTCCGGGACGACCGGACCGGGGCGGTCGTGGGGACGTACCGGATGCTGCTCCCGGAGCGCGCGGCCCGGGCCGGTCGCCGGTACGCCGAGGGGGAGTTCGACCTGACGCCGCTCGCGCCGCTGCGCGACGACCTGGTGGAGATCGGCCGCTCCTGCGTCGACCCCGCGCACCGCTCCGGCGCGGTGATCAACCTGATGTGGGCCGGCATCGCGCGCTACCTGCACCTGCGCAACCTGCGGTGGCTCGGCGGCTGCGCCTCGGTGCCCCTGGCCGACGGGGGTGCGACCGCCGGCGCGGTCTGGTCGGAGGTGGCCCGTCGCCATCTGGCGCCGCCGCCGCTGCGGGTCCGCCCGCACCGGCCGTGGCTGGCCGAGCCGGGCGCGGCGGCCGTGCTGACCCCGCCGGCCGGCGCGGCACCCGAGGCGGGGGCGGAGCCGGTGCGACGCCCCCGGGTCCCGATGCCGGCGCTGCTCCGCGGCTACCTGCGCCTGGGCGCCTGGGTCTGCGGCGAGCCGGCGTACGACCCCGCCTTCGCCAGCGCGGACCTTTACGTGCTGCTCTCGCTGGACCGGATGCCCGCCCGGTACCGCCGGCACTTCCTGGGCCCCGACCAGTGACCGCGCCCGCCGCGACAGCCCGTCCGGAGCACTCCCTCTGGCGCCCGCACTCCGGCTGCGGGCCGGACTGCCTCCCGGCGCCGGGGCGGACGCCGGTCGTTCCCGGGCCGCGCCGGCTGGCCCGCCTCGGTGCGCTGCTCGGTGCGCTGCTCTTCGGCGCGGCGCTGCTGCCCGTACTCCCGGTGCTGTCCCGGCCCGCGCGGCACCGTGCCGGCCGGGCCTGGGCCCGCACGGTGCTGCGGGCGGCCGGAATCCGGCTCACCGTCCGGGGCCGGCTGCCCGACCGCCGGGCGCTGCTGGTGGCCAACCACGTCTCCTGGCTGGACGTGGTCGCCATCCTGGCGGCGGTGCCGGCCCGGATGCTGGCCAAGCAGGAGGTGCGACGGTGGCCGCTGATCGGGACGCTGGCCGCGCTCGGCGGCGCGATCTTCGTCGACCGGGCCCGGCCGCGGACCCTGCCGGCCACGGTGGCCCGGGTCGCGGCCCAGCTGCGGGCCGACGGCGTGGTCGCGGTCTTTCCGGAGGGTACGACGTGGTGCGGGTCGCCCGCCGAGGTCGCCCGGTGCGCCTCGGCGGTCCGGTTCCGGCCGGCGATGTTCCAGGCCGCGGTCGACGCGCGGGCCCCGGTCGTGCCGGTGCACCTGGAGTACCGGATCCAGCCCGGCCCCGGTGCCGCCCCCGGTGCCGGTACCACCGTCGCCGCCTTCCTCGCCGAGGAGAGCCTGCTCACCTCGGTACGCCGGGTGCTGGCGGTGCGGGACCTGGTCGTGACCCTGACCGTCACGCCCGATCCGGGTCCCGGGGCGGCCGGTGACCGGCGGGCGCTCGCGGCGGCGGCCGAGGCGGCGGTACGGGCAGCGGCTCGGGCGGCCGGTCACGCGGCGGCCCCGGTGCCCTCGGACGCCCTCGGACTGGCCGCCTGACCCGATTGGCTATCGCGATGTATCGCGTTAGCCTGTGCACGGCCGGCAGGCGGATCGGGACGGCCGGGGCGCGGGGCGGGCGGAGGAGGTGACCGGCGGCATGAGTGGAGTCTTCGGCCACGGGCGGCTCCGGCTCCATCTCCTCACGCTCCTGGACGCCGGCCCGAGGCACGGTTACGAGTTGATCCGGGTGCTGGAGGAGCGCTTCCTCGGCCACTACGCGCCCAGCGCCGGCACGATCTATCCCCGGCTGCGGCGGTTGGAGGTGGAGGGCCTGGTCACCCACCACGCGGCGGGCGGCCGGAAGGTCTACCAGATCACCGAGGCGGGTCGGGCCGAACTGCGTCAGCGGGCCGACGAGGTCGCCGCGCTGGAGTCCGAGATCCGCACCTCGGTGGCGGACCTGGGGAGGCTCGCCGCGCAGGGCCGGCCCGCACCGGGAGCCCCGGAGCCGGCGGTGGACCCGGCCGCCGAGTTCGACCGGCGGTTGACGGTCTTCCTGGCCGAGGCGCGGCGGCTGGCCCGGGATCCCCGGTTCACCGAGGTCCAGCTGCGTACGGCGGTCCGGGTCCTGGACGGCGCCCTGGACGGGTTCCGCCGGCTGCTGCGCTGAGCCGGTTCCCCGGGCCACGCCTGTGCCGGGAGCACCCTGCGCCGGGTACGGTGCGGTGGCTCCCGCCGCCGAGGCCGGGGCGCCGGACGCTCGGCCCACCCGTGGGCGTCGCCCACCCGGGCCGGCTCTCAGAAAGTTTTCAGCGGACGCCCAGCCGGGACGCAGCGCTGGCGCGGATGATGACCCCATGGCAGCAACACAGAGCGAAGCCCGACTACTGGTCGTCGAGGACGATCCGAACATTCTGGAGCTGCTCTCCGCCAGCCTGCGCTTCGCCGGCTTCGACGTGGCCACCGCGACGAGTGGCAGCGCGGCGGTCAGCGCCGCCCGGGACCGCCGTCCCGACCTGGTCGTGCTGGACGTCATGCTGCCCGACCTCGACGGCTTCGAGGTGATCCGGCTGCTTCGCGAGGGCGGCACCCGTACCCCGGTGGTCTTCCTCACCGCCCGGGACGCCACCGACGACAAGATCCGGGGCCTGACCCTGGGCGGCGACGACTACGTCACCAAGCCGTTCAGTCTGGAGGAGCTGACCGCCCGGATCCGGGCGGTGCTGCGGCGTACGGCCACCGGTGAGCACGCCCCGTCCCGGCTGACCTTCGCCGACCTGGAGCTGGACGAGGAGACCCACGAGGTGCACCGGGCCGGCAAGCGGGTGCAGCTCTCGCCGACCGAGTTCAAGCTGCTGCGCTACCTGATGTTGAACGCCAACCGGGTGCTGTCCAAGGCGCAGATCCTGGACCACGTCTGGAACTACGACTTCAGGGGCGACGACAACATCGTGGAGTCCTACATCTCCTACCTGCGACGCAAGATCGACACTACCCAGCCCCGGCTCATCCACACCCTGCGCGGCGTCGGATACGTGCTGCGCAAACCGGCGGCGTGAGCAACCATCTGACGCTGCCGCTCAAGGGGCGGTTGCGTGCCGTACCGCTGCGCGTCAAGCTCGTCGCCGCGGTGCTCGTGCTGGTCGCCGCCGCGCTGGTGGTGATCAGCGTGATGACCGCCTTCTTCCTGCGCAACTACCTGATCGACAAGATCGACGACGAGCTGAGCGATTACGTTCGGCAGCCGCAGGCGGTCCTGGCACAGCTCGGCCAGGACCAGACGACCGGGACCAGCAGCCTCCCCACCGACTACCTCGTGGTGCCGGCGAGCAAGCAGCTGCGCGAGGCCTATCCGCTCTACGACCGGCGGAAGCTGCACGAGTCCAACCTGCCCGGCACGCTCAGCGACGCCGGGTGGTACCAGCGGCACGCCGACGGGAAGATCTTCACCGTCTCCTCCATCGACCACCGGCTCCGGTGGCGGATGTTGGTCGTGCAGATCGGCGACGGCGAATTCCTCGCGGTCGGGCAGCACCTCACCGACGTCGACCTGGCGGTCAAGGAGCTGATCTGGATCGACGTGCTGGTGGGCGGGTCCGTGCTGATCACACTCGCCGCGGCGGGGGCGGCGATCGTCCGTACCAGCCTCCGGCCGCTGGTCGAGATCGAACGGACCGCGGCGGCGATCGCCGGGGGTGATCTGAGCCGGCGGGTGCCGGATCCGGAACCCGGGGAGGTGGAGGCCAAGACCGAACTCGGCCGGCTCTCCCGGGCCCTGAACGCGATGCTCACCCAGATCGAGGCGGCCTTCACCGACCGGGCTGCCTCGGAGTCGGCGGCCCGGTCCGCGGAGCTGACCGCGCGGACCGCCGAGGCGGCGGCCCGCAACGCGGCGATCAGCGCGCAGGCCTCCGAGTCGCGGGCCCGTCGGTCGGAGGAGCGGATGCGGCAGTTCATCGCCGACGCCTCCCACGAACTCCGTACCCCGCTGACCACCATCCGGGGGTTCGCCGAGCTCTACCGGCAGGGTGCCGCGGGTTCCCCCGAGGACATCGCCCGGCTGATCCGGCGGATCGAGGACGAGGCGGCCCGGATGGGGCTGCTGGTGGAGGACCTTCTCCTGCTGGCCCGCCTGGATCGGGAACGCCCGCTCACCCTGGCCCCGGTCGAGTTGCCGGTGCTGGCCGGCGACGCGGTGCAGGCGGCCCGGGTGGTCGCACCGGACCGGAGCATCAACCTGGACATCGAGCCGGGCGCCGGTCCCCTCGTGGTGCTCGGCGACGACGCCCGGCTGCGCCAGGTGCTGGGCAACCTGGTGACGAACGCCCTCACCCACACGCCTCCGGACGCCTCGGTGACGCTGCGGCTGCGGCGGGAGGCCGACGAGGCCGTGGTGGAGGTGGCGGACACCGGACCCGGTCTCTCCGCGGAGCAGGCCGAACGGGTCTTCGAGCGGTTCTACCGGACGGACGCCGCCCGGACCCGCCGGGCGGACGGGACCATCAGCACCGGGCTGGGACTGGCGATCGTCGCGGCGCTGGTCGCCGGGCATCAGGGCTCGGTGCAGGTGGCCGAGACACCGGGTGGGGGAGCGACGTTCATCGTCCGCCTGCCGCTGGCGCCGGAGACCGAAGGCATCGACGTAGACTGATTCTCAGGAAATTTTCAGGCCGATTCCAGGTACGTCGCAGAGCGGAAGGGCAAGGTATTGGTCATGAGCGAGTTCGAGACCGACCCGCCGCGGCCGCCGGCCAACCCCGACCGCGAGCCCTCGCACCCCACTGCCGAGCTGCCGCGCGTCGACCGCGGGCAGGGCGGCTCCGGAGCCTCCGGCAGCACCCCCACCGACGCCACGGCGACACCGCACACCGCCCCGGGCGACAGCACATCGGACGACACCGCCAGGATCGACGCCGCGCGGTTCGACAGCGCGCCGGACGACGCCGGGCCGTCGACCCCCTCCCAGCCGTACAGCGCACCGCCGGCCCCCGGCCAGCCGTACGCCGCGCCGGCTGCGGCTCCGGCCTCGGGGCCGGCCGGCGCCAACCCCTGGCAGGCCCCGCACGCCGGACAGCAGTACCCGCAGGCCGGGCCGCAGCCGGGCTGGGCGGGCCACCACCACCCGGGGCAGCAGCAGGGCTGGGCCGGAGCGCAGCCCGGACACCACCCGGGCTGGACCGGCCAGCAGACCCACCAGCCGGGCTGGCCCGGCAACCCGACCCACCACCCCGCGGCGCACGCCCCCGGCGCCGGGATGTCGCACCAGCCGCACCTCGGCGGCCCGGTCCCGCCCTGGGCGACCGGACCCGGCACCGGCGCACCCTCGGGCGGCCCCGGCCGGCTGGGCAGGATTGCCGCGATCGGCGCCGCGGCCCTGGTCCTGATGGTCGGCTCCGGCCTCGCCGGTGGCGCCATCGCGGTGGCCGTCGGCGACTCCGGCCCGAGCATCACCCGCAGCTACAGCTCGGCCCCCGTGATCAACCCGGCGGACCTGCCGAAGATCGCCGCCCAGGTGCAGGACAGCGTCGTGTCGATCAGCACCGGCAGCGGTGAGGGCTCCGGCGTGGTGATGACCGCGGACGGCTTCGTCCTGACCAACAACCACGTGGTGGCGAGCGCGAACGGCGGTGAGGTCCAGGTGACCTTCGCCGACGGCAAGCGGGCCGCCGCCAACATCATAGGTACCGACCCGAAGACCGACCTGGCCGTGGTCAAGGCCGAGGGCGTCTCCGGGTTGAGCGCCGCCACCTTCGGTGACAGCGACGCGATGCAGGTCGGCGACACCGTCCTCGCCCTGGGCAGCCCGCTCGGCCTACAGGGCTCGGTGACCGCCGGCATCATCAGCGCGCGGGACCGGACCATCCAGGCCGGCGGCGGCCAGGAGGAGCCGCAGAACCCGTTCCAGCCGCGACAGCAGCAGGGCGCGGTCAGCTCGATCTCCGGGCTGCTCCAGACCGACGCGCCGATCAACCCCGGCAACTCCGGCGGCGCCCTGGTCAGCACCAGGGGCGAGGTGATCGGCATCAACACCGCGATCGCCACCGCCGGACAGGGCACCGGCAACATCGGGGTGGGCTTCGCGATCCCCAGCAACAAGGCCAGGACGGTCGCCGAGGCGTTGCAGCGGGGCGAGAAGGTCAGCCACCCCTCGCTCGGGGTCTCGCTCGGGGACACGGAGAACGGCGGCGCCCTGGTCCGGGAGGTCGTCGCGAACAGCCCGGCGGCCAAGGCCGGCCTCCAGCAGGGGGACGTCGTCACCCAGTTCGGGGACAAGCGGATCAACGACTCCCAGGATCTGGTCGGTGCCGTACAGGCCGGCAAGGTCGGTGACCAGGTACGGGTGACGTACACCCGAAACGGGGTGGAAAAAACCGCAACCGTGACGCTCGCCGAAGCGTCATAGAGACAGAACCGCCGCGAGCATTCGGGCCGACCTTCCGCACAACGGAAGTACGCCTCCTCCCCGGAGCGGCGGGCGACGTGACCAAGGGGGTTGGTCATGTCGCCCGCCGCTCCTCTCCGTTCCGGCCCCGGCACCCGCTTCGCCCGCGGTGCCGGGGCCGCGCCTCACCTGCCCCGGGTGAGCCGGCCTCACCCGACGGGGGGCGAATATCGGGAGTGGCTCTGGAAACGACGGACGGCCGGTCCCGCCCCGGGGCCGCCGGCCGGGACCCGCGGGAGGAACGGCGATGAGCACCACCACCATGGTCCGCAGCGATGTCGACATCCAGCGCGATCTGCTGGCGGAGCTGGAGTGGGAGGCCCGGGTCGAGTCCGGCGGGATCGGGGTCTCGGTCAGGAGCGGCATCGCCACCCTGACCGGACGGGTGGACAGCTACGCCGAGAAGTGGGCGGCCGAGCGCACCGCGCACCGGATCCGCGGCGTCCGCGCCCTGGCCAACGACATCGAGGTACGCCTTCCCGGCGCCCACGAGCGCGCGGACCCGGACATCGCGACCGCGGCGAGCCGGGCCCTGGAGTGGGACGCCTTCGTGCCGACCGACCAGGTCCAGGTGACCGTCGCCAACGGCTGGGTCACGTTGCGTGGTGAGGTCGAGCGGGGCTTCGAACGGCGGGCCGCCGAACGGGACGTCCGCCGGCTCACCGGCGTACGCGGGGTGACGAACCTGGTCGCCGTCCGGCCGGTCGACGGGATCTCCCCCGACGAGGTCCGGCGGGACATCCGCAGTGCGCTCGCCCGGACCGCGGACGTCGACGCCGAGCTGATCCACGTCGACGTGCAGGGCCGGACCGTGGTGCTCAGCGGCGAGGTGCGCTCCTGGATCGAGCGGGACGGCGCGGAACGGGCCGCCTGGGGTGCTCCCGGGGTCTGCGAGGTCGAGGTACGCCTGACCCTGGCGAGCTGAGCCGGGCGCGCCCGGAGCGCGAACCGTCCGACCCGAGACCTGGCGAGGAGGACCGCATCGGTGACCAGGAACGAGACCGGACCCTCGTCGCGCCCGCTGCGGGTCGCGATGATCGTTCCTCCGTGGTACGCGCTGCCGCCCCCCGGCTACGGCGGGCTGGAACAGGTCTGCTCGGCCCTGGTCGACGCGCTCGCCGCGAAGGGGCACGAGGTGACCCTCTTCGGGGCGGGTACCGGCACCGGCACCGCGGCCACCTTCGTCGGGACCGTACCGGAGTTGCAGCACCAGCGGGTCGGGCAGGCGCTGCCGGAGCTGGCCCACCTGGCCCGGGTGAACCGGATGGTCTCGCCCGCCTCGTACGACATCGTGCACGACCACACCACGGTCGGCCCGTACGCCGCCGCGGACCGGTCGGTGCCGACCGTGGCCACCGTGCACAACCGGCCGAGCGGGGAACTGCGGGAGATCCTCGGTGACGTCGATCCCTCGGTCGGTCTGGTGGCGATCTCCGACACCCAGCGTCGGCTCGCGCCGGAGCTGCCGTGGGCGGCCACCGTCCACAACGGGATCTCCACCGCCACCATGATGGCGAAGTCGTCACCCGGCCCCGGCCCCGTGCTCTGGCTCGCCCGGTTCAGCGCGGACAAGGGACCGGACCTGGCGATCCAGGCATGCCGGGACGCCGGGATGCCGTTGGTGCTGGCCGGCAAGTGCGACGAGCGGCCCGAGCAGCGGTATCTGGAGCAGGTCGTGGAGCCGATGGTGGGCCCGGACGTGACGGTGCTGCGCAACCCGGACCGGGACGCGACGGTCCGGCTGATGCTCGCGGCCCGCTGCCTGATCATGCCGATCCGCTGGGAGGAACCGTTCGGCATGGTGATGGTGGAGGCGATGGCCACCGGTACCCCGGTGGTGGCGCTCAACCGGGGCGCCGTGCCCGAGCTGGTCCGGTCCGGCGAGACCGGACTGATCTGCGACGAACCGGCGGAGCTGGCCGGCGCGCTGCGGCAGGTGTCCCGGATCGAGCCGGCCGCCTGCGTGGCGCACGTGCGGCGGGCGTTCTCCGCCGAGCGGATGGCCGACGACTACGAGCGGGTCTACCGGGAACGGCTCGCCGTCCCGGCACCGTCCGGCCGGAACGAGCGGGCACCCTCCGTGGCGTGGTGAGCGTCGGGGCCCCGTCCCGTACCCCGGTGCCGGCCCGGGTGCGGTGCGCTGTCGGGTAACGGACGCGAGGGTACGACGAACGCATCGACGCCCTACGCTCCTTGCCGCAGCGGCATGCGGAGGGCGGAGATCGGTGGCGGTCGACGGAAACCGGATGAGTGTCTGGGAGGCGTTGGCCGGTCGCGCCCCCGGCCAGTCGCTCGGTCCGGCCGAGCCGGACGTCTGGACCGCCGTCGTCGAACGGCTCAACCCGGCCCGGGCCCGCCCGGTGCTGCGGCCCGGGATCGAGCGGGCGGAGCTGGTCTCGGTACGCGGCGTGCCGTACGTGATGCTCCGCTCGCCGGACCCCGGTGCCGACGCCTGCTACCTGCGGCTGACGCCGGAGGAGTGGCGGCTCGCCGAGTTGATGGACGGCACCCGGACCGTGGCCCGACTGGTCGCGGAGTTCGCCCGGATCGCCGGCCGGCTCGCCCCGGACCAGGTGACCCGGGTGGTGGCCGACCTGGCCGGCAACCGGATGCTGGTCGAACTTCCGGTGGACGTCTTCACCCCGCTGGACCGGGTCTCCCGCCGGCTGTGGCCGGTACGCCTGGGCCGGAGCATCGTCGCCGCCGCCCAGGGCCGGCGGGTCGTGCTGGCCGACGTGGACACAGGCGTCGACCGGCTCTACCGGGCCGGCGGGCGGCTGCTCTTCACCCGGGTGGCCGCCGTGCTCCTCGGCCTGGTGGCGGGGGCCGGGCTGGCTCTGTTCGGCTGGACGTGGTGGGCCGGCGACCAGTCCCTCTTCCTGACCGACGGGTCGTACGCGCTGGGTGCGGCGGTGCTGCTCGGGCTCAACGTCCTCGCGCTGGCCAGCCACGAGCTGGGCCACGCCCTGGCGACCCGGCACGCCGGCCGGCGGGTCCCCGCCGCCGGCTTCCTGGTCTACTTCGGCATCCCGTCGGTCTTCGTCGACACCACCGACGTCTGGATGGCCGGCCGCCGGGCCCGGATGCTCACCACGGCGGCCGGACCCGCGTCCGGGTTGGTCCTGGCGGGCCTCGCCCAACTCATCGGGGTGCTGGTGCCCGAGGCGGCGCCGTGGACGTTCAAGCTCGCCTTCGCCTGGTACCTCAACGTCCTGATCAACCTCAACCCCTTCCTGGCCCTGGACGGCTACTACCTGCTGATGGACTGGCTGGAGATCCCGAACCTGCGCAGGCGGGGGATGGATTTCGTGCTGGCCCGGATCCAGCGCCGGCCACCCGGATGGGCGCAGCTCGACCGGGAGGGCAGGATCGTCGCCCTGTACGGCACCCTGGCCATGCTCTGGGCGGGCATCTCGGCCAACGTGGGCTGGCGGATCTGGACCGACCGGGTGCAGGGCCTGGTCATCGGCCTGTGGCAGTCCGGTTGGCCGTCCCGGCTGCTGCTCGCCGCCGTGGTCGCCGGGTTGACGGCGCCGTTGGTGTACGCGGTGGTCGGCGCGCTGGCCCGGCGGCTGCGCGACCGCTGGGCGCGGCGGCGGCAGCGGCTCGACCTGCCGCGCCGGCTGGCCGCGCTGCGCGCCTCGCCGCTGGGCCGGCTGCCCGCCGAGCAGCTGGCCGAGCTGGCCGGGCGGGCCGCCTGGCTGCGTCCCCGTGCCGGTGAGCACCTCGTCGCCGCGGGTGCCGCGCAACCGCGCGTCTACGTCGTGGTCGACGGAGCGCTGGAGGCCCGGCGCCCCGGCGACCCCGGGGGACTCGTGCGGGAGCGGGTCGGGCCGGGCGGCGTGGTGGGGCTCGCCAACGCCCTCACCGGTACGCCGGCCAGCCTGACGTGGCGCACCGCCGGCACCACCCTGCTCGGACTGCCGGCCGCGGACGTGGTCCGGGTGGTGGGCCCGCTCCCCGGTCCGCCGCCCGGTGAGCGGGCCGAGGCCGAGGAGCTGTTCGCCGAGGCGCCCGCCCTGCGGGGACTGGCCGTCGAGGACCGGTTGGGGCTGGTCGCCGGCGCCCGGGCGGCCGCGGTCGGGCCGGGCGAACCGGTCACCCTCTCCGGTGCCGACGAGGCGGTGCTGGTGCAGAGCGGGGTGGTGGAGCTGCCCGACGGCACCCAACTGCGCCGGGGCACGATGATCGGCCCGGCCGGCGAGGCGGACGCGGGTGCGGTGGCGACCGCCCGTACGTCGGTCCGGGTCTGGAACGTGCCGGCGGTCAGCGGAGTTCCGCTGCTCCTCGGCCCGGAAGCGGCGTCCGTCGCCCCGGCGGCGGGTACGCCCGGCGGCGCGCCCCGGATCGGCGTACACCCCGGGGCCGGTTACCCGCCGCTGGCCGCGCCGCCCGGCCCGCCACCGGACAACGTGGACTCCGACGCCGACGGCCGGTTCGAGCGGAAGCTGTGGTGGCTGGTCCTGCTCCTCCTGCTGCTGACGCTGCTCGCCACGGCCGGCAACCTGCTGCCGGGGCCGGCCTGGGCGGAGATGCCCACGGACCGGGTGCTGCTGTCGGCACAGCGCGGGCCGGTCGAGGTGACGCAGCGGGGCCGGGTGGTGCGCGTGGCCGAGCGCGGGATCTACGTCGGTACGGGGGACCGGATCCGGGTGCCGGAACGCTCCCGCGCCCTGCTGACCTTCCGGGGCGGGTCGACGGCCGTCCTCTGCGCCGGTACCCGGGCCGTGGTCGGCAGGATCTGGAGCGAGGGGATCCGGCCGAGCGCCCCGCACGGGCGGTTGACGCTGGACGCCGGCCGGCTGCTGGCCGACAGCACGGGCCGCGCCGACGCCTTCACCCCGTTGACGCTGGTGGTGGCCCGCTCCGTGGATCCCGTCGGGGGCGCGGGTGCGGTCGGCAACCGGGGCGCGGCCCGGTACGCGGTCTCGGTGCCGGACGTCGAGGTGGCGGCCGGCGAGGTCCGGGTGGCCGGGGTGCGGCAACCGGCCACCGGCCGGGACCTGGGCTGCGGCGACGGACCGGCGACGGGGCAGCCGACCCCCGTACCCACGCCGGGCACCGCGACGCCGACCGCGACCCCGACGCCGGGCCCGAGCCCGACGCCGACCCCGGTGCCGACCCCGGGTCCCGCCACCGGCGGGCCCCGCCCGACCTCCACCGGTCCGGGCGGCGGACCGGCGAGGACCAGCGGGCCGCCCCCGACCACGCCCTCGGCCACCCGGCCGGCCCCCACGCCGCCGCCCCGGACGACGCCACCGGCTCCCACCCCGCCCCCCGCTACGCCGCCCAACCGGGTCGGGCCGGCCTTCTCTGACGTCTCCGTGGACCGGACCATCCCCCGCCTGCTCTGTGGCCTGAACGGCTCCTCGAAGCTCGGCGGGACGGTGACCGACGACGACACCCCGGCCTCCCGGATCCAGGTCACCGCGCGGTGGTACCTCGGCGAGGCGGCGGCCGTCCCGGTGCGGCTGAAGCGCTCCGGCGAGCGGTTCTGGGGCAGGGTCGTGGTGCCCTGTACGGTGTCGAACCCCCGCGGCGCGGTGATCAGGGTGGTGGTCCGCGCGGTGGACGGTGCCGGCAACCGCACCGAGACCACCGAGATCATCAAGCTCAAACCGTGCCTGGATCTGTTGTGACCGTCTGTGGGGGGTGACGGCGGTGCGCCCATCGGGCCGGAACCGCCATGCCCGGTGAGGAGTTGTGGTGCTCTGTTGGTTCTGCCCCAAGGCGGCCCGGGGCGGCTGCCGGTTCTGCGGGCGCGGGGTGTGCGAGGACCACGCCCGGTTCGGCCCCTACCTGCTGGAGGTGCACCGGTCCGAGGCGCGCGGCCGGGTCGAGGGACTGGTGGTGGAGGACGCGCTGCGCTGCGGCACCTGTCGGCCGCGTCCGCAGCCGGTACCGATGCCGGAGTTGGACTGAGGGCTCGGGGCGGGGCTAGCCTGGGGGTCGGGTGACGAGGAGGCGACCATGAGTGACTTCGATGTCGTGTTGGAGCGCCTGCTGACCGACCCCCTCTTCGCCGCCGCGCTCGCCGGCGACCCGGACGGTGCGCTCGCCGGCTACCAGCTCGAGGCCGACGAGCAGGACCTGCTCCGGCTGCAGGTCGGTGTCGACCCGGGCGCCCGGGAGAGCGACGCCGACCGGACCAACGTGGAGGGCCGGACCAATCAGTCCAGCCTCTCCGGCATGTTCACCCCGCTCGTCGGCGCGCTCGGCGGGCTCACCCTCTCCAGGGACGTGGTCAAGCCCGCCCTGCCGACCGGCGGCTTCGGCGCGGCGGCTCCGGCCGGGGCTCTCGGCGCGGCGGTGCCGGTCGAGGGCTTCGGCGCGGCGGTGCCGGTCGACGGGGTCGGCGCGCCGGCCGCGCCGCTGGGTGACTGCGCCCCGGCCGCCGTACCGCTGGGCGGGCCGGGCCAACCCGGTGCCGGGCTTGCGGCCGGCGGACTGGCCGGGCTCGGTGACGAGATCGGCGAGTCGATCCGTACCGCGACCGACGCGGCGGCCGTCGCCGCCGACGGCGGCCTGGCGGGAGCCCTGGCCGGCGCCGAGGTCGGTGGCGGTTCCCCGGGCCCGGCGGCCGAGGTGGTTCCGCCGCTGCCGGAGGGGTACCGGACCCGGGTCGACGTGGACGGTGACGGGGACTGGGACCGGCACACCCTGCACGGACGCGCGGACGGCGGCGTGGACATCCAGGTCGACCTCGACCGCGACGGCCGCGCCGACTTCGTCGGTCACGACCTGGACGGCGACCGCCTGGTCGACGTGAGCGAGTACGACGAGGACGGCGACGGCTTCTTCGAGCGGCGGATGCACGACGAGGACGGCGACGGCTGGATGGACCGGACCGTACGGGTCGACCCGCCACCCGCCTGAGTCGCCCGGGACCCGGCCGGTACGGTCGGGCGGCCCGCGCGGTGGTGGCCCCCGACCGCCGTTCGACCCGGCATTGACCAACCTCACCGAATCAGGGCTGGCGCCGGTGACGTTGTGCCCGGACGATGGCGGCAGGAGGTGGTCGCCGTGGTCAGCATCACCACCGACCGGCTGACGAAGATCTTCGCCGACGGCACCGTCGCGGTCGACGACGTGAGCATCGAGATCAGCTCGGGCGAGTTCGTCGCCCTGCTCGGGCCGACGGGGTGTGGCAAGTCGACGGTCCTGCGCCTGGTGGCGGGGTTGGAGGAGCCGACCAGCGGGCGCGTCCTGATCGACGGGGAGCCGGTGCCGCTGGGCGTGGGACGGGACGGGCGGCTCTCCATGGTCTTCCAGGACTACGCCCTCTATCCACATCTGACGGTCGCGCAGAACATCGGTTTCCCGCTGCGCAGCGGCGCGGAGCCGGCGGCCGGGGTTGCGGCCCGGGTCGCCGAGGTCGCCGAACAGCTCGGCATCACCGAGCTGCTCTCCCGGATGCCCGGCCGGCTCTCCGGTGGGCAGCGCCAACGGGTGGCGATGGCCCGCGCCATCGTCCGGAGCCCGCGGGCGTTCCTCCTCGACGAGCCGCTGTCCAACGTGGATGCCGGGCTCCGGGTCGAGCTTCGGCTGGAGGTCGCCGCGCTCGCCCGCCGGCTGGCGGTGACCACGCTGTACGTGACGCACGACCAGGTCGAGGCGATGACGATGGCCGACCGGGTCGCGGTGCTGCGCCGGGGCATGCTCCAGCAGATCGGTCCCCCGGACGAGGTGTACCGGGACCCGCACACCCTCTTCGTCGCGGCGTTCATCGGTACGCCCCGGGCGAACCTGATGCAGGCCGCCGTCTACCGGACCGAGGACGGTGGGGTGGTGCTCGACCTCGGGTCACAGCTGATCGAGCTGCCGCCCGGCGACCCCCGGACCCGCCGGTTGGCACAGCGGCACACCGAGCGGGTCACCCTGGCGTTGCGCGCCGACGCGCTCACCCCGGTCGCCGCCGGGACCGCCGGTCCGGTGCTCACCGGCGCGGTGCGGCTGGTCGAGAACCTCGGCCACGAGGCGCTGGTGCACGTGGCGACCGGTACGGTGCCGACGTCGGCGAGCCAGGCCCGACTGGAGCACCCGGATGGTCAGCACCTCTCCACGCTGCTCTCCGACGAGCTGCCGGCCGGGCATCCCTTCCGGGACACGATCTCGCGGATGCTGCCCCATTCCCGGACGGAGCCGCCGCGCGCCACCGCCCGCACCGAGTACGGCTTCTACCCGGTCTACGACCCGGAACTGGGGGACGATCCGCCGATCGCCGGGGAGCTGGTGGTCCGGGTACCGGCGCCGGTCCTGCCGCGTACCGGAGATCTGATCACGCTCGCCGTCGACCCGGACCGGCTGCTCCTCTTCGACCACGCCGGCGACCGGATCCGCCTGACCTGACGGCCCGCCCGCCGCACCGGCCCCGGCGGGGCGGCGTCACACCGCCGTGGCCAACCGGAGCAGTGCCGCGTCGAGCAGTTCGGCGTACTCCGCGGTTATCGAGCCCTCGCTGACCCGGATCGCGACCTTCTCCCGCAGCCGGGCCACCCGCACGGTCAGGTCCACCGGCCCGGCGGCCAGGTCGGTCCGGAGGTTGCGGAGCAGGTTGCGCAGGTCCACTCCGGCGTGGTCGCGGATCGCGGCGGTCGCCACGCCGTCGTCGACGATCTGGTCGAGCTGGGAGACCGCCTCGACCACGGTGCCGGCCGTGCCGGTGCCGGTCGGTCCGCCCCTCCCGCCCGGTGGCGGCGCCACCGGCGCCGCCGACGAGCCGCCGCCGAACGGCGGTGACGCCGTCGCCGGCGCCCCGGACCCGGTCGCGGTCGCGGTGGGCGCCCCCGCCGGCTGCGACGGTGAGCCGCCGTCGAGGGTCGACCCGAGGAGGACGGCCGCGGTGAGCAGGACCAGCGCGGCGGTGCCGAACACGAGGACCCGGCCCGGCCGCGACAGTACGGTCACGGGTGCACCCGACGCGCCCGACGCCGCGCCCGCCGGTTGGGCCGGGATCGATTGGGCCACGACCGGTTGGGCCGGGATCGGTTGGGCCGGGACCGGTTGCGCCGCGACCGGTTGGGCCGGCGCGGGTTGGGCCGGCGCGGGTTGGGCCGGCGCGGTAGCCGGCTCAGGCGGCGGACCCGTCGGGGCGGTGCCGGCGGGCGGCGGGGCCGGCGCGCCGGCCGGGGCGAGGGCCGGCGGGCGTTGGCCGCGCAGCGATTCGGCGACCTGTGCCGCCGTGGGACGCTCGGCCGGGTCGCGGGCCAGGCAGCGCAGGCAGATCTCGGCCACCGCCGGCGGCACGTCCGGCACGCCGGTCAGGGTCGGCACCGTGCCGGCCCGCAGCGCCCGGGTCAGGTCGTCCCAGGTGTCGGCCGGGAAGGGGACCCGGCCGGTCAGCGTCTCGTAGAGCAGCACACCGAGGGAGTACGTGTCCGTCGCCGGCTGGGCCGGAAGCCCGTCCAGCCGCTCCGGGGCGACGTACGCCGGGGTGCCGAACGTCTCGCCGTCCTCGTCCTCGTCCGGCGCGCCGACGTGGGTGGCGATGCCGAAGTCGAGCACCTTCGCCCCGGAAGCCGTCATCATGATGTTCGCCGGGGTGATGTCCCGGTGCACGATGCCCAGCCGGTGTGCGGCGGCCAGGGCCTCGGCCACCTGCGCGCAGATCTCCACCGCCGCGGGCCAGGGCAGCGCCCCGGCGGTCAGCCGGGCCTCCAACTCCTCGCCGGTCAGCAGTTCCATCACCACGAACGCGATGATCTCGCCGTCCGGGCCCACCGCCTCGCCGTAGTCGTGTACGGCGGTGACGTGCGGGTGCACGAGCTGGGCGGCGGCCCGGGCCTCCACCCGGACCATCTCCCGGAACTTCCCGTCGGCGGCGAGCGAGGGGGCGAGCACCTTC
Organism: Plantactinospora sp. CA-290183; assembly: GCF_050936375.1. NCBI lineage: Bacteria > Bacillati > Actinomycetota > Actinomycetes > Micromonosporales > Micromonosporaceae > Plantactinospora > Plantactinospora sp. CA-290183. The sequence goes on along the minus strand of NZ_JBNJMX010000009.1, from coordinate 26,791 downwards.
ACCGCCACCACCCGGTCCAGCACCTCGTCCCGGGCTCGCCAGATCACCGACATGCCGCCGGCGCCGATCTGGTCGATCAGACGGTACCTGCGGGCGAGCAGGCCGCCCGCCTGCAGTGCTGCCATCGTTCGTCGCACCTGCCTGGGAAGTCGGGGGCACCCGTCCGGCGACGCCGGGGTTGTATCAGGCTCGGTGAATGAGTCCGTCCTGTCAACGGGCGACCGCGCGGCGGGCATTTGCCGTCGATCCGGACAGCCGGCCCGGCCCCCGGGGACAGCGCCGAACGATCTTGCGAGTGCCCGGGCCCGGCCGGGTTGGGTGGGCCGTGCCAGGATGAACGACATGGTCAGCGGTCCGGTGGCGTTCGTGCTCGGCGGTGGGGGTGTGCTCGGTGCCGTCGAGGTCGGCATGCTGCGGGCGCTGTTCCGCTACGGAATCCAACCGGACCTGGTGGTCGGTACGTCGATCGGCGCGGTGAACGGCGCCCTGGTCGCCGCCGACCCCTGCGAGGCGGTCACCGACCGGCTCGTCCGGCTCTGGGCGTCACCGGAGGCGAGTGAGATCTACGGCGACTCGATCGCCCGGCAGTTGCGGCGGTTCGCGGCCCGTACCCACCTGCACTCGCCGCGCCCGCTGCGCCGGCTGCTGGAGGCCGAGCTCGGCGCCGAGACGCTCTTCACCGACCTGAAGGTGCCGTTCCGGTGCTGCGCGGCCAGCATCGAGCGGGCCGCCGAACACTGGTTCAGCAGCGGGCTCGTGGTGCCCGCGGTGCTCGCCTCGGCCTCGGTACCCGGCCTGCTGCCGCCGGCCCCGATCGGCGGGGAGCACTTCGTCGACGGCGGGATCGTCAACTCGATCCCGGTCGGCGAGGCGGTGCAGATGGGGGCGCGGCAGATCTTCGTCCTCCAGGTGGGCCGGATCGAGCGCCCGCTGAGCCCACCCCGGCGCCCGTGGGAGGTCGCCCAGGTGGCCTTCGAGATCGCCCGGCGGCACCGCTTCGCCCGGGAGATGGCGGTGCTGCCGGACGACGTGGACGTACACGTGCTGCCCACCGGGGGCGTCGCCCCACGGGACGACACGCCGTGGGCGTACCGGGACATGACCGCGATCGGGCGGCGGATCAGCCGCGCCTACACCGCCTCCCGCCGCTACCTGGTCGAGCACGTGGAGCGCCCCTGATGCCGTTGCCACCCCGGTGGATCCGGCGGCTCGTGCTCGCCCCGGGCATCGTGCTGCTCGCCGTGCTGGCGGTGACCACGCTGCCGCTGTGGCTGGTTGTCGCCGCGGCCGCCTCGCCGCTGGTCCCCGGCTACCTCCGCCCGCTGCGGGTGCTCTGGCTGGCCATCGTCTACCTGCTCTGGGACGCCGCCGCGCTGGTCGCGCTCTTCGGGCTCTGGGTCGTCTCCGGCTTCGGTTGGCGGAAGCGGTCCCCGTCGTTGCAGCGGGCGCACTACGTACTGGCCGGGTGGTTCCTCACCTTCCTGTTCTGGCAGGCCCGCTGGACACTGCGGCTGCGCATCGACGTCGTCGGCACCGACCCCGACACCGCGCTGCCCGGCCGGCCCGAGCTGGTGCTGTGCCGGCACGCCGGGCCCGGCGACTCGTTCATCCTGATCCACGCACTGGTCAACTGGTTCAAGCGGGAACCGCGCATCGTCCTCAAGGACACCCTCCAGTGGGATCCCGCCGTCGACGTACTGCTCAACCGGCTGCCCAACCGGTTCATCGCCCCCCGGCGGCGTGACCCGGAACGGGTCGGCCCGCAGGAGCACGCCGGCCCGCCCCGGGAGAGCCTCACCGAGCAGATCGGGCACCTGGCGACCGGGCTGGACGCCGACGACGCGTTCGTGATCTTCCCGGAGGGGGGCAACTTCACCCCGCGTCGCCGGCTTCGCGCGATCGACCTGCTCCGGGCCCGCGGCCTGGAACGGATGGCCCGGAAGGCCGAGGCCATGCGGCACGTGCTCGCACCCCAGCCGGGCGGGGTCCTCGCCGCCCTGGACGCCGCCCCGGAGGCCGGGGTCATCTTCGTCGCGCACACCGGCCTGGACCGGATGCTCACGGTGGCCGACGTGTGGCGGGAACTTCCGATGGACAAGCGGATCGTGATGCGCTTCTGGTCCGTACCCCCGGAGGAGGTGCCGACCGACCGGCAGGAGCGCATCGACTGGCTCTTCGACTGGTGGGCGCGGATCGACAAATGGATCGACGCGCACCGGGATGAAACGGAGCCCGCGTAGGGTGCCCGGCGTGGAACAGATCTGCATCGTGACGACGGTGGTGGATGCCCGGGCGGTGGCCGACGTGCTGGCCGCCGCGGCAGTGGCCGGCCGGTTGGCGGCGTGCGCGCAGGTGGGCGGCCCGGTGGACAGCACCTACTGGTGGGAGTCGCGGATGGAGACCACCCGTGAGTGGTCGGTGCGGTTCAAGACCGCCCCCGACCGGGTGGAGGCGCTCATCGACCACGTCCGGGCCGGGCACCCGTACGAGGTGCCGGAGATCCTGGTGACCTGGGTGGAGAGCGGCAACCCCGACTACTCCGCCTGGCTGCACGCGCAGACCCGGCTCTAGGCGGGCCGTCCCGCGCCGGATAGGTACGCGCACTCTGTGCCGCGGGCCGCCGCTGCCGGATCCTGGCAGCGTGACCAATCCCGCGAACGCGTACCGCTGCCCCGGCTGTGGGACCGGCGCCGACCTGACCGGCGGCTGCCCCGGGTGCGGCCGGGGGCCCGATCCGGTCGCCGCCGAGGTGACCCGGCTGGACGCGGAGATCGTCGGCCTGACCGAGCGGGTGTTCCAGGCCGGGCAGGCCTACCAGGCGGCCACGGTGGCGTTGCAGGACGCCCGGCAGCGGCGCGAGATGCTGGCCCGGCAGGTGCGGTCGGCCCTGCGCGCCACGCCGCCGCCGCGCCAGCCGCCGCCCGAGCCGGCCGCCGCCGCGCCGGCCGGGACCGTGCCGGTCGGGCCGACACCCGCACCGGTACGCCCGGAGGCCTCCACCCGGACCGTGCAGAACGTCCTCTTCGTCCTGGGTGGACTGCTGCTCGGCACGGCGGCGGTCGTCTTCACCGTGGTGGCCTGGGCAACGGTCGGGATCGCGGGCCGGGCGTCGATCCTGGCCGGGCTGACCACGCTGGCGCTGGCCGGGCCCGTGCTGGCCCGGCGCCGGGGGCTCACCGCCACCGCCGAGACCTTCGCGGCGATCGGCCTGCTGCTGGTGGTGCTGGACGGCTACGCGGTCTGGGCCGTGGGGCTCTTCGGGGTGGACGGTTGGCCGACGGCCCGCTACGCCGCGCTGGTCGGGGGGGCCAGCGCGGCGGTGGCGGCGGGCTACCGGCGGTGGACCGGGCTCGCCGCGCCCTGGTTCGCCGGTCTGCTGCTGCTCCAGCCGGTGGTGCCGCTGCTCGCCCTCGACGCGGGGGTCGGCGTCGCCGGCTGGACGGTGGCCTTCGCCGGGTTGGCGGCGGTCAACCTGGGCCTGACCCGGGGGCGGGGAGGTGACGGACCGGCGGGTCGGCTCGACCTGGCCCGCCGGTCCGTCGCGGGGACCGGGTACGGCCTCGCGCTGCTGGCGGCGGCGGGCTGCGGCGCGGCCGCGCTGGTGACCGGTGCGCCCACCGCCGCGCTCGCCGGCGGGCCCCTGCTGCTGACCGCCCTGGTACTGCTCGCCGGGGCGCTCCGGCTGCGGGTGGCCGCCGCGGTGGCGGTGGCCGGCGGAGTCCTGGTGGTCGTGCTCGCCACCGGGCTCCTGCGTGCCGTCGCCGCCTCGCCGTGGCCACCGCTCGTCTCCGGCGCCCTGGCCGTCACGGCGCTCGCCGGTGCGCTCGCGGTGCTGCTCCACCGGCTGCCGCCGGGGGTACGGATCGGCCCCCGGGCCGGCGGCCTGCTCGTCACCGGTGCGCTCGCGGCGGTGACCGGGCTGATGACGCTGACGGTGGCGCTGGCCGTGGTGCTGGCCTCGCAGCCGCTCTGGTCGGCGGACCTGGCCGCCCGGACCGGGCCGTTCGACTGGCAGCTTCCGGTGGCGGTACCGCTGGCCACCGCCGCTCTCGGCGTGCTGCTGCCGCGCCGGGCCTGGCGACCGACGCTGCTGACCGGGGCCGTGCTCACCCTGCTGGCGTTGCCGACCGCGGTGCCGCTGCCCTGGTGGGCGATCTCCACCCTGGACCTCGTACTGGCGGCCGGGTTCGCGCTCGCCGCCGTACGCCGGGACCGCAGCCTCGCGGCGGCGGTGTCGCTGGCCGGTGCCGCCGTGCCGCTGGCCGGGCACGCGGTGCTGGTCGGCCTGGCCCGGCCCGGCGGTGCCGCCGCCGTCCTCGGCGGCCTGGTGCTGACCGGGGCGGCGGTCGCACTGGTCGCACTCCGGTCAACCGGTTCGGCGCACCGGCGGACGATCGGCGGATGCGGGCTCGCCGCCGCGGTGCTCGCCGCCCCGGCCGGCCTCACGCTCGGGCTCTTCGCCGCCGGTGTTCCGCCGTGGTGGCAGGCCCGCGCCGTGCTGGCCGCCGCGGTGCTGCTCTGCGCCGGGCTGCTGCCGCTGCGCCGGGCCGTTCCCGGCTACCTGCCGTACGCGGGCGCGGCGCTCTCGCTCGTCGCGCTGCCGGTCGGCCTGTCACCGGCCCTGCCCGGCGTCGCCGAACCCGGGGGGATGTACGCCGCCGGAGCGCTGCTGATCACTGTCACCGTGCTGCTGCTCTGCCGGACACCGGTGGCCGGCACACCCGTGGCCGGCACACCGGCGACCCAGTGGGCGCCGTCGCCCGTCTCCGTTTCGTCCCTGCTCTCCGGCGCCGTCCTGCTGACCCGGGCCGGGATCATTGCGCTGCCGGCGGTCGGCGCGCTCCTGGTCGCGCCGTACGGCTGGATCGGCCGGATCTGGTCGGGTCCGCCGGCCGGGGTCGGGCTGGGGCCGGAGGCCTGGCGGCCGGACGGCCACGCCACCCTCACCCTGCTGCTGCTCACCGTCGCCGGGGCGGCCGTCGGGCTGTTCCGGCGCACCGACGTCCGGTTCACGGTGCTGGTCACGGCCCCGCTCGCGCTGGCCACCGCCCTCGCCGGGCTGGCCGCCGCCGGTGCCCGCTGGCCCACCGTGCCCGCGCTGACCCTGCTGGGCGGGCTGGTCGGTCTCCTCGCCGTGGCGCTGGGTACCTCGGAGCGCCGGACCGTGCGGACCTGCGTACCGCTCGGGGTGCTCTTCGGGGCGGCGGGCCTGGCCGGGCTCCTGCCGGCGGAGGGGACCACCCTCGGCGGGCTGGCCCTGGTCGGGCTGGCCGGGTTGACCGCCGGTGCCGCGGGGCGGCTTCCGGCCGCCCGGGTCGCGGGCTGGCTGACCGCCGTCGCCGCCGGGGTGGCGGCGGCGATCGCGGCCTGCCTCGCCGCCGACCTGCCGGCCCGGATCGCCGCGCTGGCGGTCCTCGGGGTGGCGGCGCTGGCCCTGGCCGGCGGCACCGCGCTGCGCGGGCCGGCCCGGAGCGCGGCATCGGCCGTGCCACCGGCGGCCGGGCGAGGCGAGCGGGGGGCGGTCGGGGGCGCCCGGCGGGCCGAGGCGGTCGCGGTCGAGGCGGCCGGCCACCTCGCCGCGCTGGGCGCACTCGTCCTGACGGTCGGGGCGATCCGGCACGCGGCGGTGGTCTGCACGCTCTGGGGTGTGGCGCTGGGGCTGCGGGCGCTGCGCCCGGGGGAGCCGGCCGGGCGGCGCTGGACCTACACCGCGTCGGCCGCCGGAGCCGAACTGGCGGCGACGTGGCTGCTGCTCTCCGCCGCCCGGGTCGCGCTGGTCGAGGCGTACACGCTGCCGGCGGCGGTGCTCGGGGTGCTGGCCGGTTGGCTGGCGCTGCGGGCCTGGCCGGCGCTGAGCAGCTGGATCGGGTACGGCCCGGGGCTCGGTGCGGCACTGCTGCCGAGCCTGGTTTCGGTGCTCGTCATGGGGGAACAGCCGTGGCGGCGGCTGCTGCTGGGCGCCGGGGCGCTGGTCGTCGTACTGGCCGGGGCCCGGTGGCGGCGGCAGGCCCCGGTGGTGCTCGGCGGCGGGGTGCTCGCCGTACTGGCCCTGCGGGAGATGGTCGATGTCTGGGACCTGCTGCCCCGCTGGATCTTCCTGGCGGTCGGCGGCTCGGTGCTGATCGGCCTGGCCATGACGTACGAGCGGCGGCGCCGGGACCTGCGCCGGCTCCGGTCGGCCGTCACCCGGATGAGCTGACCGCCGCCGGGCGCTCCGACAGGGGGTAAGGCTATCCCTACCACCGATCCGGGGGTTCTCAGGGTTACTGAGTTGCGATCATCCGCCGGAGACTGGAGGTAGCGCTCACCCGACCGGTGGAGTGGAGATGCGACGTTCGGAGGAAAGCATGGTGGTCAGCGCGGTGACGGAGCCGGCGGTCCGGCGAGGAAGTGACTACTCACAGTTGTCGCGCCGGATCGGTCAGGCCGGGTTGCTGGAGCGCCGCACCGGCTGGTACGTGGCCCGGATCGCCCTGACCGTGGGGCTCTTCGTCGCCGGCTGGGCCGCCTTCGCGCTGGTCGGCGATTCGTGGTGGCAGATCCTGGTGGCGATCTTCCTCGCCGTCGCCACCACCCAGGTCGCCTTCCTCGGGCATGACGCCGGGCACCGGCAGATGTTCCGCAACCGGCGGGCCAGTGACGTGGCCGGGCTGCTTGCCGGCAACCTGGCGGTCGGACTCAGCTACGGCTGGTGGATCGACAAGCACAACCGGCACCACGCCAACCCGAACCACGAGGACGAGGATCCGGACGTCGGGGCGGGCGCCCTGGTCTGGACGCACGAGCAGGCGCGCGAGACCCGGGGATTCGGCCGGTGGATGGCGCGCCGGCAGGCGTACCTCTTCTTCCCGCTGCTGCTGCTGGAGGGGCTGGCGCTGCACGTGTCGAGCGTGCGGGCGCTGCGCGGCACACCGATGCGGCACCGCCGGGTGGAGGCGCTGCTGCTGGCCGTGCACGCGGTCGGCTACCTGGGCGTGATCTTCACCGTGCTGTCGCCGGTGCGGGCGCTGGTCTTCATCGCCATCCACCAGGGTCTCTGGGGCCTCTACATGGGCTGCTCGTTCGCGCCGAACCACAAGGGCATGCCGATGCCCACCGCCGAGGACGAGCTGGACTTCCTCCGCAAGCAGGTGCTGACCTCGCGCAACGTCCGGGGCGGGCGGTTCGTCGACTTCGCCCTCGGCGGCCTCAACTACCAGATCGAACACCACCTCTTCCCGAGCATGCCGCGGGCCAACCTGCGCCTCGCCCAGCCGATCGTCCGGGAGTTGCGCCGAGCGGGGCGTCGCCTACGAGGAGACCGGACTGCTCGACTCGTACGGGCAGGCGCTGCGGCACCTGCACGAGGTCGGCGCGCCGCTGCGGGACAACCCGGCACCGGTACGGAGCTGAGCCGGACGCCCCGCGCGGAGGCACGGAACGGGGGCGGCACCGTGATGGTGCCGCCCCCGTTCTCCGTTGCCCTGGACCGGTGGGTGCCCGGCCGGTCCGGCTACCTCAGATGTTGAAGCCGTCCAGCAGGGCCTGCGGCGCCTCGGTGACCTCGGAGGCGGCCGGCTTCGTCACCTCGACCGGGTCGCCGAAGCCCGAGTACGTCGTCTTGAGCTGGCCGAGGCTCGACAGCACGCTGCTCATGTCGATGGTGAACTCGACGAGGCGGCCCTGCGCGTCGGTCTTCGCGGTGAACGGGATCGCCTTGCCCTTCTCCCCGAGCTGCTGCAGGGTCTCCGCGTTGGCGTGCCGGGACTTCGACATGTCCATGGTGCCCGTGAAGCTGCCCTCGCCGGTCCGCTCGACGTCGACCATGCTGTTCACCAGGTTGCCGGCGCCGGAGGCGTCGTCCTTGGGCATCATGTCGAGGGTGGTGCCCTCCTTGACCTTCGAGGCGTCGACCCGCATCCACTTGTCGGGCATGCCCGGCATGCCGGCCATCTTCATGTAGATGTCGTTGTCGAGCGTGAGCAGTTCGATCTTCAGCGACTGCCCCTGCCCGGACATGGTCAGGCTCATCTTCCCCTTGTTGCCGGCCGGGTCGATGGCGCCGCTGCTCTCCATGCCGCTCATCGACATGGCCACCTTGACGGTGTCCTCGTTGAGCTTCTTGGCCGCCGCCGCGAGTTCGTCCGCCGCGCTGCGTGCCGGCGTCGTCTCGGTGCCGGTACCGGTGCCGCCGGTCGAACCGGCGTCGCTGTTGCAACCGGCGACTCCGAAGCTGAGCGTGGCAACCAGAGCCAATCCCGTGACCGCCAGCGGTCGAGTCTTCATCTGGGTTCTAGTCCCTTCCCCCTGTGATGCCACGCCGGCGGCATCGCCACCGTGACCGGGCCGTCGGCCAGCGTAGCGAACCGGAGCCAATATCGCCTTCCGGACGATCCCACCCGGAAGGCGGTCCGGTTCGGCGCGCTGCGTGACCCTGTCGGCGCGGACCGCTGTCGTACGGCGGGGACCAGCGGCAACGGCGGCCGCCCTGAGCCGGTTGGACACCACGGGAGGGAATCCCGGCGGTAAGGTCTGGCCATGGCAGAGGTGCTGGACGTGGAGGCGGTGCGGACCGGACTGGAGCGCCTGGACGGTTGGTCCGGCGACCCCGCCGGCATCGTCCGTACCGTCGAGCTGCCCGGATTCTCCGACGCGGTCGGTGTGGTGGACCGGGTCGCGGTGGTCGCCGAGGAGCTCGACCACCATCCCGACATCGACATCCGGTGGCGCACCGTGACCTTCCGGTGCTGCACCCATTCGGTGGGTGGGGTGACCCGTCGCGACTTCGAGCTGGCGGGGCAGATCGACGAGATTGTCCGGGGAGCGGCGTGAGATTCGAGATAAGCGGCAGTCCTCGACGCGATCGAGGGCCGGGTCAGCACGGATCCGCTGCTGGCCCGGGCGGTGCTCGACCTGGCGGAGGTGGTCCGCTTCGCGGACCTCGACGGTGGCCGGCCGGCCAGCATGCTCCGGCTGGGCATGGTGATCGACGCCCTGGGACGGCAACTGGAGGAGGACAACGTCCCGGTGTACGCGGTCGTGCACCGCGCGCTCCTGTCGGACGCCGACCTCACCTCCAACGAGCGCATGGTCGTACGCCGGTGGGCCGACGACGGCCTGGTCGAGGTGCTGAGCAGTCCCGGTGACCGGATCCTGGAGCTGGCCGACCTGCTCGGCCTGCCCGTGCTCAGCCGGAACCGGTTCGACGGGATGGCCGGGCGCTACCCCTGGCTGACCGGACAGCCGGGCCGGCTGCTGGCCCCCGTATCGGGGCGGGCGGCCCGGTCCTGATGGCCCGGGTGGGTGGCGGTGGCGGGCCGGTGACGCCCGGCCCGTCGCCCAGTGGGCGGAAACTGCTGACCCGGACCTGGCGGTGCAAGGAGCCGGGCTGCGTGCTCTTCGGCGGGGGTGGCGGCGGCGGGGCCTTCGCCGACCTGGCGGAGATCGACCGCAAGCCCCAGGGGCAGCCGCCGCCCACGCTGCGCACCGGGACGCCGACCTGCCCCCGGCACGAGCACCGGGTGACCGACGCCGGGCCGCGCCCGCAGTCGGAGGTGCTCTCGGTGCGGATCGGCGGCATGGTCCGGCGCCGGTTCGTGGTCACCGGCGCAGCTGTGGTCATGGGTGCTCCACCGGGAGGAGTTGCGATCCGGCTGGGGCAGTGGCTGAACGACGGCGGCGCGCCGCTGGATCAGCCGCAACCACGTCCGGTTCGAGCTGCGCGGTACGGAGCTGGTCGCGCAGGACGTCAGCACCAACGGCTCGGGGGTGCGCCCCGGCGGCTCGATGGAGGAGTCCGAGCGGCTCGCGCTGACCCACCAGCAGTCCCGGGTGATGCGCGGCGGCGACATCGTGGAGCTCTACCCCGGCGTGCAGATCGCCCGCTCCAGCACGTGGACCTCGGGCGGCGTCGCCAACCCGACCTCGGTGATGGCGGAGGCGCCGACCATGGCGATGCGGGTGGTCGACCGGGCCTGACCGTCGTGGTGCCGTGCGCCGGGGCCGGTGACGGGCCCCGGCGCACGGCTTCAGCGCAGGATGGCGCGGAGCTGCTCCACGGCGTGGTCCAGCTCCTCGGCGGTGATCACCAGCGGGGGAGCCAGCCGGATCGTGGAGCCGTGGGTGTCCTTGGCCAGCACCCCGCGCTCGGCCAGCCGCTCGCACGCCTGGCGGCCGGTCATCAGCGCCGGGTCGATGTCGACGCCGGCCCAGAGCCCCCGGCCCCGTACGGCGACCAGGCCCTCGCCGACCAGCGCCCGCAGCGCGGTGTGCAGCCGGGCGCCCAGCTCGGTCGAGCGGCGCTGGAACTCGCCGGTGGCGAGCAGCCGGACCACCTCGGTGGCGACGGCGCAGGCCAACGGGTTGCCGCCGAAGGTGGAGCCGTGCTGGCCGGGGCGCAGCACCCCGAGCACGTCCGCGTCGGCGGCCACCGCCGAGACCGGCACGATCCCGCCGCCGAGCGCCTTGCCGAGCAGGTACATGTCGGGCCGGACGCCCTCGTGGTCGCAGGCGAAGGTCTCGCCGGTCCGGCCGAGCCCGGACTGGATCTCGTCGGCGACGAAGAGCACGTTCCGCTCGGTGCAGAGCCGCCGCACCCCGGGCAGGTAACCGGGGGGTGGTACGACCACGCCCTGCTCGCCCTGGATCGGCTCCAGCAGCACCGCGACCGTGGTCTCGTCGACCGCCTCGGCCAGCGCGGCGAGGTCGCCGTAGGGCACGATCCGGAACCCCGGGGTGTACGGCCCGAAGTCGTCCCGGGCGACCGGGTCGGTGGAGAAGCTGACGATGGTGGTGGTACGGCCGTGGAAGTTGCCCTCCGCGACCACGATGGTGGCCCGGTCGCTCGGCACGCCCTTGACCTGGTAGCCCCACTTCCGGGACACCTTGACCGCGGTCTCCACCGCCTCGGCGCCGGTGTTCATCGGCAGCACGAGTTCCTTGCCGCAGAGCTCCGCCAACTCGCGGCAGAAGTCGGCGAACTGGTCGTGCACGAAGGCCCGGCTGGTCAGGGTGAGCCGGTCGAGCTGGGCGTGCGCGGCGGCGATCAGGGCCGGGTGCCGGTGGCCGAAGTTCAGCGCCGAGTAGCCGGCCAGGCAGTCCAGGTAGCGCCGGCCGTCGATGTCGGTCACCCAGGAGCCCTCGGCCGAGGCGATCACCACGGGGAGCGGGTGGTAGTTGTGCGCGGTCCAGCGCTCGGCGTCCCTGACCGCCGCCGGGGTGCGCAGCATGTCGTCCACGATCACTTGGTCGCCTCTCGTTCCCGCTCCGACGGACGGTCCCGGAGCACCAGGGTGCAGCACTTCGGTCCGCCACCGGCCTTGCGCAGCTCGGACATATCAACGCCAATTGTGTCGTATCCGCGGTCCCGGAGTGCGGCCGACAGTCCGGTGGCCTGCGCCGGAAGTACGACGTGCCGGCCGTCGCTGACCGCGTTCAGGCCGAGCACCCGGGCGTCGGACTCGGTGGCCAGCACCGCGTCCGGGAAGAGCCGGCGCAGCACCGCCTGGCTGCCGGGGGAGAACGCCGCCGGCAGGTACGCCACGGTCCGGTCGTCGAGTACGCAGAGCGCGGTGTCGAGGTGGTAGAAGCGCGGGTCGACCAGGCGCAGGGTCACCACCGGCCGGCCGAACACCTCCTGGAGGTGGGCGTGGGCCGCGTGCGAGGTACGGAAACCGGTGCCGGCGAGCAGCAGGTCGCCGACCGGCAGGATGTCGCCCTCGCCCTCGTTGACGTGCTTGGCCTCGTGCACCTCGAACCCGGCCCGGTCGAGCCAGTGGGCGTACGCGGGTGCCTCGTCCGCGCGCTGCGGGTCGCGGAACTGCACCGCGAGGGCGCGGCCGTCGACCACGGTCGCGCCGTTGGCCGCGAACACCATGTCGGGCAGCCCCGGCACCGGTTCGATCTCCTCGACCGTGTGCCCCAGGTCCCGGTACACCTGCCGCAGCGTCTCCCACTGCCGTACCGCCAGGGCGGGGTCGACGTCGCCGGTGGGGTCCATCCAGGGGTTGATGGCGTACTCGACGGCGAAGTACGTGGGCCGGCACATCAGATAGCGTCGGCCGCTCGGCGTCGGCGAGCCGTCCGGCGTCGGCCGGCCTGCAACGGCGGCGTGCAACGTCATGGTCGTGCTCCCAGGGATCGGGCGCGCCCGGCCTCGGTGCGGCTCGCGGCTGGCGCCGAACCCAACGCTATGTCCGGCCGCCGGCCGAATCCACCGGCGATGATTGCGTCCTGTCGCCGATCGTTGCGTCTGCGCCCAGGTCGACCGTTGATTCGTTGCGTGTGCGTTTCCGGGTGCGGGTCGTGCCGGGGCGCGACCCGCACCCGGACACACCTCGGGGGCGGCGATCAGATCGCCGCCCCCGAAAATCGCTCAGGTGGTGAACCACCACCGGCTGGCGGGGCCAGAGCGGTGTACCACCGCTCTGCGTAGCTAAGTGCCCGTCAGAACCGGTCCACAAACTGTGAGTCAAGCCACTCCCGGAACCGTACGACGGTGTCGCCGTCGGTCGTCGGCCAGTCGAACTGTCCGGTCATCGCGAGCACGCCGACGACGATCGCGCCGAGCCCGAGGACCAGCCCGATCAGCGCGTCGGTCCGGCCGGCGATGTGTCGCCGAGCGGTGGCGGAGATGCCGCCGATGGCGAGCAGCAGGGCGAGTGCGCCCAGCCCGATGCCGTAGCCGGCGAGGGTGCCGGTGAGTACGAAGCCGGCGGCGGCCATGCCGACGATCAGACTGAGCGTGGCGAGGAGGCTGGCCCGGGGGCGCGGGCCGGCCGGCGCCACGGGAGCCTCCGGACGGCGGTCCGGCTCGGGCGTGCGGTCGGTGTCGGCCGTGCGGTCGGTGTCGGCCGTGCGGTCGGTGTCGGCCGTGCGGTCGGGGCCCGCCGCATGGTCGGCGCCGGTCGTGCCCGAGGGGGCGGCCGGGTCCGGGACGCGGTGCGCGTCGGCCGCGCGGGCGTCACCGCGGGTCTCGTCGGTCCGGGTCTCGTCGGTCCGGGTCTGGTCGGTCCCGCCGACGGTGGCCGGCGCGTCGGTCGCGCTCCCGCCCCGGTGCGTCGTCGGGCCGTCGTCCCGCTCGGGGCGGGCGGTTCCGGTGGCGTCCTCGGTGCGGGCGTGTCTGCCCTCGGTGCCCTCGGCGTCGTTGGTGACCGGCCGCACGTCCTGCGCGTCGACCTGGCCGTCGCGGCTCTCGTCCCGGGCCGCCGCGGTAGCCGGGCGGCGCGTGAGTGAAGGAATCCTGACCACAACACACCTCCTGATTTCTGCGCGGTGCCGTCTCGGGTTGGCGCTACGCATGAGTTTCGATCGGTGTACCCCGATGCGCGAATCGGTACACCTCGGGCCGGGCCGGACGGTGTGCCATTTTCCGGGTGGACGCCATCGGCGACCGCCGTCACCCGGCGTCGGTCGCCTCGCGGGCCGGGTGCCGGGGCGGCCACCCCGATGCCCGGGCGGCACCGCCGGGGCGTAGCCTTCCGCACCGTCCGGGGTGCACGGAGATGCAAGGGGAAAGCCATGGTTCTTCAGCAGGGCGAGTCCCCTGTGGAGCAGGCGGAGCGGTTGGCCGGGAACGCCGGCACCGCCGCCGGCGAGACCTCCGGTGTGGACGGCGCCGACGCGTCCGGCCAGCCGGTGTCGGCGCCGGGGGCGCACGCCGGCTTCGGCGCGGTCGTCGTCGCCTTCGCGTTGATCGCGGCGGCTGGGGTGGGCTCGTGGGCGCTCTGGTCCAGCGGCGCCGGCGGAAAGACGATCCAGCCACCGGACACCCTCGCGGTCTTCGCCATGCTCATCGTCTTCGCGGCGGCGGTGGAGCGGATCCTGGAGCCGTTCGCCCGCTGGCTGCCCGGCCGGGGCGCCGAGGCGCTCCTGCACCGGTCCGAGACGGAGCTGGCGAACCTGTCCCGCCCGGCCACCGCGCAGGAGCGGGCCGCGGTCGACGCCGCCCGGCAGCGGGCCGACCGGGCCCGGGGCAACCGGACCATCGTGACCTGGGCGATCGCCACGGCCGTCGCCACCCTCGCTTCCACGGCGGGCGGGTTCTACCTCCTGCACGCGATCGCCGGCCCGGAGTGGGACGGCCTGCCGGTCTGGATCGACGGGATCGTCACCGGGATCATGGTCGGCAGCGGCACCAAGCCCCTGCACGACATCATCAACCGGATCCAGAACGGCGGACGCTAGTACAGCGCCGGGGCCTCGGGCGTCGCGGCGGGGTTGACCGGCGAGACGCCGGCCATGCCGGAGCCTGTCGCCGGGGCCCTGTGCCGGCCGGCCGCGACGACAGCGCATGATCGTTGCCATGCCTGAACCCCGGCCCACCGCGAGCGTCGCCCGGAGCACGGCGGTCGCGGTCGCGACCGGGCTCAACTACGGATACTTCGGCGCCGCGATGGCCGGCGCGCAGCTCTTCCTCACCCCGCAACTCCGGCTCGACACCACCGAGCAGGGCAGCCTCTTCGCCGTGCCGATCGTCGGCATGATCCTCGGCACGCTCCTCGCCGGCCGGCTGGTGGCGGTGCTCGGGCGCAAACGCACGCTCCTGGGCATGGCGGTCGGCGCCGCGGTGCTGGCCGCCGCGTCGCCGCTCGTCGCGCACCTGCTCTGGTTGAACGCGACCCGCTGGCTGCTCGGGCTCGCGATGGGGGTGACCAGTGTGGTCGTACCCATCTTCATCGCCGAGTCGGCGCCGACCGCCACCCGTGGCCGGATCGCGGTCATGCACCAGGTGGCCACCGTGGCGGGCATCGTCGGCGCCTTCCTGACGGCGTACCTGCTCGCCGAGAGCGGCCAGTGGCGGATCATGCTGGGACTCTCGGCCGTGCTCAGCGTCCTGGTCGTCGTGCTGCTGGTCCCGGCACCGGAGACCCCGCACGGCCTGGCGGTCCGGCGGGACCGCACGGCACCGCCGGCGGGGGCCGTCGGCCAGCCCGGCGCGCTGCGGGAGCTGTTCGGCCCCCGGTACCGGTCGGTCACCCTGTTCGTGATCGTGCTGGGCGCGCTGGTGCAGCTCACCGGCATCAGCGCGGTCGGCAACTTCAGCCCGCGCATCTTCGAGGGGATGGGGTACCGCGGCTCCTTCTCGCTGCTGGTACTGCCGGCCCTGGTCCAGCTCGCCGGCCTGGTCGCGGCGCTCTGCTCGGCCGTCGCGGTGGACCGGCTCGGCCGGCGGGCCACCCTGCTGACCGGTACCGCCGTGATGGCGGTCGGGCACGGGCTCCTGGTGGCCGCGTTCGCGCTCGAATCGGTCGACGGCTGGGGCACGGGTCTCGGCTTCGCCGGCCTGCTGCTCTTCACGATGGGCTTCAACGCCGGGCTGGGCGCGCTGGTCTGGGTCTACGCGTCGGAGGGGTACAGCGACCGCCTGCGCGGCGCCGGCGCCTCCGCGCTGCTGGTGCCGAACCTCACCGCCAACTTCCTGCTGGCGCAGTTCTTCCTGGGCGCGCTGACCGGGCTCGGCGGGGTCACCACGTTCGCGACGCTGCTGAGCATCACCGTGCTGACCTGGGTCTTCCTCTTCCTCTTCGCACCGGAGACAAAGGACCGCGACCTCGCGGAGATCCACGCGTACTGGCAGAACGGGCGCCGGTGGCCGGACGAGGTAATGAGTGGGTCCGTCACCCGTTGATCGGTAGCCTGGGCCTGTGCCCCCACAGGTCCCGCATCCCGAACCTGGCGCTCCGGACCTGCGGGGACCGCTCTGGTACATCTGGTGGCTGGTCCGCTGCCAGCCGTGGCGGGTGCTGCGCGGCGGCCTCGTCGGCACGGCCTGGATGGTCGGCCTCACCGCCCGGCCCTACCTGGTCGCCCGCGCCATCGACGACG
The DNA here is from genome assembly GCF_050936375.1 of Plantactinospora sp. CA-290183. Classification (NCBI taxonomy): domain Bacteria; kingdom Bacillati; phylum Actinomycetota; class Actinomycetes; order Micromonosporales; family Micromonosporaceae; genus Plantactinospora; species Plantactinospora sp. CA-290183. Next base: position 10,987 of record NZ_JBNJMX010000009.1, on the reverse strand, counting down.
GGCTGCGGGCCCGCGACAGCCGCGCCCTACTGCTCTGGGTCACCGCGGTCGTCGTCGCCGGGGCGGGGCTGGCCTACCTGGGCATCATGCGACACCGCACCATGACCTTCGTCCGGGAGGACGCGAGCGCCCGCTCGGCCGAGGTGCTGCTGCGGCAGCTCTCCCGGATCGGCGCGGTGCTGCCCCGCCGGCTCGCCGCCGGGGAGGTCGCCACGGTCGGCGGCTCCGACATCTCCTACACCTCAGCGGTGCTGACGATGACCGGCCCGGGAGTGGGTGCGGTGATCGCGTACGCGGTCGTCGCCGTCGTACTGTGGTCGGTCTCTCCACTGCTGGCGCTCTGCGTGCTGCTCGGCGTGCCCGCGATCGCCGTCGTGATCGGGCCGCTGCTGCGCCGGCTGGAACGGGCCGAATCCGTCTACCGGCAGGAGCAGGGCGCCCTGACCACCCGCGCGGGGGACATCGTCGCCGGGCTGCGGGTGCTCGCCGGGGTCGGCGGGCGGGGACTGTTCGCCCGCCGGTACGCGGCCCGGTCGCAGGCACTGCGCACCGAGGGGTACCGGGTCGGCGCGGTCAACAGTTGGATCGAGGCGCTCACCATCACCATTCCCGGCCTCTTCCTCGCCGCCGTGGTGTGGCTCGCGGCGCGGATGGCGGCCGACGGCGACATCACGATCGGGCAGATGGTCGCGGTCTACGGGTACGTGGCGGTACTCATCGTGCCGGTCTGGTTCCTGCTGGAGGGCAGCTACCAGGTGATCCGGGGTCGGGTCGCGGCCCGCCGGATCGTCGCCCTGCTCCGCCTCACCCCGGACGACGTCGGCGGCACCGACCGGCCGGCCCGGGCGGCCCCGGACCGGCCCGCCGAGTTGCACGATCCGGCGACCGGCCTGACCGTGCCCGACGGCCGGCTGGTCGTGGTCGCCGCCGACGACCCGGCCGAGGCCATCGTGTTGGCCGACCGGCTCGGCCGGTTCGTCGCCAGCGACGTGACCTGGGGCGGAGTGCCGTTGACCCGGATCCCGCTCGCCGAGGTACGCGCCCGGATCCTCGTCGCCGACCACGACTCCTACCTCTTCGCCGGGACGCTGCGGGACATCCTCCGGGTCCGGGCGGGCGTCGGCGACGCGCGGATCAGGACGGCACTGCGGGCCGCCTCGGCCGAGGACGTCGCGGACGCGTTGCCCGAGGGGCTCGGCACCCCGATCGGGGCCCGGGCCCGTACGCTCTCCGGCGGCCAGCGGCAGCGGGTACGCCTGGCGCGGGCGCTGCTCGCCGAACCGGAGGTGCTGGTCCTGCTCGACCCGACCTCGGCGGTGGACGCGCACACCGAGGCGCGGATCGCCGAGCGGCTGCGCGAGGCGCGGGCCGGTCGCACCACCGTCGTGCTGGCCACCTCGCCGCTGCTGCTCGGCCGCGCCGACCGGGTCGCGCATCTGCGGGCGGGCCGGATCGTCGCCACCGGCACCCACGCCGAGCTGCTGGAACGGGACCCGGGCTACCGGGCGCTGGTCAACCGCGACGGCGATCCCGCCGACGCCGACGGGCACACCGACGCCGGCCGGTCCACCGAGGTCGAGGAGTCGCTGCGGTGACCGGGCTACCGGTGGCGGACCGCCGCGTCGTACGCCGGGCGATGCTCGACGTCGTCGCCCGGGACCGCCGGGCGGTCGCCGTCATGCTGGTGCTGCACGCCGCCGCGGCGGTGGCCGGGCTCGCCGGCCCATGGCTGCTCGGGGTCATCGTGGACCGGGTCTCGGCCGGCGCGGGAGCCGCCGCGGTGGACCGGCTGGCGCTCGCGATCGGCGGCTGCGTCCTGGCGCAGGGCCTGCTCAGCAGGTACGCCCAGTACGCCGGCCACCGCTTCGGCGAGCGTGCCGTGGCCCGGCTGCGCGAGGAGTTCGTCCAGCGGACGCTGGCGCTGCCCGTCTCCGTCGTCGAACGCGCCGGCACCGGCGACCTCGCCACCCGCAGCTCGGTGGACGTGGCGACCGTCGGCACCACGGTCCGCGAGGTGGTGCCGGTCGTCATCATCGCCTCGGCACAGCTGACGCTGCTCTTCGGTGCGGTGTTCCTGCTGCACCCGGTCCTCGGCCTGGTCGCGCTCACCGGTCTGCCGTCGATCTACGCCGTGACCCGCTGGTACCTGCGCCGGGCCAGGACGGCGTACCTGGCCGAGGGGGCGGCGACCGCCGAGCTGACCGAGGCGTTGACCACGACGGCGGAGGGTGCCCGTACCGTCGAGGCGTTCCGCCTCGCCGACGAGCGCATCGGGCACGGGACCGGGCGGATCGCCCGGGTCTGGGCGACCCGGCGGGCGACGCTGGGGCTGCGGACGGTCTACTTCCCGGTGGTGGAGGGGAGCTACGCGGTGCCGGTCGCCGCGGTACTGCTCGTCGGTGGTCTCTGTCTCGACAACGGCCTGGTCACCCTCGGCGAGGTGGTCGCCGCCGCGCTCTACCTCCAGCAGGCGATCGAGCCGCTGGACCGGCTGCTCCAGTGGATGGAGCAGGCGCAGCGCGGGCTCGCCTCGTTCGCCCGGGTGCTCGGCGTCGGCCAGGTGCCGCCGGAGCCCCGCGGCCGCGCGTCCGCGCCGGCCGGCGAGCGGCTCGTGGTCCGCGGCGCCCGGTTCGGGTACGCCGGCGGCCCGGACGTGCTGCACGGCATCGACCTGGAGGTACGCCCCGGCGAGCGGCTGGCCGTCGTCGGCCCGTCGGGCGCCGGGAAGTCCACGCTGGCCCGGCTGCTGGCCGGGATCGACGCGCCACGCGAGGGCGAGGTGCGGCTCGGCGGCTGCCCGGTCACCGACCTCGACCCGGCCGAGCGCCGCCGCCGGATCGCCCTGGTGACCCAGGAGCACCACGTCTTCATCGGCTCGCTGCGCGACAATCTCGGCTTCGCCGCGCCGGACGCCTCCGACGAGCAGATGCGTTCCGCGCTGGCCGCCGTCGGCGCCGACTGGTACGCCGAACTGCCCGACGGCCTCGACACCGAGCTCGGGGACGGGGCCAGGGCGCTCGACCCGGCCGACGCCCAGCAGTTGGCGCTGGCCCGGCTGGTCCTCGCCGACCCGCACACGCTGATCCTGGACGAGGCGACCGCCGCGCTCGACCCGACCACCGCCCGGCGTACCGAACGGGCGCTCGGCTCGGTGCTGACCGGTCGTACCGTGATCGCCATCGCGCACCGGCTCAACACGGCGCACGACGCGGACCGGGTGGCGGTGCTGGAGGAGGGCCGGATCACCGAGCTCGGCAGCCATGACGAGCTGATCCGGGCCGGTGGCGCGTACGCCGCCCTCTGGCGTTCCTGGCACGGGTCGTGACCGGGGACGCCCAGCTCCGCGCGGCGCCTATGCTTGGCAACCATGCCCGAGGGTCACACCGTGCACCGCCTGGCGGCCCGGCACGCCGCGCTCTTCGCCGGTGACAAGGTGCGGGCGACCAGCCCGCAGGGGCGGTTCGCCGAGGGCGCCGCGCTGCTCTCCGGCAGCGTGCTGACCGACACCGAGGCGTACGGGAAGCACCTGCTGCACCACTACGCGGACGGCCACACCCTGCACGTGCACCTCGGGCTGTACGGGAAGTTCGCCGACGGCGAGGGCGAACCACCGCCGCCCGTCGGGCAGGTCCGGCTGCGGCTGGCCAGCGACCGGCACTGGCTGGACCTGCGCGGCCCGACCGCCTGCGAACTGCTCTCCCCGCCCGAGGTCGACGCGCTCCGGGACCGGCTCGGCGCCGATCCGCTGCGCGCCGACGCCGAACCGTCGGCCGCGTACCAGCGGATCCGGCGCAGTCCGACCCCGCTCTTCGCGCTCCTGCTCGACCAGTCGATCGTCGCCGGCACCGGGCTGATCTTCGTGACCGAGGCGCTGTTCCGGGCCGGCCTGCCCCCGATCACTCCCGGGCGCGAGCTGACCCCGGAGGGCTGGGAGCGGATCTGGGCCGACCTGCGGGAGTTGATGGGCACGGCGGTCGCGGCCGGCCGGATCGACACGGTGCACGCCGAACACCTGCCCGAGGCGATGGGCCGGCCGCCCCGGGTCGACCGGCACGGCGGAGAGGTATACGTCTACCGCCGGGCCGCCCAGCCCTGCCATGTCTGCGGCGCCGGGATCCTCCGCGCTGACATGGTCGGCCGCAACTCGTACTGGTGTCCCACCTGCCAGCCGGCCCGCCGCGCCAGCCGGGGCCGGCGGACGGGCCGTACCCCGAAGGCCTGAGCCGGCCCGCCGCTCGCCCGGCACCCGGCGGTCAGGGGGTGACCCGGCGGATGGTCAGGAACCCGGCGCCCGCCAGGACCAGGGCGATCACCGCCGGCCAGCCGGCGAAGACCAGCGCCGTCGGCTGGTCGGCCAGCCAGTTCCAGATGGTGCCCCAGCCGCGTTGCCAGCTCAGCAGTACGGCGCCGCCGCCGAGTACCACCACACCGGCGGCGGTCAGCCCGTACATCCCGTTGAGCCCCCACCGCTTGTAGTACAGGGCGATGAAGATGCCCAGGAAGTTCAGCAGGACGAACGGCGCCGCGTAGACCGCGACCTGCAACAGCGGGTTGTCCTGGTCGATGAAGCCGAAGCCGAAGAACCGCATGGACAGCCCCCAGCCGTCGGTCGCGCGCTCGACGAGGTTGGCGAGGAAGAGCATCACCCCGAAGACGACCGCCTGGACGAGCACCAGCACCGTGATCGCCGCGTAGAAGGTGCGCCGGAGCACGCTCATCGCGAGGGTGAACGGGAAGAGCTGGGTGATCCAGTTGATGCTCTGGATGAACATCATGATGTAGATCGATATCACCGCGCCGGTCTTCGGCCCACCCTCGATGTCGCCGCCGATGGCGGCGAAGAGCGCGTAGTTGAGGGCGAAGATCAGGGCGAGCAGCAGCAGCGGCCAGCCGAGGGTGGCCTGCCAGCCGACGAGTTGGACCCGGATCACGGTGTGGAGGCGGCTCATCGGTGGACGTCCTTCCCGGGATCGGTGGCCTCGGCCGGCTCGGCCTGCCGGTCGGTGGGTCGGGCCCGCTGGATGGTGGGCTCGGCCCGGATGGCGGGCTCGGCCCGCTGGGTGGTGAGCCGGATGACGACGTCCTGCAGGGAGACCGGTTCTAGGTCCAGGCCCAGCGCCTTGGCGCGGGTGCGCTCCGCCGGCCCGAAGGTGCCGCGCAGGGTCGCCCGGGCGTACCGGCCGAGGCGTTCGCGGTGCAGCTCCTGGTTGGTGCTGGCCAGCTCGTTGACCGCGGTCACCGGGCCGGCGACCGTGATGACCTCGCCGCGCAGCGCCTCGGCCGTGCTGTCCAGCAGGACGCGCCCCTGGTCGAGCAGGAGCACGTGTTCGATCAGCTCGCTGACCTCGTCGATGAGGTGGGTGGAGAGCACGACCGTACGCGGGTTCTCGGTGTAGTCGCTGAGCAGGTGATCGTAGAAGAGGTGCCGGGCGACGGCGTCCAGCCCGAGGTACGGCTCGTCGAAGAGGGTCAGCGGAGCCCGGGAGGCGAGCCCGATGACGATGCCGAGCATCGAGTGCATGCCCCGGGAGAGTTTCCGGACGTGTCGGCCGGGCGGCAGGCGGAAGTCGGCCAGCAGGGTCTGCGCGAAGTCCTCGTCCCAGCCGGGGAAGAGCAGCCGCGCCGCCTGGAGCGCGTGGCGCACCCTGAAGTGCTGCGGGTACGTCTGACTCTCCTTGATGAAGCAGACCCGGGAGAGCACGCCCTCGTTCTCGTACGGATGCTGGCCGAAGACCGTCAGCTCGCCGGCGCTGGCGAAGCCCTGGCCGGTCAGGATCTGCATCAGCGTCGTCTTGCCGGCACCGTTGCGGCCGAGCAGGCCGTGGATGGCGTTCTCCTCCAGCGAGAAGCTGACCCGGTCCAGGGCGGTGACGTCCCGGAACCGCTTGGAGACGTCCCGGGCGGTCACGACCGCGGTCATCGTCCCTCCTCCCAACTGTCGATCATGCGTTTGAGGTCGTCGGCGTCGATGCCGAGTTTGTGCGCCTCGGTGAGCAGCGGGTGCAGGTACTGCTGGGCGAACTCCTCGCGTCGGCGGCTCCGCAGCGTCGCGCGGGCGCCGGTGGCGACGAACATGCCGATACCTCGCTTCTTGTAGAGAATCCCGTCGTCGACGAGCTGGTTGACGCCCTTGCCCGCAGTGGCCGGGTTGATCCGGTGGAAGGCGGCGAGTTCGTTGGTGGAGGGCACCTGCCCCTCCTCGGGCAGGGTGCCGTCGATGATCGAGTTCTCGATCAGCTCCGCGATCTGGAGGAAGATCGGCCGACCGTCCTCCATCAGCCGGGCCCGCCCCGCGGACGCTGCTTAGTGGGTTGGTTACTCATGTAACTAACCATGCAACCGCGGCGGCCGGCTGTCAAGCTCGCCCGGCTGGGGTGCGCGGACAAGATCCGCGTTATCTCTTCGGCGGGCGCGCGCAAGATCCGCGTGATCAGGGAGCTGTTAACGCGGCGCGCCGACGACACGCCCGAACTGGTCCCTGATCACGCGGATCAGGTGCGGCCGGGCCGCGGGTCAGCGCACCGCCGCGGCGGCCCTGCGGGCCGCGACCAGGACCGGGTCCCAGACCGGGGAGTACGGCGGCGCGTAGCCGAGGTCGAGGTTGGCCATCTCCGCCACCGTCATCTTGTTCCACACCGCGACGGCGAGCACGTCGATCCGCTTGGCCGCCTCGGAGCGGCCGACGATCTGCGCCCCGAGCAGCCGGCCGGTGTGCCGCTCGGCGACGAGCTTGACGGTCATCTTCTCCGCGCCGGGAAAGTAGCCGGCACGGCTGGTCGACTCCACCTTCGCGGTGACGAACTCGAACCCGGCCGCCGTCGCGTCCCGCTCCCGCAGCCCGGTACGCCCCACCTCCAGATTGCAGACCCGGGTCACGGCGGTGCCGACGACCCCGGTGAAGGTGGCGTACCCGCCGCCGATGTTGATGCCGGCCACCCGGCCCTGCTTGTTGGCGTGGGTGCCGAGCGGGATGTGCACCATCTGACCCGAGACCAGGTGTACCGACTCGACGCAGTCGCCGGCCGCCCAGACGCCGGGCACCCCCACCACCCGCATGCCCAGATCGACCCGGATCGCCCCGGTCAGCCCGAGCGGCAGCCCCGCCTCGGCGGCGAGCTTGGTGTTGGGGCGTACCCCGAGGCCCAGCACCACGATGTCGGCCGGCAGCGACCCCTCGTCGGTGTGCACGGCGGCGACCCGGCCGTCCCGGCTCTCCAACCCGGTCACCGTGACGCCGCTGCGCACGTCCAGACCGAGCCCGCACAGCGCCTGGCGGACCAGCGCACCCATGTCCGGGTCGACCGTGGACATCGGCTCCGGACTCCGTTCGACCAGGGTGACCGAGAGGCCGCGCTGGATCAGCGCCTCGGCCATCTCCACCCCGATGTAGCCACCGCCGATCACCACCGCCCGACGCGGCCGGGGCTCGCCCTCCAGCCAGGCCAGCAGCGAGGCGCCGTCGTCCAGGGTCTGTACCCCGAAGATTCCGGCCGTGTCGGTCCGGGCCCAGTCGGGCGTGATCGGCACCGCGCCGGCCGCGTACACGAGCTGGTCGAAGCGCTCCCGGACCTCGCGCCCGCCGTCGTCCCAGGCGCGGGCGACGACCTCCCGCCGGTCCAGGTCGATCGCCACCACCTCGTGCCGCAGCCGTACGTCGATGTGGTGCTCGGTGCGGAACGTCTCGGGATCCCGGCTGATCAGGTCGGCCTGGTTGTCGATCAGCCCGCCCACCCAGTACGGGATCCCGCAGGCCGAGTACGACGTGAAGTGCCCCCGCTCGAAGGCCACGATCTCCAGATCGTCCGGCCCCCGCCGGCGGCGGGCCTGGGAGGCCGCGGACATTCCCGCCGCGTCCCCGCCGATGACCACCAACCGCTCTGTCACGCCGCACCGTCCCCGTTGGAGTTCCGCGTTGCCGACCGGTTCAGCCCCTGGTCTGCTGTGCCAGGTCGTCGAGCACGTCGGCCAGTTCACCCCGGCGGGCGTAGACGGCGCGTTGCCGGGCGGCCCCGGTGCCCCGGGTGTGCATCCGGCCCAGCAGCGAGGTGACCAGGGCGAGGTCGCCGTGCCGCTCCAGGGCCGGGCGCAACCGGTCGAAGAGCCGGCGCATCAGGTGCCAGGCCGGGCGGAGCCCACCGCCCAGCGGGTCGACGGCCAGCCCCTCCAGCCCGTCGTGCGCGGCCCGCCAGTGTGCGGCGGTCAACAGGTGGTGGCCCACCTGCAGGGCCGGCCGGCCGGCGTGGATGTCGGTCAGCGCGGTGTCGACGAGCGCGCGGGCCAGCGCGGCGAGCAGGATCGTGTCGTCCAGGCTCGGGCAGACGTCGCCGATCCGGATCTCCACGGTGGGGTAGCGCGACGACAACCGGGCGTACCAGTAGAGCATCCCCTCGTCGAGCATCATCCCGCTGTCGATCAGCTCCTGGATCGACCGCTCGTACTGGGCGTGCGACTCCAGCCAGGGGGTGGGGGCGACCGACGGCCAGCGCTCCCACAGCACCGAGCGCCAGCTCGCGTAGCCGGTGTCCACCCCCTCGTAGAACGGGGAGTTCGCGGTCGCTGCCTGGAGCAGGGGCAGCCAGGGCCGCAGGTGGTTGAGCACCTGCACGGCGATCTCTTGGTCGGCCACCCCGACGTGCACGTGCATGCCGTTGACCCCGGGACCGGGCACCAGCAGCCGGTAGCGCTCGATCATCCGGTGGAACCGGGGGTTGTCCACCACCGGCGGCACCGGGCCGGCCACCGGGCCGGTGCCGACCGCCAGCACCCGTACCCCGGCCGCGTCGGCGGCCTCGGCGAGTCCGGTCCGGAGCAGGCCCAGCGAGTGCCGCAGGCCGCCCAGATCCAGGCCGGGCGGTGTGCCGATCTCGATCTGGCTGGTCTGGAGTTCGCGCTGTACCTGCCCGCGCAGCTCGTCGGGGACCTCGGCCAGCACCGCCTCGATGGCCGGTGTCGCCGCCCCGGTCGCCGGATCGACGAGCAGGAACTCCTCCTCGATCCCGACCGTGAGCAGGTCCTTGCCGACGTCCGTCACCGGTCGTTCCGGGGCGGCCAGTCCGCCGCTCATCACGATCACCACCCGCCGCTGTCGTGGCCGCGCCGTCCTCTGACGCGTCGCCGGTCGGTCACCGGTGGACCGGCAGCCGATTTCCGCCTTACCCCCAGTGTCGGCCCTGGGAAACCCGCTGGACGGTCATTACCGACAAGCGGGGCAGAAACCGGCTCGACTTCCGTCCCGCACCCGACAGCGGGACGGGCGGCCGGACAACACGTCCGGGCGGGGCCGAGGCATAGACTGAGGAAGATCCGTGCGGGGAGGCTAACGGGTGCGTTTCGGGATCCTGGGTCCGCTTGAGATCCACTCGGTCCACGGCCCGGTGCGGTTGGGTTCCGGCCGCCAGCGGGCGTTGCTCGCCACCCTCCTGCTCCATCCGTGCCGGGCCGTGGGGGTGGACGAACTGGTCGAGGCCATCTGGGACCTGGCCCCGCCGGTGAATCCCCGGGCCGCCGTGCACACCTTCGTGGCCCGGCTGCGCAGGAGCATCGAGGCCGGCCCGGAGCCGGCCCGGATCGACCGGCAGGTGGGCGGCTACCGGCTGACGGTCGGCCCGGACGACGTCGACCTCGGCCGGTTCGAGACGCTGCTCCGGCGGGCCGAGGCGGCGCGGGAGCGCGCCGGGCCGGAGGAGGAGCGGGCCGCGCTGCGGGCGGCGCTCGTGCTGTGGCGGGGTGACCCCCTGGTCGACGTCAGCTCGGAGTACCTGCACCGAGAGGTCGTTCCCGGGCTGGTCGAGCTGCGGCTGGCGGCGCTGGAACGCCGCATCGACCTCGACCTGCGGGCCCCGGCCGGCCACCCGGCCCTCGTCGCCGAGCTACGCGGGCTGACCGCCCGGCACCCGTTCCGGGAGCGGTTCTGGGTGCAGCTCATGCTCGGGTTGACCCTCTGCGACCGGCGCAGCGAGGCGTTCGCCGTCTACCGGGAAATCCGGCGGCGCCTGCGGGAGGAGTTGGGCGTCGATCCCGGTGAGGAGATGCAACGGGTCCACCTGGCTCTGCTGCGCGGTGAACCGGCGCCGACCGGTACCGAGCACGGCGCCCCGGCCGGGCCGGTCGCGGCGGCTCCGCCCGGGGCATCGTGGACCAGCTCCTGCCAGCTGCCGCTGGACGTCGGGGACTTCGTGGGCCGTGGCGCGGAGCTGGAGCAGCTTCTCGACGAGCTACGACGACCGCACGGTGGTGGGCCGCCGGTGGTGGCGATCACCGGGCCGCCGGGCGTGGGCAAGTCCGCCCTGGCGCTCCGGGTGGCCCACGAGCTACGACCCGACTTCCCGGACGGCCAGTGGTACGTCCGGCTGCACGGCGCGGGGCCCGACCGGCGGGATCCGGCGCACGTCCTGGCCGAGTTGCTGCGTACCGCCGGGGTGGATCCGGCCGGCCGGCCGGACGACCCGGACGAGCGGGCCGCGCTGCTGCGGTCCCGGCTCGCGGACCGGCGGGTGCTGCTGCTGCTCGACGACGCCGCCGACGCCGCGCAGGTGGCGCCGTTGCTCCCCGGCCGGCCGGGCTGTGCGGTCCTGGTCACCAGCCGGTCCGACCTCGGCGGTCTGACCGCGCTGTACGGCGGCCGGCGGCTGACGCTCGGCCTGCTCGTGCCGCGGGAGGCCCACGACCTGCTCCGCCGGATCGTCGGCCCGGACCAGCTGCGCCTGCGGGAAGCCACCGAGCTGGCCGACCTCTGCGGCAGGCTGCCGCTCGCGCTCCGGATCGTGGCGGCGAACCTGGCCGGACGGCCCTCGTTGAGCCCCGAGCGGTACGTGGCGCAGCTCGGCGCCGGGGACCGGCTGGCCAAGCTCTCCGCCGACGGCGAGCAGAGCCTGGCGGTGCGGTCGGCGTTCGACCTCTCCTACACCGGGTCGGATCCGGCGCAACGGCGGGCTTTCCGGCTGCTCGGGCTGGTGCCCGGGCCGGACGTGTCGGTACCGGGCGCGGC
>NZ_JBNJMX010000011.1:0-105351 GCF_050936375.1 Plantactinospora sp. CA-290183 | reverse complement strand
GTCTCGGTGGCTACCGCCGTACTGCACGGGCTGGGACCGGTGGTGATGTCCAACGAGCGGTCCGCCTCCGATCCGAACCTGATCTGGAACGGTCACGAGGTCAACCACCAGTGGTCCAAGGGCATCGAGGCCGAGGGGCTGCTCCGGGCCGCGCTGGCCGGCCACGCGGGCCTGGCCGAGCCCTACTTCTCGCTGCTGCGGCCGCTCTCCGAGCTGCACATCGCCCGGCTGTTCGCCCAGTTCACCCGGTACGACGACGTGGTGACCAGCTGCAACGCGGCGTTCAAGCTGAGCGACCCGAGCGCCCGGTGGTGCGGCCACTGCCCGAAGTGCCGGTTCATCTTCCTGGCGCTGGCCCCGTTCATGCCCCGGGCCCGGCTGGTGCACATCTTCGGCGCGGACCTGCTCGACGACCCGGCCCAGACCCCCGGTTACCTGGAACTGCTCGGCATCGACGCGCACAAGCCGTTCGAGTGCGTCGGTGAGGTGGAGGAGTCCGTGGTCGCGCTGGGCCTGGTGGCCGAGCACCCCGACTGGCGGGACGCCGCGGTGGTCCGTACCCTCCTCGCGGCCGTCCCGGCGCAGGCGTGGAGCGCGGCGAACGCGACCGACGTGCTCACCCCGGCCGGCCCGCACTTCGTCCCGCCCACCTACGCCAAGGCCCTCACCGCCATCTCCTGACCCACAAGATCGCGGTGATCAGGGAGCTGTTCTGGCGTGTCGTCGGCGCGCCGCGCACTCCACTCCCTGATCACCGCGATCAACCGGGTCCGGGACGGGCGTCGGTGCCGCGCGTTCAGACCCGTCCCGGGCCGTCGTCGCGGATGGCGTCCAGGGCGAGCAGGGCGGCGTGCAGCGAGAGGCAGTCGTCCACCGAGTCGAGGTCGGCCCGGAGGATCCGGCCGATCCGCGCCAGTCGCTCGTAGTACGCCGGCCGGGACAGGTGCGCCGCCGTCGCCGCGGCGGACTTGTTCCGCCCGCTCTCCAGGTAACCGCGCAACGTGCCGAGCAGCGGCTCCCGGGGATGCTCCGCGTCGTACGCCAGCAGGGGGCCGAGTTCCCGCTCGACGAAGGTCTGCACCCTCGGTTCGTCCCGCAGCAGGTGCAGCAGCCCGGCGAGCCCGACGTGCGGCAGCCGGAAGACGGGCAGGTCCCGCCGGCCACGCCGGGCCGCGTCGGCGACCTGGCGGGCCTCCAGGAGGGAACGGCGCACCTCCCGTACGGTGCCCACCCCGGAACCGGCCGCGATGATCACCCCGTCGGGAGCGCCGGCGTACGGGCGGACCGCCGGGGCGAGCGCGTCGAGGCGTACCCGGTCCAGGGCCGCGGCGAAGGCGGCCAACGCCCGGTCCTCACCGGCGGCGTCCCGCAGCGCCAGCACGACCCCGACGGCGTGCTCGTCCAGCGCGCTGGCCAGCCCGCTCAGCCCGGTCCTGCAGTGCCTGGCCGACCTCCTCGGCCAGGTCGCGCAGCCGCGCCTGGGCGGCGGCGGTACCGGGCGCCAGGACCGGCCCGGCGCGGCCGGCATCCGGCCCGTCGGCGCGGTACCGGACCACCACGCCGACCAGGTGGCGGCGGTCCAGCGGCACGCCCAGCGCCCTGGCCCGCAGCGCCACCTCGTCCACCGGGCGGGTGTGGTCGAGCAGCGCGGTGAGCAGGTTGTGGTGGATCTGCCGCTCCAACCCCTCGGCGTCCCGGCGCAGGAGCCGGCCCAGCGCCAGGGTGGAGGCGGCCCGCTCGACCAGGATGGTGAACCGGCGCGGCGGGGTGGCCGGCGACGTCCCGGCGACGGGGTGGGCCGGCGGCTGCCCGCCGGGGTCGGCGGACGGTTCCACGCCGGAGTCGACCGGCACCGTCCCGCCCGGCCAGCGCAGCAGCAGCCGCCCCCAGTCCTGCCCCCGGGCACCGACGGTGGTCACCAGCCAGCCGGCGTCCGGGTCGTACGCGGTCCGCTCGGCCTGCCGGATCCGCCGGGAGTGCTGCTCCCAGCCCCGCAGCAGCAGGTCCGCGCTCTGTCCGGCGGGGTCGTAGGCGAGCACCTGCCGGGAGAGGTTCTCCAGCACCACCGGGCAGCCGGTCAGCTCCGCCGCCTGCCGTACCACCTCGGCCGGCTCGGCCCCCTCCACGGAGAGTTCGGTGAACCGCTGGTGGATCTCCTCCGTCGCCCGCAGCTCGGTGAGCTGGGCGTCCACGATCAGCGCGTGCACCGCCTCGGTGATCGGGACGAACGGCGTCACCCGGCGCAGCTCGACCAGCGGCAGGTTGCGCCGCTGCGCCGCCGACACCATCGCCCTCGGCACCGCCGCCCGGTAGCGGCGGCCCAGCTCGACCAGGAGCCCGGAGACCCCGACGTCGGCGAGTTCGTCGATGAAGGCGCGCAGCCCGGCGTCGTCGCCGGGCAGGCCGATGCCGGTGGTGAGGACCAGCTCACCGCCGCTGAGCAGGGCGGCGATGTCCGGTACCTCGGCGGCGTGCACCCAGCGGACGAGCCGGTCCAGGCCCGCGGCGGCCGGCGGCCGCCGAGCGGACCGCCGTGCCGGACCGGGTCGAGGGCCAGCACCTCACGCACGGTGGGAAACACGGGCACGACGGTACCGCCCGGGTCCGGGCCAGGGTCGGGGCGGCGACCACCCGGGACCCGGGGGTCCGCGGCGGCTCGGCGTCACGTCCCACCGGCCGGCGCGGCCGCATCGCCCTCAGATCGGGTCGTCGCGGCCCAGCTCCCAGCAGGCGACGGCCGTGGCGGCCGCGACGTTGAGCGAGTCCACGCCGCGCCGCATCGGGATCACCACCCGGACGTCGGCGGCGTCCATGGCCGCCCGGGTCAGCCCGGCGCCCTCGGCTCCGAGCAGCAGCGCGGAGCGGGCCCGCTGCGCCGCGTCGAGCCGCTGGATCGGCACCGCGTCCGGGGCCGGGGTCATCGCCAGCACCGTGAAGCCGGCCGCGCGGACCCCGGCGAGCCCGCCGGGCCAGGGGTCGAGCGTCGCGTACGGCACGGCGAACACCTCCCCCATGCTGACCCGCACGCTGCGCCGGTACAGCGGATCGGCGCACGAGGGCGAGAGGAGCACGGCATCGACGCCGAGCCCCGCCACCGCCCGGAAGATCGCGCCGAGGTTGGTGTGGTTGTTCACGTCCTCCAGCACGACCACCCGGCGGGCGGCGGCGAGCACCTGGGCCGGGGTCGGCAGCTCCCGCCGGTGGAACGAGGCGAGCACCCCCCGGTGCACGTGGAAGCCGGTGGCCTGTTCGAGCACGGCGGGGCTGGCCGCGTAGACGGGGGCGCCGGCGGTGGCCAGGTCGCCGAGCTGGTCGACCCGCTTGGCGTCGACCAGGAAGGACCTGGGCCGGTAACCGGCCCGGACGGCCCGGCGGAGCACCAGCTCGCCCTCGGCGATGAAGAGCCCGTGCGGGGGCTCCCAGCGGGTCCGCAGTTCGACGTCGGTCAGCGCCCGGTAGTCGGCGATCCGCGGGTCGTCCGGATCGGTGATCTCCACGGCACCCCCGACCGGTACGCCGGCACCACCGGGCGCGGACTCGACGGTCGACGGGAGCGGAATGGTCTCTTCGGGCACGTCGGCAATTCTCTCCCGCCCGCCGCACCGGGTTGCCGCCCGGTCGGAGCGCGGCAGCGGGCGGGCCCCGCCGGTCGCCGGGCGGGCCGGGGTGCCGGGGCCGGCGAGTGGGTCAGGTGGTGGCGGCCGGTCCGGTCGCGGCGACGCCCCGGGCGGCACCGGCGGCCACACTCGCCGCGACCGCGCCGGCCGTACTGGCCTTGACCAGCCTGGCCCGGCCGACCCGGGGCGCCAACCGGCCGGCACGCCAGGCCACCCCGATGCCGGCGGCGAGCGCGAACATCGCACCGAGACCGTGCAGCGCCGCCGCCAGCATGCCGCCGGCACCCAGCAGCGGGGCGGCGATCATCAACAGGCTGCCGTCGGACTGGCTGAAGACGCCCGACCGGAACAGCGCCAGGCCGCTGAGGAACCAGCCGAGGGAGTAGAGCGCGGCCCCGGTCAGCGCGATGACCCGACCCGCCGTACCGGCGTCCGACGCCGCCCCGGGAAAACCGCCGTACGGGAGCAGCAGCATCATCCCGGCGACCCCGACCAGCAGTCCCGCGGTGGCGATGGCCCGGGCCCGGGTGGTGGCCAGCAGGCTGGTCAGGGCCATCAGCGCGAGTACGCCGAGCCAGAGCGCGCCGATCCAGCCCAGCAGGTACCCCGGTCGGCGGTCGACGACGAACGGCGCGGAGCCGGATCCGACAAGCGTCACCGAACCGTACACAATGGCGTATGCGGGGAGCAGCCAGACGGCCGCCCGACCGAACCGGCGCAGCGTCCAGGACCAGGTGGCGTCGGTGGCCGGCCGGCCAGGTCCGGATTCGACCACGAACGGCAGCAGTGCGAAGCCGCCGTACGGCCATCGCCCGCCGGCCCGGTCCGTACTGAATCCGACGCTGGAGCCCGTCCCGACCGTCGGCGCCATCGCGGTGCGGATAGTCCGTTTCGGTGCCGGCTGTTCGCGGCTGGGGTCGCAGGGGTGGTTCTTCGGGTTCGAGGGGTGGAGCACGCCGTCACCTCGCTCAAGGGGTCTGCGGGTGGGGCGTGGGCGCATCCGATATGACGCCCCGGCTCCTGGTCACCACCCGCCGCTACGACGATGGTGTCAGGCGCCGGGGCGCCACGCCGACGCTTCGGCGAATTAGGTGCTCAGGCCCGCTCCGGCCGGCTCTCCACAGTAGATTCGCCGGTCAGGCTGGCCGGCGGGACCGGCTCGGGTGCCGGCAGCCCCTGCGGGCCGGACCGGGCATTCACCTGCGCCTCCGCGGCGCGTACCTCGTCGTTGACCTGCCGGGCCGCCGCAGCGGCGGCCTCGGCGGCCTCCGCCGCCTCCCGTTCCACGGCCGCCGAGTCGACCGCGGCGCGCGGCTCGTCGCCGACCATCTGGCTCAGCCCGCCGAGCGCGCCGCCGAGCCCCTCGAGCGCCTTGTTCAGCTCGGCCGGCACGATCCAGACCTTGTTGGCCGTGCCGTTCGCGATCTCCGGCAGCGCCTGAAGGTACTGGTAGGCGAGGACCTTCTGGCTCGGGTTGGCCTGGTGGATCGCGTCGAAGACGGTACGGATCGCCTTGGCCTGCCCCTCCGCCTGGAGGATCCGGGCCTGCCGGTCACCGTCGGCGCGCAGCACCGCGGCCTGCTTGTCGCCCTCGGCGGTGAGGATCTGCGACTGCTTCTGCCCCTCCGCGTTCAGGATCGCGGCCCGGCGGTCCCGCTCCGCGCGCATCTGCTTCTCCATCGAGTCACGGATGCTCGGCGGCGGCTCGATCGCCTTGATTTCCACCCGGGTCACCTTGATGCCCCAGCGTCCGGTCGTCTCGTCCAGCACACCGGACAGGTGCCGGTTGATCTGATCCCGGCTGGTCAGCGCCCGCTCCAGGTCGAGCGAGCCGATCACGTTACGTAGGGTCGTGACGGTCAACTGCTCGATGGCCTGCAGGAAGTTGGAGATCTCGTAGGTGGCCTTCACCGCGTCGGCGACCTTGAAGTACAGCACGGTGTCGATCGAGACGCCGAGGTTGTCCGAGGTGATCACCGGCTGGGGCGGGAAGCTCACCACCTGCTCCCGCATGTCGACCTTGGTGCGTACCGCGTCGATGAACGGCACCAGCAGGTTGAGGCCGGGGCTCAGCGTGCGCTTGTACTTGCCCAGCCGTTCGACCACGTCCTGCCGCTGTTGGGGCACGATCCGCACCGCCCGGACCAGGGTGACCACCACGATCAGGGCCACGGCGCCGAGCAACACAGCGAGCGCGATGTCCATACCGCTCACCTCTCGATATCTGGTGGTGCACTGGAAGAAAGGTCGTCCCGCCAGACCAGGGCCGTCACGCCCTTGACCTCGATCACCCGTACCCGCTCGCCGGGCACGAAGACCTGGGTGGCGTCGTACGAACGGGCGCCCCACATCTCGCCGTCGATCTTGACCATGCCGCCGTCGGCGTCGACCCGGTCCAACACCAGCGCGGTGCTGCCGGCGATCGCCTCGACGCCGAACGGCTGCTCACCGCTGACCAGTGCGGACTGTTGGTGCCGCCGGATGGTGGGACGGGCCAGCAGCAGGGTCGCCGCGGAAACACCCGCGAACACCAGGGCCTGGATCGCGAAGGGCGCGCCCAGCGCCGCGGCGCCGGCCGCGGCGAAGGCGCCGATGCCGAACATCACCAGGAAGAGCGTGGTCGTGAAGATCTCCGCGACGACCAGCACGACGCCCAATACGATCCACAGCAGTGGCTCCACACATTTATCCTGTCACGCCCGGGCACGCACGGCGAACAGCGAAGATCGTAAACGCCGGTAAGCTCCCTGTCTGCGGGCCTTTGCTCGGATTCATCGTGGAGGTCCCGTACCCGCCCCCACTGAAAGGAAGGCGCGCGACCATGGCCGCCCTGTCCCCGCAACCCGGCCGGCTGCTGCCGGAAACCGCCCGCCGGATCGACGCCCTCACCGGCCAGGCCCAGGCAGCCGGAAGGGCGCCCTCGCTGATCCTCGGAGTGGTCCGGGAAGGCCGACTCGACCACGTCGCGACCGCCGGCGGGACGCCGACGCCCGATCCGGACACCCAGTACCGGATCGGCTCGATCACCAAGACGATGACGGCGGTGCTGCTGCTGCGGCTGCGCGACGCCGGACGGCTCGGCCTGGACGACCCGCTGGACCGGCACCTGCCCGGTACCCCGCTCGGCGCGGTACGGCTGCGCCAGCTGCTCGGCCACGCCGCCGGCCTGCAACGGGAGCCGGACGGCCAGTGGTGGGAACGGTCCACCGGCGTCGACGTGGACACCCTGCTCGCCGGGCTGACCGCCGAGAAACTGGCGTACCCGCCGCACCGCGTCTTCCACTACTCCAACCTGGCGTACGGGGTGCTCGGGGCGGTCCTCGAACGGGTCACCGGGACGTCGTGGTGGCAGCTCGTCCAGGCGGAACTGCTCGGTCCACTGGGGATGGTGCGCACGTCGTACCAGGCGGAGGAGCCGTTCGCGCGCGGCTACGTCGTACACCCGTGGCACGGGACGCTGCGGGAGGAACCCCGTACCGACACCGGGTCGATGGCACCGGCGGGGCAGCTCTGGGCCACCCTCACCGACCTGGCCCGGTGGGCCGCCTTCCTCGCCGACCCGGATCCGCGGATCCTCGATCCCGGAACGCTGACCGAGATGTGCGTACCGGTCTCCCTCAGCGACCTCGACTCGTGGACCGCCGGATACGGCCTCGGACTCGAACTGCACCGCGTCGGCGAGCGGGTGTTCGCCGGGCACGGCGGGTCGATGCCGGGTTACCTCGCGACCCTGTCGGTGCACCGGCCCTCCCGGACCGCGGTGGTCGGGTTCGCCAACGCGTACGGCCTGCGCACCGGCGCCCTGTCCCCGCTCGGCCGCCGGGTGCTCAGCACCGTACTCGACCTGGAGCCGGCGCCGGCCCGGCCCTGGCGGCCCGCGACGGCCGCACCCACCCCGGAGGTTGCCGAACTGACCGGCACCTGGTGGTGGATGGGTCGGGAATACGAGGTGGCCTGGGACCCCACCGACGACGAGCTGGTCTTCACCCTGCCGGCACCCGCCGGCGGGGCGGGCTGGCGCTTCGGCCGGGACGGCACGGGCCGCTGGCGGGGCCGGTCCGGGATGAACGACGGCGAGACCATCGCGGTACGCCGGGACGCCGCCGGCGCGGTCACCGCGCTGGACATCGCGACGTTCGTCTTCACCCGGCACCCGGACGACCTCGGCTGAGGCCGCCCCGGTCAGTCCGGCACGGTCACGAAGTCGATCAGCCGCTCGACCGCGTTGATCAGCGGCGTCTCCACGTCCTGGAAGCTGTCCACCCGGGAGAGGATCCGCCGCCACATCGCGGCGGGCTCGGCCACCCCGAGGGCCGCACAGACGCCCTCCTTCCACGGGCGTCCCGGCGGCACCACCGGCCATGCCCCGATACCGAGCGCGCCCGGCTTCACCGCCTGCCACACGTCCACGTACGGGTGCCCGGTGACCAGCACGTGCGGCGAGGTGACCGCGGCGACGATCCGGCTCTCCTTGGAGCCCGGCACCAGATGGTCGACGAGCACCCCCAGTCGCCGCTGCGGCCCCGGACCGAAGTCCCGCACGTGCTCGGCGAGCGCGTCGATGCCGTCCAGCGGCTCCACCACCACGCCCTCGATCCGCAGGTCGTCGCCCCAGATCCGCTCCACCAGGGCGGCGTCGTGGATGCCCTCCACCCAGATCCGGCTCGCCTTGGCCACCTGGGCGCGCACCCCGGCCACCGCGACGGAACCGGAGGCGGTCCGCTGCCGGGCCGCGGGTGCCGCCCGGGGCTGCGGCCGGCGCAACGTCACCACCTGACCGTCGAGCAGGAACGCCGCCGGCAGCAACGGGAAGTTGCGCCGCCGGCCGTGCCGGTCCTCCAGAACCACCGCACCCGCCTCGAAACCGACCACCGCGCCACAGAAGCCCGAATCGGCGTCCTCCACGACCAGGTCCGGTTCGGCGTCCACCTCGGGTACCACCCTGCGCCGTCGCCAGTTCCCGGCGAGCACGTCATCGCCGTACATCCTCCCCATGGCCGCGACGCTAACCCCGACGCGGCGGTCGGTCGCGCAGACGCGCCGCCCTGTCAGCACACGAGACAGCGTCGCGGCGAGCACGTACCCTAGCCGCATGTCCCCCGCAACGGGCGCGGCGACCATCGCCGTGCGCCGGTCCAGCCGGTTCGTGGCCTGGGTACGGGCCTGGCGCGCCGGTCTGGTGCCGTACGACGAGATCGCCGACGAGATCGCCGGCGACGAGGAACACCTCGTCGCCGATGCTCCGGGCACCTGGACCGACGTGCCGCTCCGCGACGCGCTGGCCATGTTCTCGAAGCTCTCGCCGGACGAGATCCGACTGGTGCTGCCGGCCCCCGGCGACCCGCGCGGGTTGCCCGGCCCCGGACCGTTCGCCGCCGCCGCGCTGCTGGCCGGCGAGGCCGTGGTGGCCCGTGGTCTCGGTGTGATCCCGGAGGTACGCAGTCACACCTCCGGGTCCGGAGTGACCTTCGAGACCGTGCTGTGGCGGGTACACCCGCTGCCGGAGACCGCGCCGACCGCCTCGCTCGGCGGCCCGGGCGCCGCCGAGGCCGAGGCGGAACTGGCCACCACCCTGGCCGAGGCGACCGCCGCGCTGGCCCGGCTCGACGTCGCCCAGTGGCGTCCCGAACTGGCCGGGGCGCTCGCCGCGCTACGCCGCCCGGACAACGGCGTCGACCTGCCGCCCGGCTTCGACCCGCGGTCCCGCCGGCTCTTCGCCCGGGCGAGCGTGCTGGACCAGGTGCTGGCGCTGGCCGAGCACGCGGCACCGGGCGGCTCGATCAACGGTTACGAGGCACAGCAGCGCGACGCCGCGCTGCGTCCGCTCACCGCCGCCTGCCGGCGAGCGGTGGTCGCCGCCTGCAACGCCCCACTGTGCCTCTAGCGGCACACTCGTCCCGGACGCCGGGATTGCCCCCACAACTGTCCTGCCTGGACGACTGAGCCGGATGGGACGGTTCGGCGCGGGGCCGGAGCCGGCGGGCGCCGGTCAGATCTCGTCGATCAGGTCCGCGACCGAGGAGACGATCCGGGACGGCCGGTACGGATAGCGCTCCGCCTCGGCCCGGGCGCTGATCCCGGTCAGCACCAGGATCGTCTCCAGGCCCGCCTCCAGCCCGCAGAGGATGTCCGTGTCCATCCGGTCACCGATCATCGCGGTCGTCTCCGAGTGCGCGTCGATGGTGTTCAACGCCGAGCGCATCATCATCGGGTTCGGCTTGCCGACGAAGTACGGCTCCACCCCGGTCGCCTTGGAGATCATCGCGGCCACCGAGCCCGCGGCCGGCAGGGCGCCCTCGGTCGACGGGCCGGTCGGATCCGGATTGGTGCAGATGAACCGGGCCCCGTCGTCGATCAGCCGGACCGCCTTGGTGATCGCCTCGAAGCTGTAGGTCCGGGTCTCCCCCAGCACGACGTAGTCCGGGGCGTAGTCGGTCAGCACGTAGCCGACCGCGTGCATCGCCGTGGTCAGGCCGGCCTCGCCGATGACGTACGCGGTCCCGCCCGGGCGCTGGCCGGCCAGGAACTGCGCGGTGGCCAGCGCGGCGGTCCAGATCGCGCGCTCCGGCACCTCGAACCCCATCCGGTTCAGCCGCGCCTGCAGGTCCCGGGGCGTGTAGATCGAGTTGTTGGTCAACACCAGGAAGGGTTTGCCGGAGGAGCGCAACCGGCTGACGAACTCCGGTGCTCCCGGCACCGGCTGTCCCTCGTGCACCAGCACGCCGTCCATGTCGGTCAGCCAGCTCTCCACCGGCTTGCGATCGGTCACGCCGGTGCTCCCGGGCGGAAAACTGGCAGGTCTCGCTGGATCATCGCTCTCCTGGTCTGCGCTGGTCAGGGACGCCGGGCCGGCCGGCAGCAACCGGTCTGGCAGGTGTCCCAGTCGGGGAGCGTACCGAGCCGTCGTCGCGGCGCCGTTTCGCCCGGGTCAAGCGGACCGGTCGGGTTGAGCGAACCGGTCGGGTCAAGCGGAGCCGCCGGATCGAGCCGCTCGGTCACCAGCTCCCGGACCATCCCGACGAATCTCGGGTCGGTGCCGGGGGTGCCCGCCCGGACGAAGTCCAGGCCGAGCTGCTTCGCGGTGGCGGCCGCCTCGGTGTCCAGATCCCACACCACCTCGAGGTGGTCGGAGACGAACCCGATCGGGCTCACCACGACCGAGGTGACCCCGTCGGCCGCCAACGTCCGCAGGTGGCGGTTGATGTCCGGTTCCAGCCACGGCACGTGGGGCGGGCCGGACCGGCTCTGCCACACCAGGTCGTACGGCAGGTCCGGGGCGGCCGCCGCGGCGACCAGTCCGGCGGTCTCGCGCAGCTGCGCCTCGTACCGGCCGCCGTCGGGTCCGGCGGTGGCGGCCATGCTCACCGGGACCGAGTGGGCGGTGAAGACGAGCCGGGTGCTCGCCCGCCGGCCGGGGTCGAGGGTGCCCAGTGCGGCGGCCACGGCGTCGGCGTGCGGCTCGACGAATCCGGGGTGGTCCCAGTACTGCCGCAGCTTCTCGATCGCCGGAGCGTCGGGGCCGACCGCCGCCCGCGCCGCCGCGATGTCCTCCCGGTACTGCCGGCAGGACGAGTAGCCGGCGTAGGCGCTGGTCACGAAGCCGAGCGCGGAACGGATGCCGTCGTCGCGCATCTGGGCGACGGTGTCGGCGAGCATCGGGTGCCAGTTGCGGTTGCCCCAGTAGACCGGCAGATCCAGCGCGTGGGCGGCGAAGTCGGCCCGGATCGCGGCGAGCAGGTCCCGGCACTGCTGGTTGATCGGTGAGATCCCACCGAAGTGCTGGTAGTGCTCGGCCACCTCGGCCAGCCGCTCCGGCGGCACGTTGCGGCCCCGGGTCACGTTGGCCAGGAACGGCAGGACGTCCTCGGGCCGCTCGGGCCCGCCGAACGAGATCAACACAACCGCGTCGTACGCCATGGTTCCATTGTCCCCGCCCGGCGGGGCCGAACGGTTTGGAGGGGGCCCTTCCTATACCGAAAGCGATAAGAAGGGGCCCTTCCTTACACGTCAGGCGCCGAGGGCGTGGTAGCCGCCGTCGACGTGCACGATCTCGCCGGTCGTGGCCGGGAACCAGTCGGAGAGCAGCGCCAGGCAGGCCCGGGCCGCCGGCTCCTGGTCGGTCAGCTCCCAGCCCAGCGGCGCCCGCTCGGCCCAGGCGTTCTCGAACTGCTCGAAGCCGGGAATGGACCGTGCCGCCATGTCCGCAGCGGGCCCGCGGAGACCAGGTTGCTGCGGATCCCCTTCGGGCCCAGGTGCAGCGCGAGATAGCGGGACGCGGACTCCAGCCCGGCCTTGGCCACGCCCATCCAGTCGTACACCGGCCAGGCCTTGGTGGCGTCGAAGGTGAGGCCGACCACGGCACCGCCCGGGCTCATCAGCGGCAGCGCCGCCATCGCCAGGGACTTGTACGAGTACGTCGAGACGTGCACCGCGGTCGCCACGTCCTCCCACGGCGCGTCCAGGAAGCCCCCGCCCAGGCAGCTCGCCGGCGCGAAGCCGATCGAGTGGACGACCCCGTCCAGCCCGTCCACGTGCTCACGGACCCGCTCCGCGAGGCCGCCGAGCTGCTCGCTGTCCGTCACGTCCAGCTCGATCACCGGAGCCGGCTCGGGCAGCCGCTTGGCGATCCGCTCGACCAGCGACATCCGGCCGAAGCCGGTGAGTACGACGGTGGCGCCGTTCTCCTGGGCGAGCTTCGCCACCGAGAACGCGATCGACTGGTCGGTGATCACACCGGTGACGAGCAGCCGCTTGCCGGCCAGCAGTCCAGACACGTGCAGATCCTCCATGCGCTCGTGGTCGAAGGTTGAGTCGGTGGGCGGCTAGTGGCCCATGCCCAGGCCGCCGTCGACCGGGATGACCGCACCCGAGACGTAGCCGGCGGCGTCGGAGGCGAGCCAGGTCACCACCCCGGCCACCTCGTCGGCGCTGGCCATCCGGCCGGCCGGGATGGACTTGCGGATCTCGGCCTTCCGCTCCTCGGAGAGCACCTGGGTCATGTCGGTGTCGATGAACCCGGGCGCCACCACGTTCGCGGTGACGTTGCGGGCGCCCAACTCGCGGGTGATCGAGCGGGCGACGCCGACCAGGCCCGCCTTGCTCGCCGCGTAGTTGACCTGGCCGGCGCCGCCGGACAGGCCCACCACCGAGGAGACGAAGATCATGCGTCCCCACCGGGCCCGGACCATCTTGGTGGCGGCGCGCTTGGCGCAGCGGTAGGCGCCGGTGAGGTTGGTGTCGAGCACGGTGCTGAACTGCTCCTCGGACATCCGCATCAGCAGGGTGTCCGCGGTCATGCCGGCGTTCGCGACCAGCACCTCGACCGGCCCGAACTCGGCCTCGACCGCCGAGAAGGCCGCGTCGACCTGTTCACTGTCGGTGACGTCACACCGGACGCCGAAGAGGTCCTGCGGTGCGGCGTTGCCACGGTGGGTCACCGCCACCCGGTCACCCTGCTTGGCGAAGGCCTGCGCGACGGCCAGCCCGATGCCGCGGTTTCCCCCGGTCACCAGCACTGTTCGGGCCACGGTCTGTCCTCCTCGCGGACGTACGGATGATGCGCGTGGTGCGCGATGGAGACTAGGCGCTACCGGCAGGTAAGCCCTAACCGGGGCACGTGATACCGGGGTATGACGTGCGGAATCGTCCCCTGGGGGCACGACGGTGCAGATCCGCCGCCCGTACCCTGGCCGGTGATGGAGAACGCCACCGCGGGCCGGCTGCACGGCGTACTGGCCGACCTCGGTCGGCTGCTGGCCGGCCCGGACTATCCGCCGGCCCCGCCGGTCGGGCCGCCCGGTCGGTGGCGGCGCTGGTGGCGGCGGGGGCAGCCCTATCTGACGCCGCTGCTCCTGCTCGCGCTGATCGGCCTGACCGTCGCCGCCTCCCAGTACCTGGTGGACGAGCGGGGCACCCGTCAGTTCGTCGCGCTCCTGCTCGGGGCCGGCTCCACCCTGCCGCCGGCGCTGGCCCCGCGCCGTCCCCTGCTCGCCTGGCGGGTCAGCTACCCGATGCTCTTCCTCGGCGCGCTGGGCACCACCCCGAGCGAGGGCTGGCCGTGGAACCCGGTGCAGATCTTCGGCTTCATCTTCCTGCTCTTCCTGCTGGCCGCCCGCGCCGACAGCGGCGTCGCCGCCTGGGCCGGCCTGTTCAGCCTGCTGCCGCTCTACCTCCTCATGCCGCACCCCGAGAACGCGCACGGCGTGACCGTGCTCTTCGCCGTGACGGTGATCCTCGGTGACCAGGTGCGACGTCGTCGGCAGAGCCAGCGGGCCCTGGCCGAACAGGCCGAACGCAGCGAGCTGGAGCAGGCCCGGCGGGCGGTGCTGGAGGAACGGACCCGGATCGCCCGGGAGATGCACGACGTGGTGGCGCACCACATGTCCATGATCGCGGTGCAGGCGGAGACCGCCCCGTACCGGCTCGCCGCGCTGCCCGACCCGGCCCGCTCGGAGTTCTCCGCGATCGCCGGCGCCGCCCGGGAGGCGCTGGCCGACATGCGCCGGCTGCTCGGCGTGCTGCGCAGCGAGCCGGCCGCGCCGCAGACCTCGCCGCAACCCGGCCTGGCCGAGGTACCCGAACTGGTCGAGGCGGCCCGTCGGGCCGGGATGTCGGTGACCTTCGGCGGGCTGCCGGCGACGGATGCCGGCACGACGGCGCCGGTCGGGCTGGCCGCGTACCGGATCATCCAGGAGGCGCTGGCCAACGCCGCCCGGCACGCCCCGGGCGGCGCGGTCCGGGTCGCGCTGCGCGGCGACGAGCGGGCCCTGACCGTCACCGTGGACAACGGTCCGGCCAGCGCCGGGCCGCCCGCCGGCACCGGCCGGGGCGAGGGGCACGGGCTGACCGGCATGCGGGAGCGGGCCCGGCTGCTCGGCGGGACCCTCACCGCCGGCCCCACCGAACAGGGGTACGCGGTGACCGCGCACCTGCCGCACCGGACGGAGGAGACGATCTCGTGATCGGGTACCGCCGGTGATCCGGGTGCTGATCGCCGACGACCAGGCGATGGTGCGGCAGGGATTCGGCGCGCTGCTGGCCGCCCAGCCCGACCTGCTGGTGGTCGGCGACGCGGCCAACGGCGCCGACGCGGTCACCGAGACCCGGCGACTGGACCCGGACGTGGTGCTGATGGACGTCCGGATGCCGGTGCTCGACGGGTTGGCCGCCACCCGCCGGCTCCTCGGCGACCGGCCGGGCAGCGACCGGCCCCGGGTGCTGATCCTCACCACGTTCGACCTCGACGACTACGTCTACGAGGCGCTGCGGGCCGGGGCGAGCGGCTTCCTGCTCAAGGACGCCCCCGCCGCCGACCTGGTGCACGCGGTCCGGGTCGTCGCGGCCGGTGACGCCCTGCTCGCCCCCGCGGTCACCCGGCGACTGATCGCCGAGTTCGCCGCCCGTCCGGGCCGGGACCGGCCCCGGCCGACCTCGCTGGCCGCGCTCACCCCACGGGAGACCGAGGTGCTGCGGTTGATCGCGCGGGGGCGCTCCAACACCGAGATCGCCGCCGACCTGGTCGTCGCCGAACAGACCGTCAAGACCCATGTCGGGCGGATCCTGGCCAAGCTCGACCTGCGCGACCGGGCCCAGGCCGTCGTCGTCGCGTACGAGACGGGGCTGGTGGCGGCGGGCGAGTAGTCCCCGGGTAGCCCGTCGGGGACCACTCCCCGGGTTGACGACCCGGGGCCGGCCGGCGCCGCATCCTTGCCTCCCTGATCGACCGGGAGGAGCCGAGGACGGATGACACGACGACCACCGGTACGCGGCGCGGTGGCGGGCCTGCTGGCGCTGGGCCTGCTCGTACCGCCGCCACCCGGCCGGGCGAGCACACCACCGGCGCCGCCGGACCGGTTCACCGCGGCCTACCCGTACGTCGCCTCCACGATGCGCGCCGCCGGGCAGCCGTACGCCGGTTGGGCCGACTCCGGACGTTCCTTCCTGGTCTTCGACCCGGGCGGGGACGGCTTCGCGGTCGAGGTGCTGGGCGACCTCGACCGGGCCGACCGGATCGCGGTGCTGGTGCCGGGGGTGGACAGCACGCTGCGGGACTTCGACCGGGGGCTGGGCGGGGTTACCCGGCGCGCCCCGGCGGTACAGGCCCGGGCGCTCCACGCCGAGGCCCGCGCGGCGGATCCGGGTGCCGGGGTGGCGGTGCTGGCCTGGCTGGGCTACGACCCGCCGAACGGGCTCGGACCGGCGGCGGCCCGCGAGGCGAGCGCCCGCGCCGGCGCCCGGGCCCTGACCCAGCTGGTACGGCTGCTGGTCCGGCACCGGCCGCGGACGACCGTGACCCTGGTCGGGCACAGTTACGGCGCGCTGGTCGTCGGGTTGGCCGCACCCGCGTTACCCGGGCAGGTGACCAACCTGGTCGCGCTGGCCGGGGTCGGGATGGGCGCCGCCGACCGGGCCGGCCTGCGCACCGGGGCGACGGTGTGGGCCGCCGAGGCGCCGGACGACTGGGTCCGCTGGTTACCCCCGGCGCGGCTGCTCGGGCACGGGCACGGCGTCCGCCCGTCCGCCCCGGGCTTCGGTGCGCGCCCGCTACCCGTGGACGGGGTGACCGGACACGACGGCTACCTGGTGCCGGGCAGCGGGACCCTGCGCGCGGTGGCCGCGCTCACCCTGGGCCGGCCCGCCCCGGTGACCGGGCCGGCGTCGGCGGGCGCCCGGTGAGCGCCCCGGCGACGGCGCCCGGCGGTGGCGCCACCGTCGAGGGTCGGGGGCCGGTGGTGGCGGCCCGGCATCCGAACCCCGGAGGCCGGGCTCACGGCGCCGAAGGCCGGGATCGGAGCATCGACGGCCTGCGGGCGTACGCGATCGGCGGTGTGGTGTTCGGGCACTGGCTGGTGACCGCGCTGGTGCCGGGGTCCGACGGCGGGCTGCGGCTGGCGAGCCCACTGGGCGCCATGCCGGCACTGGCACCGGCCACCTGGTTCCTCCAGACCCTGGGACTGTTCTTCTTCGTCAGCGGCTACGCCGGCGCCCGGTCCCTCGACACCGCCCGCCGGCGCCGTACCGCCGGTCCGTCCGGTACCGGTGGTACCGCCGGTACCGGCAGGCGGCCCGGTGCCGGCGGGGCGGGCTGGCTGTGGCGCCGGCTGAGCCGGTTGGCCACGCCGG
Source organism: Plantactinospora sp. CA-290183 (assembly GCF_050936375.1). Classification (NCBI taxonomy): domain Bacteria; kingdom Bacillati; phylum Actinomycetota; class Actinomycetes; order Micromonosporales; family Micromonosporaceae; genus Plantactinospora; species Plantactinospora sp. CA-290183. The sequence continues at coordinate 88,612 of NZ_JBNJMX010000011.1, read as the reverse complement.
TCGGCGCGCTCCTCGGCTGCTGGGCGGCGCTGCTGGCCGGGGCGGCGCTGGTCGGAATGCCGGGCGCGACGCTGCGCAGCGTCGCCACGCTGGTGGTCAGTCCACTCTGGTTCCTGCTGCCACTGGTCGTCCTGACCGCCCTGACCGGGCCACTCGTCCGGCTGTGCCGACGGTACGGCCCGGTCCGGCCGGCGGCGGCGGTGCTGGCCCTGGTCGCACTGGGCGACCTCGCCGGGTACGCCCTGCCGGGCAGCGCCGGCTGGCGGACCCCGCTCGCCGTCCTCGCCGGCTGGCTGCTGCCGTACCTGCTCGGCGTCGCGACCGCCGGCGGGCGGTTCGGCAGCCGCCGGGACGGGTGGTGGCTGATGCTGGGCGGGGCCGCCGCGATGGGCGTGCTCGTGTTCTGCGCCGGTTATCCGGCCAGCGCCGTGGGGGTCCCCGGGGACGGCCGGTCCAACCTGGACCCGCCGTCGCTGTTCGCGGTGGCGCTGGCCCTGGCCCAGGTCGGTGCCGCGTTGCTGGTCCGCCCCGCACTGGCCCGCCTGCTGGCCCGGCCCCGCTGGTGGCGACCGGTGCGCCGGCTCAACTCGGCGGCCATCGGCGTCTACCTGTGGCACCAGAGCGTGCTGGTCGGCGTCACCACCCTCGCCGCGCTCGGCGGGCGGCTGGCCGGTACGCCCGTGGTGCCGGGGCTGCACTCGGCCCCCGACGGACCGGTCTGGCTGGCCGCGCGGCTCGGTTGGCTCCCGCTGCTGGCGCTGGTGCTCGCCGTCCTCGCCCGGCCCCGGGCCGTCGAATCCGGGCCGGCAGCGGCCCCAGCTCAGGGGTGTCCGGGTCGGGGATGAGGTGGCGGGTTCCGGGGTGCCGCGATCCGGTCGAACAGGAAGGCTTCGAGCCGGTCCCAGGAGGCCTGCAACAGCGACGACGGGTCCTCGGCCGCCGCCAGGTCCCGTCCGGTGACGAAGGCGCTGCGGGTGTACCGCTCGCCGCCCCGCAGGTAGCTGAGCCGGAGCACCGTGTGCCGGCCGTGCTGCTCGACCACCGGCGTCAGCACCGGACCGGGGAACGGCGTCCGGCAGTGTTCGCAGAGCTGGCAGGGTTCGGTGCCTCCGGTGTCCGGGCCGGTCGCCGCGTCCGGCGTGCTGGACCGGGCCGGCCCGGGGACCACCCGTTCGCCCGCCAGCGGTACGCCGTGCCGGCCGCACCGCCAGCAGGCGCGGCGCCACGGGAACGCGTGGGCGTCGCGGCGGGAAGCCGGGACGGGCGCCGCCGCCCCGGGAAGCGCGGTGCCGGGGGTCGCCGGGTCGGTGCGGTCCGGGTCGTCGTCGGCGGCGACCGGGGCGGGCCGCCACCGCATCGCGCCACGGAGATGCCGCTCGTCGTCGAGGCCGGGTCGGGCCGGCCGGCAGTCGTCTGAGCAGTAGGCGGAGCCTTCGGCGGGCGGGGCTCCGCACGGGCAGAGGCCGGCGAGAGCGCGGTCGATGTGATCGAAGATGCTCATCGGGGACTCGACACCTCCTCGACCAGCTCGCCGGATCCCTACCCCTCGCATCCTGGCACCTGACCGCGCCGGAGTGCAGCCCTGCGCGCCGTCGGTCCGTACCGCGGCCGGGTCGGGCCGGCGGCGCACCCGCCCGGTGGCCGATCGGCCGCATCCGGCCCTCCACCAGGCAATTCGCCGCAGAACACGGGCCGGGTGTAGCATCATCGACGGTTCCGGCCCGGTCGACATGTGGAGGTGATCGCTGTGCGAGATAGCGATCCTCCCAGTCGTGGCCGGGCCGATGGTCAGTTCGCCTGAGCCAGTGACTGCTCCCGCCGACTGACCCAGCTCCGCTCCACACCGCACCGCGCACCCCGGCATCGCCCGGGAGAGCGGTCGCGGGACGCCTCCCGACGGTCACACCCGTCGAGGCCCCTGTGGAGCGCCCGGTCACGACTTCGTGTGCGCCCGCTGATCCCCGTACGCCCACCGGCCGGTTTTGCCCGGCCCGGGGCGTCTCAGTCGCCACCGGAGAGCAGAGTCATGAGCCGTTACGTAGCCCCGCTGGGCTTCACCCTCGCCGCGGCGTGGGTCGTGGTGGTCTTCGTCCTGGTCGGCGCGACCCCCTCCTGACCACGACCCCCGCTGACCACGAACCCCCGGCTCACACCAGCCGGGAGGTCCAGATCAGACTCATCGCCGCCGCGCAGATCGCCAGGAGCAGCGCGATGCCGGCGTACCACTGGGTGACCTCCCGGGCTTCGGTACGGAACCCGATCGAACTCCCCATGTCCTGGTACACCTGCTTCAGCTCGCTCACCGAGGCGGCCTCGTAGAAGAAGCCCTGGGTGGTCTCGGCCAGCTCGGCGAGCGCGAGCCGGTCCACCGGGACCCGCTGCACCTGCCCGCCGATGTCGACCTGACCCGAGTCGGTACCGAAGGCGATGGTCGATACGGGCACGTTGGCGGCCTGCGCCGCGGCGCCCGCCTCCTCCACCGACCGCCCGGCCGTGCGGAACCCGTCGGAGAGCAGCACGATCCGGGCCGGCGGGATGCCCTGGGCGCCGTCGGCCGGCACCGCTCGGATCGCCTCCAGGCAGGTGAAGACCGCCTCGCCGGTGGCGGTCGCCTCGGCCAGTACCAGCCCCTCGATGGCCTGGGTGACCGCCGGGCGGTCCTTGGTCGGCGGCACCAGCACGTTGGCGGACTTGGCGAAGGCCACCAGCCCCAGGTTGTAGCTCGGCGGCAGCTCGGCGACGAACTGCTTGGCCGCCTCCTGCGCCGCCTCCAGCCGGTTCGGCGTCACGTCGTCGGCCTCCATCGACAGCGACACGTCGATGGCGAGCATGATGGTGGCCCGTTCCAGCGGCTCCTTGGTGTCCACCGACGGGCGGGCCATCGCGGTGGACAGGATGAGCAGGCTGAGCAGCAGGGTGGTGGCGGCGGCGTGCCGGCGCCAGCCCAGCCCCTTCGGCGCGAGCGTACGCAGCAGCTCGACGTTGGTGAAACGCAGCGCGTACGTGCGGCGGTGCAGCTGACGCCAGACGTACGCCCCGGCGAGCGCGAGCACCGGCAGGACCGCCAGCAGCCACCACGGTTGCAGAAAACGGATCATCGTGTCGTCCCTCTGGTCCGGGCGTGTCGCTGGGCCGCGACGAACCGCACCATGTCCAGCAGCCAGTCGGAATCGGTGCGCAGCCGCAGGTGGGCCGCGCCGGCGGAGCGCAGCTCGTGGGCGATCGCGGCGCGCTGGGCGGCGGCCGCGGCCGCGTAGCGGCGCCGCAGTTTCGGGTTGGCGGTCTGCACCTCGTGCAGCTCACCGGTCTCCGGGTCGACGACCGCGAGCACCCCGACGTCGGGCAGCTCCAGCTCGCGCGGGTCGACGACCTCGATGGCGAGTACCTCGTGCCGGACCCCGAGCTTGCGCATCGGGCGGCCCCACTGCTCCGGCGGGGCGAGGAAGTCGGAGATCACCACGGCCATCCCGCGCCGCCGGGGCGGCCGGTTCAGCGCGTCGACCAGGGCACCCAGGTCGCTGCGGCCGGGCCGCACCGGCATCCGGGCGACGGTGCGCAGCAGCCCCTGGGCCTCCTTGCGGCCCGGCCGGGCCGGCAGCCGCAGCAGGTCCGGGCCGGTCGTGGTCAACCCCGGACCGGTGTACCGGGGGGCGCCGGTGCCGCCGCTGCCCACCACGGCGCCGATCCGGTTGCCGCCCCGTACCGTCAGGTGGGCGACCGCGGCCACGGCGGCGACCACCAGGTCGCGCTTGAGCCACCGGCCGGTGCCGAAGTCGAGGCTGGCCGAGAGGTCCACCGCCAGCCAGGTCTCCAGCTCCCGGTCCGCGACCGTACGCCGCACGTGCGGAACGGTGGTCCGGGCGGTGACCGGCCAGTCCATCCGGCGTACGTCGTCGCCGGGGCGGTACTCCCGGGACTCCCCCGCCTCGCTGCCCGGCCCCGGCAGCAGCCCGACGTAGTCGCCCTGCAGCAACCCGTCCAGCTTGCGGGTCACCAGCAGTTGCAGCCGGGACAGCACCGCCTCCGCCCGCGCCGAACCGGCGTTGGTCGCCGTGCCTCCGGTCATGCCGGCGGGCGCCCCGGCCAGGTGCCGCCCAGCGGCGGAGGCGACCCGGCACCGTTCGGCGTGGCGTCCTGCCGGGGCGCGACCGAGGGCAGCGGGATCGTCGCCATCACCCGGTCGACGACGTGGTCGGCGGGGATGTCGTCGGCCAGCGCGTCGTAGCTGAGCACCAGCCGGTGGCGCAGGATGTCCGGCGCGATGTCCTGCACGTCCTGGGGCAGCGCGTAGTCGCGGCCGCGCAGCAGGGCGAGCGCCCGGGTGGCCCGGACGATGCCGAGCGACGCGCGCGGGCTGGCGCCGTACTGGATGAGCTGGGCGACGTCCGGCATGCCGTGCTCCGCCGGGCTCCGGGTGGCGAGCACCAGTCGTACGGCGTAGTCGACCAGCGCGTTGTGCACGAAGACCCGGTCGGCCTTCTGTTGCAGGGCGACGAGTTCGACCGGGGTGAAGATCGACGACGGCTCCGGCGGGCTGACCCCCATCCGGTAGACGATCTCGCGTTCCTCGGTGTCGGTCGGGTAGCCGACCACGATCTTCATCAGGAACCGGTCCCGCTGCGCCTCGGGCAGCGGATAGACACCCTCCTGCTCGATCGGGTTCTGGGTGGCCATCACCAGGAACGGGTTCGGCACCGGGTGGGTCTGCCCACCGATCGACACCTGCCGTTCGGACATCACCTCCAGCAGCGCGGACTGCACCTTGGCCGGTGCCCGGTTGATCTCGTCGGCGAGCAGGAAGTTGACGAAGACCGGGCCGAGCTCCACGTCGAACTTCTCGCTGGACTGCCGGTAGATCCGGGTGCCGACGATGTCGGCCGGGACCAGGTCCGGGGTGAACTGGATCCGGGCGAAGGTGCCGCCGACGACCCGGGCGAGGGTCTCCACCGCGAGCGTCTTGGCCACCCCGGGTACGCCCTCCAGCAGGCAGTGGCCGCGGGCGAGCAGCGCGACGAACATCCGCTCCACCATCCGGTCCTGCCCGACGATCACCCGCTTGACCTCGAACAGCGCGCGTTCGACCAGGGTGGCGTCCTCGGCCGGGGTGGTCGTGCCCGGGGCGGGTCCGCCTCCCCCGACGTCGGTTCCAGTAGGGGCGTCGGGCGTGGTCGGCTGGGCCACCGGTCCTCCACAGCGGGGTCACGTAGCAACGAACGTCGGCGAGGTGCCGCCGTCCCAACTCTCGCACGTCCACCTCACGGACCGCGAAGGGAGAACCCGATTTCCGGCCCCGGCGGCCCGGTGGACCCGTTCCGGCGCCCGGTGATCCGTTCCGGCACCGCCGTGATCCGGGGAATCCGCCGCGCCGGGTAGACATAGAGGGGTTTTCCGTGTGTAGGATGCAGCGATCGCCGGGCGGCTCCCCCCGTGGCCGCCCGGCGGTCCTCATCTCCCGGGCGCCCTCGCGCCCTGTGGGCACCCACGCGCCGTAGACTCCCGCCGTGAGCGACGCACCCCCCATCGATCCGGTCCGGGTCTGCTCGGCCCGGGGTTGCCGGGCGGCGGCGGTCTGGGCGCTGCGCTGGAACAATCCCCGCCTGCATCCCCCGGAGCGGCGCAAGACCTGGCTCGCCTGCACCCCGCACCGGGAGTCCCTCGGCGACTTCCTCGGCGCGCGCGGGTTCCTGCGTGAGATCGCGCCGGCCGACGGATCGCCTACGCTCGACACGTGAGCGCGAAGCGAGGCGGCGGCGTATGGGACAGGACGACGACGTGAGCGGGTCCGCCGCACCCGGGCCGGCGACCGGTCCGACGGATCCGCTGGAGCCGTGGCCGGAGACCGTGCGGTGGCAGCCGGTGTCCCGGGACCTGATCTGGGTCGAGGCCCTGCGGCTGGGCATGCTGATGCTGGTGGTGGTGGTCGCCCTGGTGGTCGGCCTGGCCCTCACCGGCGACTGGGGGTTCGGCCTCGGGCTCGGCCTGGCCGTCCTGCTGACCGTCTGGCGGCTGACCGTGATCGTGCGGGCGGTACGCGCCTGGGGCTACGCCGAGCGCGACAACGACCTGCTGGTCCGGCACGGCCTGCTGGTCCGGCGGCTGTCGATCGTGCCCTACGCCCGGATGCAGTTCGTCGACGTCACCGCCGGTCCGCTGGAGCGGGCGTTCAACCTGGCCACCGTGCAGTTGCACACCGCCGCGGCGGCGAGCGACGCCCGGGTCCCCGGCCTGCGTCCCGCCGAGGCCGCCCGGCTGCGGGACCGGCTCACCGCGCTCGGTGAGGACCGGGCGGAGGGGCTGTGACCGGCGACGAGGCCACCGAACCGCGCCGGCGGCTGCACCCGCTGAGCCCGCTGTTGCAGGGCGCGAAGTCGCTGGTGGTCATCGTCGCGGCACTCTCCTGGTCGACACTCTCCCGGGTCGGGCTCGGCTGGTTCGCGGTGCTGGTCGCGGTGCTGATGCTCGGCGCCCTGGCGCTGTCGGTGGTGAGTTGGTACAACACCGGCTACCACGTGGTCGGCCGGGAACTGCGGATCCACGAGGGGCTGCTCTGGCGGCGTACCCGGGCGATCCCGCTGGAGCGGTTGCAGTCGGTGGAGGTGGTACGCCCCCTGCTGGCCCAGCTCAGCGGGCTCGCCGAACTGCGCCTGGAGGTGGTCGGCGGCGGCAAGACGGAGGCGCCGCTGGCGTACGTCACGGTGGCCGACGCGGTGGCGTTGCGTGAGCGTCTGCTGGCGCTCGCCGGCCGGGCGCCCCGGGCCGGGACGACCCTCCAGGAAGGGGCGGTACCGCCCGGGGAGGGGGCGGCGGAGGTCCCGGGCCTGCCGGCGCCGGCCGGACCGGAGACGTTGCCCCCCGCCGGCCGTCACCTGCACACGGTGTCGAACCGGGACCTGCTGGTCAGCCAGCTCCTCACCCCGCAGGCGTTCCTGCTGCCGTTCGGCGTCGCCTTCGTGCTGGTCCAGTTCTTCTCCGAGGATTCCTGGTCGTTCATCGCGGTGGCCAGCACGCTCACCGCGATGGCCGGGGTGGTGCTCCAGCCGATCCGGCGGGTCCTGGACGACTGGGGGTTCCGGCTGGACCGCGACGACGCGGCGCTGCGGGTCCGGCACGGGCTGGTGGAGACGCGCGCCCAGACCGTGCCGCTGGACCGGTTGCAGGCGATCGTGGCGACCTGGCCGCTGCTCTGGCGGATGAAGGGGTGGCTGCGGCTGCGCCTCTCGGTGGCCGGCTACTCCGTCGGCGAGCTGGACGAGCGGGCCCACCCGGACCGGCTGCTGCCGGTCGGTGACCTGGCCACCGCCCAGATGATCATGGCCGAGGTGTTGCCCGGAGTGTCGATCACCGGTGTGCTGACCCCGCCGCCGTCCCGGGCCCGCTGGGTGCATCCGCTGTCCCAACCGGCGCTCGGGGCCGGCCTGTCGGCGCGGGTCTTCGCGGTGCGTTCCGGGCTGCTGACCCGCGAACTCGTCGTCGTGCCGTACGCGCGGATCCAGAGCGTACGGGTGGTGCAGGGGCCGTTGCAGCGCCGGCTGCGGCTGGCCACCGTGCACGCCGACACGGCGGGCGGCCGGGGTGCCTCGGCCGTGGACCGCGACGTGCACGAGGCGTGGGCCCTGGCGGCGGAGCTCACCGCCCGGGCCCGGGCCGCCCGGATCAGCGGCCGACGCTGAGCGCCTTCTCCGGCCCGGGCCCCGACGACGTGCCGGGGTCGGAGTCGTCCGGATCCGGTCCCGGCGCCGGTTCCGCCGCCGCCTCGGGTCCCGCCGACCGCCGCCGGGCCTTCCGCGCCGCCCACCACCGCTCGCCGAGCCCGACGGCGAGGAAGGTCAGCCCGACGTACGCCCAGCCGACCAGCACGTCGATCACGTAGTGCTCACCGGAGTAGACCAGCGTGAAGGTCATCGCCAGCGGGTAGCTCAACAGCAGCGGCCACCAGCGCCGCCGAGTCTCGCGCAGGAAGAAGACGACGACGAAGAGCGCGAACGCGGTGTGCAGCGACGGCATCGCGGCGACCGGGTTGGAGGCGATCTGGCCGGCGTTGAGCAGGTTGCCGGCCCCATGCATGCCGAACTCCTTCCACCCGCGGGTGGAGATCCGGGCGACCTCCTCCAGCATCCCGTACTGGGCGGCCCACCACGGGGGCGCCGCCGGGTAGAGGAAGTAGGTCACCAGCCCGCTGGCGCAGAGGAACGCCCAGCGGCGCATGAACGCCGCCCAGCGGGCCCGCTCGCGCAGCCAGAGCACCACCGCGGCGGTCAGGGCCACCACGAAGTGCGAGAAGTAGACCCAGCTGACGATCACGTCCCACCAGTGGATGCCGGCCGGGTCGTAGAGGCGCTGCTGCAACCAGACGGTCGGCACCTGGCCGTCCATGGCCCAGCCGAACATCCAGCGGTCGGCGGCGATCAGCTCCACCGCGTGCGGGGTCGCCCCGTTGTCGGCGAAGCCGCGGGACAGGTTGTAGGCGGCCAACAGCACCACCACCGGCAGCCAGTCCCGGACGAAGCGCAGGTGGGAGCGCCACGGCCGGTCGCTGTGCCAGGCGATGGTGGCGGCCCAGAGCCAGGCGAAGGCGTAGAGCGGATCGGTGGGAAGCCCGATCAGCAGCCAGCCGGCGACGAAGGCCACCGACCAGATGGACATGGCGACGAACCGCCGGCGGCGCGGCGCGTCCGGGGACGCGGGACCGGGTGGCGGGGTGGGCGAGGTTTCTGTGACGGTACCGAGCATCGCCGTCCAGGTTAACGGCGCACCAATAGCGAGTTGTGGGAGGGACGATGCCGGAGCGTCGGGCGGTCCCGCCAGCCGCCGGACCGGGGTCCCCGGCGCGGCTCAGGCGCCGAGGCAGACGAACCCGGCCGCGGCCGTGAGCTGGGCGGGGTCCTCCGGATCGGCGGCCGCCCGGGCCGCCGCGAGCGCCACGGCCGGCTCGGCGCCCCGGCGCAACCCGGCGTGGAAGGCCCGCATCAGCGTTTCGGTGGCGGCGTCGGGCACCGCCACCGCGGTCGCCACCACGGTGCGGGTGCCGAGCGCGAGCAGCGCCGAGGAGAGCCCGAGCAACTCGTCCCCGGCCCGCACGGCGGCGACCCCGGACTGGCAGGCGGGCAGGACGACGGTACGGGGTGCCGCGTCCAACCGTTCCAGGTCGTACACGGTCAGCGGACCGTCGGTGAGCCGCAGCGCGGAGAACAGCGGGTTGTCGACCCGCAGCAGCCCGTGCGCGGCGAGATGGGCCAGCGCCGCCCCGTCCATCGCCGACAGTACGGCCGGCACCGTGGCCCCGGCACCGTCGAGCAGCCGGGCCCGCGGGTACGACCGGCTCAGCTCCGCGACCTCGCGCCGGGCCGCCGGCAGGCCGGGGCCGGCGACGAAGACGGCGGGGCCGCCGCCCGTGCCGTCCCGGCCCGCCGCCCCCACCGCGTCCCGGCCACCCGGTGCCGGCGGGGCCGCGGCCCGGACGGCGCGCAACCAGACCGCCGCCGACGGCGCCACCGTGATCGGCCGCCGGACCAGGCCGGGCAGCAGTCCCCACGGCACCGAGTGCAGCTCGCCGGTGGGGACGATGACCAGGGGGCGGTCCCCGATCTCGGCCCGCACCGGGTCGAGCAGCATCGCATCCAGCGCCCGGCCCGCGGCGAGGGCGGCGGCCCGCACCCGGTCCAGCCCCTGCACGGTGCCGAAGCCGTGGGCCAGCCGGCGCAGCGCGAAGTGCGCGGCCTCCACCTGAACCGTGACCGCGGCCGGCGCGGCGACGTCCCGGAGCCGGCAGCCGGTCGCACCGATCGTCACCGCGAGCAGCCGGCCGTGGTGCCGGACGTACTCCACCAGCACCGCGTCGCCCAGTGCCGCGACGAGGGTGGCCCGGTGCGGCGGCGGCGCTCCGGGGCGGTGCAGCGGGCTCCGCGCGGTGCGGCTGAGCCGGACCACCGCCAGCTCCGCCGCCGCCGCCCGCGCCGCGCTCGGCACCTCGGCCGTCCCGGTGTCGGCGCCGATCGACCGCGCCGCCGTGATCCGGCGCAGTTCGGCCAGCGCGGCGGCGAGTTCGGGCTCGTCCGGCGGGCGAACCGGGCGCAGCCGCAGGGCGCGGGCCCGCCACCGCTCGGCCCAGGCGAGCACCCGGACCGGATCGCCGGATCCGACCACCAGGTTGAACCCCTCCGCCGCGAGTTCGGCGCCGAACGCGGCCACGTGCACGCGCATCTCGGTGGCCCCCAGCACCGCCTGGGCCTGCTCGACGAGCCGGAGACCCGCGCGGAGCGCGGCGAGCGCACCCCGCCGGTCCCCGTCGGCCAGTCGGCGAGCCGCCTGCGTGTGCCACCAGCGCACCCGCAGCTCCAGCGCCCCGGCGTCCCGCGCCCGGCCGGCCCGGGCCAGTTGCTGGTCCGCCACCGCCAGCTCGCCGAGGGCCAGCGCGGCCCGGGCGGCGACCAGCCGGGCGTCGTACGCCGCCAGCGGCCAGCCCGCCGCGGCGAGGGCGTCGGCGCAGCGCTCGGCCGCCCGGACCAGTTCCCGGCCGGTGGGCATCCCAGGCCCGCCCCGCCGTCCGGTGACGGCGCCACCGGCGTCGGCGGCCCGCAGCGCCACCAACTGGGCCAGCAGCGCCCAGCCGGGACGGGCCTGCCGGGCGAACATCACCCGGGCCGCCTCGGCCTCCCGGGCGGCCCGGACCGGCTGCCCGTCCGCCGCCGCCGCCTCGGCGAGCACGAGCTGGCACTCCGCCAGGTCGGCCTCGCGCCCGGCCGCCCGCAGCGCCGCCGCGGCACCGGCGGCGGTACGCAGCGCTTCGGCGGTCAGCCCGACCCAGAGCAGGACCTGGCAGCGGTTGAGCAGCAGGTGGGGTCGCGGGGCCTCGTTGCGCGGATGCGCCGCCTCGGCCCGTTCGTAGCTGGCCAGCGCGGTCGAGGCGTCCCCGCGCCGCGCGGCCACCGTCGCAAGGTTCCACTGCGCGTCGGCGGCGAACCGGTCCATTCCGAGTTCCGCGTAGAGCTGGCTGGCCCGGACCAGGTCCGCCTCGGCCGCCCGGAGGTCGCCCCGGTGTCCGTACAGCAGTCCCCGGTTGTTGCGGGCGCGGGCCTCCCAGAGTGCGTCTCCGGCCCGCCGCAGCGTGGGGATCACCTCGGCGTACGCCGCCAGCGCCTCGTCCAGGCGCCCGGTCCGTTGCAGGATCAGCGCCCGCTGCCCGGCGAGCCGGGTCGCGGGCAGCCCGCGCAGGGTCGCCGCTGCCCGGTCGGCCTGGGCCAGCGCGGCTCGCGATCGCCCCCGGTCGAGCAGGATGAACGCCAGGGTCATCCGCGCCTCGGCGCCGGCCTGGACGCCCTGGTCCGGTGCCTCCTCGGCCGGGTCGCAAGGCGGCGGTTGGGCGGCCGGGTCGCCGGGCGGTGGGGCGACCCGGTCGCCGGGCGGTGGGGCGGCCGAGTCGGCGGTGGGCGGCTCCGGGTCGGCGCGCCCGGCCGGCCTCCGCCGGCGCCACCTCGGTCCGGCGTCGGCGGCCTCGCGCACCGCGGCCCGGGCCCGGCGCTCGGCGGCGGCCAGGTCGCCGATCTCGCGCAGCGCCAGCGCGGCGGCCCGGTGCGCGACGGCCCGGGCGGCGGCGTACCGGCCGGATCCCCGCCGCTCGTCCGGGGCGCCGGGGTCGGTCTCCCGGATCAGGTCGTCGGCGAGCGCGAGCGCCCGACGCGGGTCCCGGCCGACCTCGGCCAGCACCGTGCCGGCGTGCGCCAGCGCCGCCTCCGGGTCCCGGGCCGGCGCCGGCCCGCCGAGTTCCTCCGACGGCCGGGCGGCCGGCACCGGACCCGGCCCGCCCGCCGGCACCGGCACGGCGGAACTGTCCGGTGGCAGCGTCGCGCGGGTCACCGCCGGGCCCGCCACAGCGGGTCACCGGGCCGCACCCGTCCGCTCACCCGGAGATCCACCCGGTCCGTACCGGGGTGCCGTCGGCGATCGTGACCCGCACCCGCAGCGGGCCGGGCGGCAGCTCCGGCATCCCGAACCAGCCCTGGGCGTCCAGCACGGCGCCGCGCTCCCCCTCGGGCGTTTCCACTCCGACCGCACCGGACGCGCCGGTGACCAGGCCGCGCAGGGTGCGACCGGCAGAGCGGGACGGTCCGGTCGACTCCGGCGGCGTCTCGATCTGGAGTTCGATCTGGACGGACCCGTACTCGAAGGAGAGCAGCCGGATCGTCTCGTCGCCCCGGACGAGCTGCCCCGGCGTCACCTCGGAGTCGGCGACCAGCTCGGCCAGCTCCTCGTCCAGCCGCAGTGTCGACAGCGCCGACCGGCCGGTTGCCAGGACCAGCTCCGGCGGCGGATCGGCCGACCGCGCGATCCGGCGCAGTTCCGCCATCAGCAGGTCGTCGTCGGCCGGCACCGGGTACGTCTCGTCGTCGCTCATCGTCGCCCTCCCGGTTCCGCGTCCAGCAGGCCCTCGCCGCGCAGCACCTGACGCAGCCGGCCGAGACAGCGCTGCCGGGCCGGGCCGATGCTGCCGACCGGCATGCCCAACGCCGCCGCAACCGCCGCGTACGACGGGGGTGGCGAGACCGTCAGGGCCCGCAACAGTCGTTGGCAGGCCGCCGGGAGCGCCTCCAACGCGCGCCAGAGCGCCGCGTCCCGCTCGGTGAGCAGCAGCCCCGAGTCGATCGGCGGGGTGTCGGCGGGCAGGTCGGCGAGCAGGTCGTCCACCCCGGTCGGCTGCTCGCGCCGGCGGAGCAGGTGCAGGCACTCCCGCCGTACGGTGGTGGACAGCCAGCTCGGCAGCCGCTCGGGATCGTCGATCCGGCCGAGCCATTCCACCAGACGCAGCCAGGTGAGCTGCACCGCGTCCGCGGCGTCGGCGGTGTCCAGCCGATAGCCCCGGGCGATCGACCAGAGCAGTGGGGTGTACCGGGTGACCAGCGCGTCCCAGGCCGCCTGGTCGCCGTCGCGCGCGGCGGCCAGCAACGCCGTCAGATCCACATCGAGGTCCGCCGCCACCTCGATCCCTCCGTGCCATCGGCCGCCGTCAGTGGGCGGCACTGGATCCGCCCAGCTTAGGTAGTCGAGCCGGTGCGACGTAAGTAGTTTCCGGTCCGGTCCGGCCGATGCCCACAAACCGGCAGGAGCGTGTCGGAAATGTGACCGTCACCCTGTATCAGGCCGGCGCCGGCCCGCCTCCACCAAGGGACACCGAGGTTCATCCCCTTCTCGTCATCCCACAACCAGGAGGCCGAGCACGATGCTCACCAGCCGCTCGAACGGCCACTTGCCGCCGCTGCACCGCTCCGGCCGTCGACGCGACCCGCTCGCGAGCCTGAGCGTCCGGGAACGCGAGGTGCTGGCGCTGATCGCCGAGGGACTGTCCAACCAGGCCATCTGCGAGATCCTCTACCTGGCGCCGAAGACCGTCGAGGCACACGTACGCAACATCTTCACCCGGCTCGACCTCGCCCCCGCGCCCGACACTCACCGGCGAGTGCTGGCCGCGCTGGCCTATCTGCGCGGCACGGCGGAGTCGGCCGCGCGGTGAGTTCCGGTGGCCACCCCTGCCGGGGTGGCCACCGGCCCGCCCGTTCCCGGGCGGGCCGCCGCACCGTCCGTCCACTCAGCGCCCGGCGAGCCGCGCCGACGGCCACCGGGTGAGGTCGAGGGCCGCACCGGTGCCGTCCGGGTTCTTCGGAACGAACAGCCGGGCGGGCCCGTTCGGGGCCCAGTGCGGATACGGCAGTTCGTCCAGGAACGCGGCGGCGAGGTCGGCCGGCCGCACCCCCTCCCCGGCGCTGGCCACCCGGCGGGCGATCTCGGCGGCGACCAGTGGCGCCGCGAACGAGGTACCGCTCCACCGGGCCGCGCCGGTGAACCGGCGCCCCTGGGTGTCCGGCCAGGTGTCGAGGTAGTAGCTGACCACGTCCCGGCCCGGGGCGTGGACGTTCACCCAGGGTTCCCGGGCGCTGAAGTCCGCCGGCTCGGGCGCGCCGCCGGTGGTGTCGCACGCGCCGACGGCGATCACCCCGTCGAGGGCGGCCGGCCAGAACTTCCGGCCGGCGTACTCCGGCCGCCGGCCGGTGTTGCCCGCCGCGGCGACCACCACCCGGCCGGCACGGAGCACCCGCCGTACCGCACTGGCCAGGGTGGTCGGCGTCTCGTCCCCGTCGGTGTAGCCACCGAGGGAGAGATTGACCACCGGGGCCCGGGTCTCGGCGAGGGTGGCCGCGATGAGGGCCTCCTCGCCCTCGCCGGTCGCGTGCAGTACCGCGCCGACCTCCTTGCCCACGCCCCGGGCGACCCGACTGACCAGCCCGCAGATGAACAGCCCGTGGCCGGCCTGGGCGTCGAGCTTGTCGTCCCCGTTCTCGTCGACCGGGCTGCCGATGCTGGTGTTCACCGGGTGCCGGTAGACGATCTCCGACGCGAGCCACGTGTGCAGGCTCGCCCAGTTCTCCGGCATCGGGGTGTCGAGCACGGCCAGGTGCGCCCGACCGTTGGCCGGCGCGCTGGACGTCGCCGCGATCGCCGGGCCGGGCTCCGCCGCCGGTGGACCGTCCGGGCCACCGTGATAGATGTCCTCGCCGAAGAAGACGTGGTTCAGGTGTACGCCGGCACCGCGCGCCCGCAGCTCCCGGACGATCTGGTGCAGCTCGGCGCGGCGCTCGTTGACCACCCAGAGCCGGGTGGGCAGCCCCTGCGCGGCCAGCCGCCCGTTGAGGTTCTCGTAGACGGGACCGCGGGACCGGCCCCGCCAGTCGTCGTTCCGGCCGTAGACGTGCGGTTCGGCCGAGACCCCGAGCCCGGCCAGCAGATCCGGCAGTTCGGGCACCAACCCGACGTCGACGAGCAGATTGTCCGGGCGGTACCAGCCGTCGTCGCCGCGGGTCACCGGTGATGCCGCCCGCTCCGGCTCCCATTCGCCATCTGGATGCATGACCGCTCCTTGTCTGAGGCGATGAATCCCGTGTTCGTCCGGTGCTCCTGGATGCGTGCCGGTACCTGGACCGGCCAGCTGAGGTGGTTGCCCGCCCATGGTGCCGTGCTCACGCCAGCCTGACGGACGGCGACCGGTGGGCACATCATGGCTAGCCCTGAGGCGGCGCGGCGGGCCGCAGGGTCGGCCGAGCCCGCCCCGGCCGTCCTGGTGCTCGACCGGGCGGGTCGCCAGCGGCCAGCACGGCGGCCGCCCGCCGACCAGCGGGAGAATCACCAGGCCAGCGGCCGGGTGCGTCAGACGTGCGGCGCGGTCCCGACCGCCTAGGCTCTGCGGCATGGAGCAGTACCCACCCGTGGGGCACGAACGGCCCACGGGACGGCGACGACGCGTGGAACAGGAGCAGCCGGTGCGGCAGGAGTCACCCGAGGAGCGGCGGTCCGAGGCCGGCTTCTCCCCCGGCCTGACCAACCAGGTCGAGCTGGTCGTCACCGAGGCGGACACGGCGCAGGCGGTCGGCTCGGGTGACGTACCGGTGCTGGGTACGCCCCGGGTTCTCGCCCTCGCCGAGGCGGCGACCGTGGCGGCGACCGCGACCGTGCTGCCGGCCGGGATGACCACCGTCGGGCGACGGGTGGAGCTGGACCACCGGGTGCCGACCCCGGTCGGCCGGACGGTCGTGGCCCAGGCCCGGCTGGCCAAGGTCGACGGACGGCGGCTGCTCTTCGAGGTGACCGTGACCGAGGGGACGACCACGATCGCGGACGGCCGGGTCGAGCGGGCCCTGGTCGACCGGCACCGCTTCGTGGAACGGGCCCTGCGGCCGTCATGAGCACCGTCTTCACCGAGATCGCCGACCGGGTGTACCTGCTCCGGCAGCCGATGCTCGACGTCAACGTGACCCTCGTGGTCGGCGACGGCGAGGCGCTGGTGGTGGACACCCTCTCCACCGCCGGTCAGGCCGCCGAGCTGGTCGCCGCCGCCCGGGCGGTCACCCCGGCCCCGTTGACCGTGGTCAACACCCACCACCACTTCGACCACTGCTTCGGCAACGCCACGATCGCCGGCGACCCGCCCCGGCCGGTCTACGCGCACGAGGCGGCCGTCGCGCTGCTGCGGGAGCGTCCCCAGCTGGTGCGCCGGCAGGCGTACGAGGAGATGCTGCCCAGCGCCCCCGAACTGGCCGCCGAACTGGCCCGGACGCCGCTGCTGGCGCCCACCCACGTGGTACAGCGGGAAACCATCCTGGACCTTGGCGGGCGACCGGTGACGCTGCGCCACCTCGGGCGGGGGCACACCGACGGCGACCTGGTGGTGCACGTGCCCGACGCCCAGGTGCTGGTCGTCGGTGACCTGGTCGAGGAGAGCGGGCCGCTGGCCTTCGACGACGGCTACCCGCTGGAGTGGGCGGAGACGCTGGACCAGATGCTGCGCCTGATCACCCCGGACACCGCGGTGGTACCGGGGCACGGCTCGGTGGTCGGGCCCGACTTCGTCCGTGCCCAGCACGAGTCGCTGGTCACGCTCGGGTGGCTGATCCGGGACGGGCACCGGAACAGGTCGCTGGTCGAGCGGGTCGCCGAGTGCGCCCCGTTCACCCCGGAGGCGGCGCTGACCGCCGTGCAGCGCGGGTACGCCGAGCTGACCAACGGCGTGTGAGCGACCGGTGACCGCCGGACCGGCACGGTAGCGGCGGGCTCCGGCCGGCGGCGGGCTGGCGGCGCCCCGGCGGCGGGCTCCGGTCGGGGAGCGGCCGGCGGAGGCGGCGGGCTACGGTCGGGGGCGGCCGGCGGCGCCCGCCGGAGGCGGCGGGCTCAGGTGGGGAAGCGGCGGGCCACGTCGGCGCGGGTGGGCATCGCGACCGCGCCGCCGCGCGACTCGCAGACCAGCCCGGCCACCCGGACCGCGAAGCCGACCCGCTGGCGCCAGCCTTCCAGGTCGGCCGGCGGGCCGTCGGCGAGCAGGTCGGCGATGAGCGCCGCCATCACCGAGTCCCCCGCCCCGGTCGCGTCGACCGCCTCGACCGCCGGCGCGGGGACCGACACCGGATCCCCGTCCGTCCCCGCCGCGACCAGCGCCCCGCGCGCCCCGCAGGTCACCACGACCGTACTGGCGCCCAGGTCGCGCAGGCGTCCCGCCGCCGCCTCGGGCGACCCGTCGCCGTAGAGCACCTCCGCGTCGGCGGTGCTCAGCTTCACCAGGTCGGCGGAGGCGGCGAACTCGGCCACCACCTCCCGCAGCTCGACCCGCGCGGCGGCATCGGCCAGCAGCCGGGGCCGTACGTTGGGGTCGAAGACCCGCCGACCGGTGGCCAGCGCCCAGGCTCGGCGGGTGGCGGCGAGCACCGGCGGGCAGAGCAGCGCGATCGAGCCGGCATAGAGCACGGCCGCACCCTCGATCAGGGGTACGTCGAGATCGTCGGGACCGAGCAGCCCGTAGGACGGCGGCGTCCCGTAGAACCGGAAGTCCGGCTCGGCCCCGGCGAAGGTGACCACCCCGAGGGTGGTCGGCGCCCCGGTCGTCAGCACCGCGCGCTGGCCCACCCCGCTGGTGGTGAGCAGTTCGCGGATCCGGCCGGCGAGGACGTCGTCGCCGAGCGACCCGACGAACTCCACCGTCGCGCCGAGCCGGGCCGCACCCACGGCGACGTTGAGCGGCGCACCGCCGACCGCCTGCCGGTAGACCCGTTCCCCCGCGCACTCGCCGTCCAGCAGGTCGACCAGTGCCTCGCCGAGCACCACCGCGTATCCCATGCCGCCAGCATGCCCGGTCCGGGCGTCACCGGAGACAGGTACCCTGACATCGAGCTTCGCCTATTGCGCGCGCCCCTGATCCGTGGTGCGATAACGGTACCGAGCCAGCGCGGGGGCTGACGCGCTGTGCCGGGTGCCGGCAGGGTCACGCGTGGGGCACACATCCGTGATCGGACTGTGCACCGGGTCGCCGGCTGCCCTCCACCGCTTCCAGCCCACCACCCCCGTTGAGGGCGGACCTCCGATCTCGCGACCATCCTCCGGCTGCGGCGCCCGTACTCGCGGGCCCACCGCAGCCTCTTCGCACCCTCTCCGCAGCGTCGGGAAGTTCCGCTGCGGCACCGCCCCACTAAGGAGAACCTCGGTGAAACGTCTTCGCAGGATCGCGGTGCTCGGCGCCGCGGCCGCGCTCGCCGCCGGTGCCATCACGGTGGTCACTTCCGCTCCCGCCGCCGCGCACGGCGCCGCCATGGCGCCGGGCAGCCGTACCTTCCTCTGCTACAAGGACGGGAAGAGCCCGACCGGGCAGATCATCCCGCAGAACCCGGCCTGCGCGGCGGCCGTCGCTCAGAGCGGCGCCAACACGCTGTACAACTGGTTCAGCGTGCTCCGCTCGGACGCGGGCGGCCGGACCACCGGTTTCGTGCCGGACGGCCAGCTCTGCAGCGGCGGCAACAGCAGCTTCAGCGGCTTCAACCTGGCCCGCAACGACTGGCCGTTGACCCACCTGACCGCCGGCGGGAACTTCAGCTTCAAGTACAGCAACTGGGCCCACCACCCCGGCACGTTCTACTTCTACGTGACGAAGGACAGTTGGAGCCCGACCCGGGCGCTGGCCTGGAGCGACCTGGAAGAGCCGTTCCTGACCGTCACCAACCCGCCGCAGAGCGGCGCGGTCGGCAGCGAGGAGGGCCACTACTACTTCAGCGGCCGGCTGCCCACCGGCAAGAGCGGGAAGCACATCATCTACTCCCGGTGGGTCCGCTCGGACAGCCAGGAGAACTTCTTCGGCTGCTCCGACGTGGTCTTCGACGGCGGCAACGGCGAGGTGACCGGGATCGGCTCGGGTGCCAACCCGGGAAACCCGCCCACCACGCCGCCGGGCAACCCGCCGACGACCCCGCCGGGCGGCTCGGCCGGCTGCGCCGCCGCGTACCGGCTCACCGGTAACTGGAGCGGTGGCTTCCAGGCCGAGGTGACGGTCACTAACTCCGGGACCTCCGCGCTGAGCGGCTGGACCACCCAGTGGACCTGGGCCAACGGCCAGACGATCGGCAGCCTGTGGAACGCCTCCTTCACCCAGAGCGGAAGCTCGGTGACGGTCCGCAGTTCCGGCCACAACGGAAACCTGGCCCCCGGGGCGAGCGCCACGTTCGGCTTCACCGGCAGCGCCACCGGCACCAACGCGGTACCGGCGCTGACCTGCACCAGTTCGTAGCCCTCACCGCGCACGACGGGCCCGGCGCCGCCCGGCGCCGGGCCCGTCCGCGGGTGTTAGGAGGGGGCCCTTCCTATACAAAAAGCGATAAGAAGGGGCCCTTCCTTACACTTCAGTAGACCATCGAGCCGACGACGGGCTTGGTGAGCAGGGCCGACTGGTTGCGCTGGATGCCCGGGTCGAGCGTGCGGGCGACGAAGATCGCGTGCCAGATGCAGAAGATCAGCACCGTCCAGACCTTGCGGGAGTGGTCGGCCTCCTCCCGCTTGTGCTCCTCCAGCAGCCGCATCGCGTACGACAGGTCCAGCAGCTCCCCGGCGCCGGAGATGGAGAAGATGTGCCGGGCCCACTCGTACATCTCGCCGCGCAGCCAGACCCGGGTCGGGGTCGGGAAGCCCAGCTTGCGCCGGTTGACGATGGCCGGCGGCACCACGCCCTGCAACGCCTGCCGCATCGCGTACTTGGTGGCGTCGGAGCGCGGCGGCAGCTTCAGGTCCACCGGGATCCCGGCGGCGATCTCGAAGACCTCCCGGTCCAGGAACGGCACCCGCACCTCCAGCGAGTGCGCCATGGAGATCCGGTCGGCCTTCACCAGGATGTCGCCGCGCAGCCAGGTGTAGAGGTCGACGTACTGCATCTTGGTGACGTCGTCCAGCTCGGTGCACTCGGCGTAGATCGGCGCGGTGACGTCGGTGTAGCGCACCGAGGGGTCGTAGCGGCGCAGCAGCTGCTGCTTCTCCTCCTCGGTGAACATCCGCGCGTTGCCGTAGTAGCGCTCCTCGATCGGGGTGGTGCCGCGCTCCAGGAAGCTCTTGCCCTTGACCCCCTGCGGGATCGCCTTGGAGACCGCGCGCAGGCCCTTCTGCACGCCGCCGGGCAGCCCGTTGACCGCGCCGAGCGAGAGCGGCTCCCGGTAGATCGTGTAGCCGCCGAAGAACTCGTCCGCGCCCTCACCGGAGAGCACCACCGTGACGTGCTCGGCGGCCTTCTTGGCGACGAAGTAGAGCGGCACCAGGGCCGGGTCGGCCACCGGGTCGTCCAGGTGCCACACGATCTTGGGCAGCGCCTCGATCATGTCCTGCGGCCCGATCTTCGTCGGGATGGTGGTGACCTCCAGGTGCCGGGCCGACTCCTGGGCCACCTCGATCTCGGAGTAGCCGGGTACGTCGTAGCCGACCGTGAAGGTCAGGATGTTCGGGTTGAACTCCCGGGCCAGCGCCACCACGGCGGTCGAGTCGATGCCGCTGGACAGGAACGCCCCGACCGGCACGTCGGCGCGCATGTGCATCCGTACGCTCTCCCGCAGCGTCTCCCGGATGCTGTGGTAGAGCTTCTGCTCGTCGCTGACCGGGGCGGGCCGGAACACCGGCCGGTACCAGCGGCGCACCTCGATCTGACCGCCCGGCGACCAGGTCAGGTACTCCCCCGACCCGATCCGCTTGATCCCCTGGTGCAGGGTGCCGGGCTCCGGGACGTACTGCAGGGTGAGGTAGTGGGAGAGGCTCGCGGTGTCCACCCCCGCGTCGCCGGCGTGCGCCGAGGGCGCGAACGGCAGCAGCGCCTTCTTCTCCGACGCCAGGTAGACCCCGTCGCGGGTCTGGAGGTAGTGCAGCGGCTTGATCCCGAAGTAGTCCCGGGCGCCGAAGGCCCGCCGCTCCTGCCGGTCCCAGATCACGAAGGAGAACATCCCGCGCAGCCGGGTGAGCACCTGCTCGCCCCAGTAGTGGAAGCCGGCGACGATCACCTCGCCGTCGCCCTGGGTCGCGAACTGCGCCCCGTAGGTGCGGGCCAACTCCTCGCGCAGCTCGATGTAGTTGTAGATCTCGCCGTTGAAGGTCAACAGGTAGCGGCCACCCGCGTACGGCAGCGGCTCGTGGCTGAGCGCCACGTCGATGATCGACAACCGCTTGTGGGCGAAGACGGCGTCGGCGTACCCGTCCGGGGTACCGATCACTTCGACGCCGGTCTCGTCCGGCCCTCGGTGGTGCAGGCATTCCAACGCGCCGGCCAGAGCGTCTCGATGCGCGCCGGCGTTGCCGTGCGCGCTGAAAAAGGCCAGGAGTCCGCACATGGCGGTCATCTTTCCACGCGGGCCTGCCCCGCGTGCCGGCACCGCCGCGACAGCACCGCCGCCGCTGGCACGGTACCGTCGCAGGCCTGCCCGGAGGTCGTGTCGGCGGCCCCCGGCGAGGTACGGTCGGAACAGCCAGGAGCGGGAGGAGCGGCGATGTCGCAGGAGCGGGACGAGGTCACGGCGGAACCGGCGCGGACCGAGTCGCACGACCCCGACTTCCCGGAGAAGTTCCTGACCTTCATGCGGCAGGGTTGGCGGGACAGCGCCCTTCCGGTCGGCCCCCGGCCGGAGGTGCCCAACCACGCCAAGCGGCGCGCCGCCGTCTCCTCGGCGTTCCCCGGCGAGACGCTGGTGATCCCCACCGGCCCCGAGAAGGTGCGCGCCAACGACACCGGCTACCCCTTCCGGCCCGGCAGCGACTTCGTCTACCTGACCGGTGACCACGACCCGGACAGCGTGCTGGTGCTCCGCCCGAACGGCGCCGGCCACGACGCCGTGCTCTACATGCGGCCCCGCTCCTCCCGGGAGAACGACGAGTTCTTCCGCAGCCGCGACGGTGAGCTCTGGGTCGGTCGCCGGCACACGTTGACCGAGAAGTCGACCGAGCTCGGTGTGGAGACGGCGCCGCTGACCGAGCTGCCGGCCGCGCTGGCCGACTGCCCGCCGGGGCGTACCCGGGTGCTGCGCGGGCTGGACCCGTCGGTGGACGCGGCGGTGCGCCCGTACGAGCCGGCCCGGACCGGCGGCGACCAGGAGGCGGCACCGCCGCTGGGCCGGGACCGCGAGCTCGGCGCACTGATCGCCGAGCTGAAGCTCGTCAAGGACGAGTGGGAGATCGCGCAGCTCCAGGACGCGATCGACGCGACCGTACGCGGCTTCGAGGACGTGGCCCGGGTGCTGCCGGCCGACCGGCCGGTCTCGGAGCGGCTGCTGGAGGGGGTCTTCGGGCTCCGTGCCCGGCACGACGGCAACGACGTGGGCTACGGCTCGATCGTCGGCTCCGGGGAGCACGCGACGATCCTGCACTGGGTCCGCAACACCGGCATCACCCGCCCGGGTGACCTGCTGCTGATGGACATGGGCGTGGAGGGGCGCAACCTCTACACCGCCGACGTCACCCGGGTGCTGCCGGTCTCCGGCACCTTCAGCCCGCTGCAACGCCAGGTCTACGACATCGTGTACGCCTCGCAGCAGGCCGGGATCGAGTTCATCCGCCCCGGGGTGGCCTTCAAGGAGGTGCACCGCACCTGCATGCGGGTGCTCGCCGAGGGCCTCGCCGATCTTGGCCTGCTGCCGGTCAGCGTGGAGGAGGCGATGGACGAGGAGTCGATGGTCTACCGCCGCTGGACCCTGCACGGCTTCGGGCACATGCTCGGGATCGACGTGCACGACTGCTCGCTGGCCCGCAAGGAGCGCTACCGCGACGGCGAACTCGGCGAGGGCTACGTGCTCACCGTCGAGCCGGGGCTCTACTTCCAGCCCGAGGACGACCTGGTCCCCGAGGAGCTGCGCGGCATCGGGATCCGGATCGAGGACGACGTACTGGTCACCGCGGACGGGGCCGTCAACCTGTCGGCGGGGCTGCCCCGCACCGCCGACGAGGTCGAGGCCTGGCTGGACACCCAGCGCGCCGCCGGCCCCCGGCTGCCCGGCTGACCCGACCGGACCACTACCGGGACCTCCGCTGACCGGATCGCCGCGACGGCTTCACGACCGGTCCCGGACGTCGTCGTTGGTCAGCAACGCGCGGGCCAGCGGCGTCAGGGTGTGATGGGCCGCCTTGCCGTGCCGGGTGGTCCGGAGCAGCCCGGCGTCCCGCAGCACGCTGGCATGCTGTGAGGCCGACGGGGTGCTGATCCCGGCCCGGCGGGCCAGGTCGGTGGTGTTCGCCCCCGCCCGGGCCGCCCGCAGCACCGCCGCCCGGGACCGGCCGAGCAGCGCGGTCAACGGATCACCGGTGGCCGGGCCGCCCCGGTGCGCGTACGCCGGAACCGGCCGGTGCCCGACGGGCCTCGGCCGGCGGACGGGATAGACCACGACGGCGGACTCCGGCCGCCCACCCACCCAGACCTGCCGGGCGAAGACCGACGGCACCAGCAGCAGCCCGCTGCCCTCCGGCCGCAGGTCGAGTTCGACGCCGGACGCCACGGTCAGCACCGGGTTGCGCCAGTCGGCCCACGGGTCGAGCATGGCCAGCAGCGCCTCCACCCCGCCGGTGGCCAACGCGCGGCCGCGCTCCCCCACGTCCAGCCGGACCAGCGGCTCCCACGCCGCCAACTCGGCCGCAACGCACCGGTCGTGGTACCCCCGCAGGGCCGCCACCAGGGTCGCGGCCCGGCCCACGGAGGCGTCGAGCAGCCGCGCCAGCGCCCCGTCCAGGCCACGGTCCACCGGCAGCGGGGCGAGCAGGTTGGCCGGCTGCCGGGCGGCGCCGGTCACCGCGGCCGGTGACGGGGCGCCGCCGGCCGGCCGGTGCAGCTCACGCAGCCAACGGCCCAGTTCCGGGCCGGCCGCCGGCGCGGGGACCCCGGAGGGCCGCGCACCGGAGAGGCTGATGAAGACCTCGTGCAGCGGCAGCGGAGCCGGCGCGATCCGGGTACGGGCGATGTCCTCCGCGCCGAGCCAGATCCGGATCACCACCCACCTCCCGAGGCCGTTGTCTGATCACGAAACGCCCTCGCCGGCCCGCCCAGTTGTCGCCCCAACGGACGGTTTGGGCCCAGTCAAAAGCATTGCCGGTCGACCCGGATCGGCTCCTAACTGTTGGGGATCGGCTGGTATCCGTCGGCCAGCACGACTTCTCGACAGGAGGCTCCATGCGGGTGCGCAGACGTGTGGTCTGGACGGCGGCGGCGCTGGCCGCCGCCCTCGGCGCCACGGCGTGCGGTGGCGGCAGCGGGGACAGCGGCACCACGGACGGCGGCGACGTCGTCCGGATCGGCATCGCGGAGCCGCGGCACCTCGTCCCCTCGAACGCCACCGAGAGCGCCGGGGCCCAGGTGCTCGCCGCGCTGTACACCCCGCTGGTGGAGTTCGACGCGGACAAGAGGCCGTACGAGGTGGCGGCCGAGTCGATCGAGTCCGCCGACAACCGGGTCTGGACCGTGAAACTCAAGGACGGGTTCACCTTCCACAACGGCGAACCGGTCGTCGCCGACAGCTACCTCAACGCCTGGAACCACGCCGCGTACGGGCCCAACGGCAACGGCGGTGGGTACTTCTTCGAGCAGATCCAGGGCTACGACGACATGCAGTCGGAGGACCCGGACGGCGAGGGGCCGCAGAAGGCGCCGACCCCGAAGGCCCGGAAGCTGACCGGCCTGCGGAAGGTCGACAACCAGACCTTCACCATCACCCTCGCCGGGCCGTTCGCCGAGTTCGAGTCGGTGCTCGGCTACCACGTCTTCTCCCCGCTGCCGAACGCCGCCTGGTCCTCCGACGGCGTCCTGAAGGAGGACTTCGAACAGGCCCCGATCGGCAACGGCCCGTTCAAGATGAAGGGCACCTGGGAGCACGACTCGAAGATCGAGGTCGAGCGCTACGACGCCTACCCGGGCGACAAGCCGAAGGTCCGGGGCGTCCGGTTCGGCATCTACCAGCAGTTGCCCACCCAGTACGCGGACCTGGTCGCCGGCAACGTCGACGTGGTGCCGACGGTGCCGACCGAGAACCTCAGCAACGCGCCGGCCGACCTCGGCGACCGTTTCAAGAAGAGCCCCTTCTCCTCGTTCCAGTTCCTGGCGTTCCCGACGTACCAGCCGGAGTTCGCCAAGCCGGAGGTGCGCAAGGCGATCTCGATGGCGATCGACCGGGACGAGATCGTCAAGAGTGTCTTCAAGGACTCGCAGACCTCCGCCCGGGCCTTCGTGTCACCGGTGGTGGCCGGCGCCCGGCCGGACACCTGCGGCGAGGCGTGCCAGTTCGATCCGGCCAGGGCCAGGGCCGCGTACCAGGCCGCGGGCGGGTCTGCGCGACTCCAGATCTCGTACAACGGCGACGGCGGTCACCAGGCCTGGATCGAGGCCACCTGCAACCAGCTCCGGACCAACCTCGGGGTGGAGTGCGTCGCGACCCCCGAGTCCAAGTTCGCCGACCTGCTGGAGAAGGTGGAGCGGCGGACCCCGGTCGGCATGTTCCGGATGGCCTGGACGATGGACTACCCGTCGATGCAGAACTACCTGGGTCCGCTCTACGGCACCGACGGCTCGTCCAACTACTACGGCTACCGCAACCCCGACTTCGACCGGCTGGTGCGGGAGGGGGTGCGGGCACCCAACCAGGCGGAGGCGATCAAGAAGTACCAGCAGGCCGAGGAGATCCTGGTCCGGGACATGCCGGTGATCCCGCTCCGGTTCGGCCAGAACAACTTCGGGCACTCCGAGCGGGTCCGCGACGTCGAGTTGGATCTGTTCGGCCGGGTCGACCTGCTGAAGATCCGGACCACCGGCTGACCGGGGTGGGCCGTCCGTCGGCGGCCGCCGGGTGACCGGTGGCCGCCGGCGAACCGCACCGGGGATCAGGTGCCCGCCCCGGCCGGGCGGTCAGGACGCCGCGTCCGGCCCGACGGTCACCGGCCCACCGGCGGGGTCGTCGACCCAGTGGCCCGGATGCGCGCGCCGGAACTCGTCCAGCGCCTCGCGCGTCCGGGCCCGAATCCCCACCCAGGCACCGTCGTCATGCAGCAGGATCTCCGAGTTCGCGTACCAGCGGCTGGGGCCGTGCTCGTCCGGATAGCGCGGAAAGGGTAGTCGGGTCAGCCCGGCGACCAGCGCCGCCGGCTCGCCGGCCTCCTGGTCCCGGCCGTCGCTCATCGCCCCGCCCCCCTCGACGCTCTCCCACAGCACCAGCTCCACGCAGGTGAGCGAGAAGCGGTCGAGGAAGGGCGTCCACCCCTCGTGCTCCGGGTCCAGCATCGGGGTATACGTGCGCGTCGGCGGGTCCGGCTCCGTCGGATCCGCCAGGGACACACCGGTGAAGGCGACGCCCTGGTGCGCGGCGCGGAACACCAGGATCTGGTCGGCGGCGTCGTACTCCAGCTCGTCCGGTGCGTAGAGGAGGCCGTTCTCACTGGTCAGGTCGGCACGCCGGCCGAACAGCCGGTACGCCTCGCGGACCGCGGCCGGCAGCCGCACCCCGAGTCGGGCCTCGGCGGCGTCGAGTTCCGCCTCGCCGACCCCGTCGGTGTCGAGGACGGGGGTGGACCAGTGCACCGCGAAGTCGCGGATGAACCGCCACGCGGCGGCCCGGTCGGGCAGCTCGCCGAGGCCGCGTACAAGATCGAAGCTGTCGGGCATTCGACGATCCTAGGTGGACACGCACCCGACGCGGTCCGCCGACCGGATCATGCCGTCGGGGGCCGGCGGCACGAGAAGCGCCCGGGTCCGGGGCGTGCCGATCGGGACCCCGGCGACGAGCCCCCGTTGCGTAGGATCGGCGGTCGATCACGGGGGAGGCGACCGGATGAGGGTTGCGAAATCGACGGTGCCGGGTGGCCGCGCAGCGGCGCGGAGGCCACGCGTCCGGCGGACGGCGGCAGTCGTCGCCGCGTGCGCCCTGGCGGCGGGGTCGTCGCTGGTCGCGGCCCCGGTGGCGTACGCGGACCTCGAACGCCCCGGCGACGCCTGGCACCAGGCGCTGCTCGGGCTCGACCAGGCGCACCGGATCAGCCGCGGCGCCGGCGTCACGGTGGCGCTGCTGGACGGGGACATCGCACCGCACCGGGACCTGCGTGGTGCGCTGCTGGCCGAGGTGGACGCCACCGTCAAGGGCGATCCGGGTCACGGCGAGCGGGAGGAGTGGGGCACCGCGACGGCGGCCCTGATCGCCGGGCGCGGCAACGGCCGTACCGGGCTGCTCGGCGTCGCCCCGCAGGCGAAGATCCTGCCGGTACGGATCGGCGCCAGGGGGTACGACAGTGCACCGGCGGCGGTGGCCCGGGGCATCGACCTCGCCGTGGCCCGCCGTGCGAAGGTCATCGCGCTGTCGTACACCGGATCGGACGTCACCAACGACCTCCGCCGGGCGGTACGGGCGGCGGTGGCGGCCGACGTGCTGGTGGTCGCCCCCACCAACGGGCCGCTGGCGATGACCTCGTCGCTGGCGGAGCTGCCGGGCGTGGTGTCGGTCGGCGCCACCGACCGGGACGGTGAGCGGGACGCGATCGGCGACGGCGGGAGCCTGGACCTGGACGTGGTGGCGCCCGGCGAGAAGGTGGTCTCCGCGATGCGGATATCCGAGCTGGACGAGGACTTCCACGCCACCTACTCCGGCCCGCAGTACGCCAGCGCGCTGGTCGCCGGAGTCGCCGCGCTGGTCCGGGCGAAGTTTCCGGACCTGCCCGTGGCGGAGGTGATCCGGCGGCTCCGCACCACGTCGTCGACCGGCGCGGTCCGGCGGGACCTCACGAAGGGCTGGGGGCAGGTCAACGCCGCCGCCGCGCTCACCGCCACCCCGGTGGAGCTCCCGGCCGCCGCCCCGGTGGCGGCCGCTGCCGCCGACCCGGCCGCCGCCTGGTCGGCGCGGGACTTCCAGTGGTACCTCGACGCGCTGCGGGTGCCGGAGGCCCACCGGATCAGCCGGGGCGCCGGGGTGCGCATCGGGATGCTCACCAGCGGGATCGACGCCGACCACCCCGACCTGCGGGGGCAGGTCGAGCAGCCGGCCTGGCAGGACAGTCGCGGCCGGGTGCGGACGGGGGCGATGCCACCGGAGCAGGCGCGGTTCACGGAGAACGACCTGCGCGGCTACACCGGCGTCGCCGGGGTGGCGGTGGCCAAGGGCGGCTCGGGCCTGCTCGGTGTCGCCCCGGAGGCGAAGGTGCTGGCACTGCGCGGCTCCGTGCTGACCGGCAGGCACGTAGCGACCGGTCTGCGCTGGCTCACCGACCACGGCGCGAAGATCATCGTCCTGCCGTCCGGTCAGTTGGACGACGCGGGAGTGGACGGTGTCCGGTACGCGGTGAGCCGGGACGTCGTGGTGATCGGCGGCGCGGCCGACGACTTTCCCGAGACCTCCGGGGTGCTCACCGTCGGGGAGCTCTCCATCGACGGTGACCGGCGGGACACCGGCCGGGCGCTGGTGACCGCGCCGGGCAGCCAGCTCATGGTCGCCACCGCCAGCGCCACCGCCACCGGCACGGATCCCGCCGACCCGGACGGTTACGGGGTGAGCATCCTGGACGGCCCGGCGACCGGTTTCGTCGCCGGGTTGGCCGCCCTGGTCCGCGCCCGGTACCCGGATCTGAACGCGGCCTCGGTGGTGAACCGCCTCCTCGGCACCGCCACAGCGGTCGGTGGCACGGAGGGTGGCCGGTACGGCCGGGGCATCGTCGACCCGCTGTCCGCGCTCACCGCGGACGTCGCCGCGGTGCAGCAGAATCCCGCCGGTGATCCGGGGCCACCCCGGGACAACGGGGGTCCGCTCGCCGACGACCTGGTCGACAACGGCTTCCCGTTGCTCCGCATCGGGCTGGTTATCGCCGGGGTGTTGTTGCTGCTGCTGCTCGTCGCCGCGCTGGTGATCGTCTTCGTGGTGCTCCGTCGACGGCGCGCCACGGCCGCGCCGTCCGTGCCGCGCGCACCGGCCGGATACCCCGCACCGCCGCCCGGATACCCGGCACCGCCGCCGCCCGGATACCCGGCACCGCCGGTCGGGCCGCCCGGATACCCGGCACCGCCACCGCCCGGCCTCAATTTCCCGACGCCGCTGCCGGGCCCGGCCACACCGCCGCCGCCCGGCGCATCCGGCTCCCCCGCGCCACCGCCGACGTCAGCCGGCGCCCCGTCCACCCGGTCACCGGCCGACGGCTGACGGCTGAGCGAGACCGGCCGGTCTGCCGACCGTCCCGACCATGTCCGCCGGGCAGACCCGCCGGACGAGGTCGGGGCGGTGCGATCGGCGTGGGTTGTCAGCTGGGTAGATCGTCGCGCAACTGTTCGACCTGGCGCTCCAGGCGGTCCACCGCGGCCCTGTCGTTGAGGAACGTGCTGACCCCCGCCGCGAAGGCGATCGCGATCAGTACCGCCAGGATGCTGCAGACCAGGCCGCCGATCGCGACTCCCCGGCCGGTGACTCCGGGCCGGCGGGCCATCCTCAGCCCGACAACGCCGAGGATGATACCGATGATGCCAAGGATGAAGCCGGCGGCCGACAGGAGTACGGTCAGCGAGCAGATCAGGGCGGAAACGCCGAAGACCAGTGCAAACGTCGCTGCCGTACTCGTTTTCCCCGCTGTCGCGCCGCCTTCGCCGCGGCGCGGATAGCCGGCCGTACCCCGTTCAGGGATCGGTTGGTCTGATGCGGACATGCCTCGTCCCTTCGCTATGTGTTCCCGGCATCCCCGGTCCGTTCCGTTCCATGCCGATCTTGCCCGGATGGGCGCCCGACACCGTTCATGAACGGCTCCCCTGCCGGGGGCCCGCCCGGGTACGTACCGTCAGCGGCGCCGGTCGGAACCGCCCCGCGCCCGCTGCATGAGCTGACGCAGCTTCTGCCGGGCGCTCGGCTTCCTCGCCTCTCGCCGGACCCGGTCCATCAGGCTCCGCCCCTGCGGACTCCGCAGGAAGCCCTTGATCCGTTGCGCGACCACCGTCATGACCTGCACCTCCCGTGCCCATTCCGCTTCCGTCGCCTCCCAGTCTGGTCGACCGGGGGCCGGCGGGGGGCGTAGTCCGACCGATAGGGCGGACCCGAACACGACACCGAGGGGCAGACCGGTCGGCGCGGCGCCGGGGCCCGTGCCGACCTGCGGCTCGTCCACTGGGACACCGTGCGGATCGCACCGGCGGAACGGGACCTGTGGCTGGTTGTCGGCGACTCGGCGGACGTGCTGGAGGTCCTACACCCGGGCCACCGGCCGTCCCGTCGCCGCCGCCGGCCTGGCGCTGTCCGGCTCTGGTGGAAGCTCACCGACATCGCCAGCTTCGTCGACGACCTGCGCCGACACCGGTGAGCGAGTCCGACGGGTACGGCCCGGACGGGCCGGACCGGTCCAACGCCGAAGCCGACCGCGCGCAACGTTCGAACATGTTCGGCATTGGCCCAATTCGATCCTGAGCTGTGTGGATCTATTGACATCCACCGTCCAAGATTGTTTGAATTCGTTCAATCTGACGCGGAAGTGAGCGGGGCCGACCCGCCCATCCCCCCACCCCCGTCCGCTGTGGCCGACCGTCCACTTCCGCGTACCGCGGCAGCCGCCGTTCCCCCGTGCACACTCGTGAAGGGGCGCTCTCGGATGACCACCCACCCCAGCACCCGGCGTCGGCGGATCACCGCCCTCGCCACCGTGGCCATACTGGCCGCGATCCCGATCCCGGACGCGGCGAGAGCCGCCCCGCCATCCCCCGCCGACACCGGTTGGACGAAGGGGACACCGCCGCTGGCCACCCCGTGGACCGACGACGTGTCGCCGGACAACGCCCTCCCGGAGTACCCACGGCCCCAGTTGACCCGGACCCGCTGGCAGAACCTCAACGGCGTGTGGGAGTTCGCCGCCGCCGCTCCCGACGAGGCCGTCCCGGTGGGCGAGGAACTGCCCGAACGGGTGCTGGTGCCGTACCCCATCGAGTCGGCGCTCTCCGGGATCCAGCGGCACGAGGACCGGATGTGGTACCGCCGGACCTTCACCGTGCCGCCGGACTGGCAGGTCGGCAGCGACCAGCGGCTGCTGTTGCACTTCGGCGCCGTCGACTACGACTCGAAGGTGTGGGTCAACGGTGAGCAGGTGGCGACGCACCGGGGCGGCTACGACGGCTTCAGCGCGGACGTCACCGACGCGCTGCGGCCGGACGGCGCCCAGGAGCTGATCGTCTGGGCGGAGGACCTCACCGACGCGACCTTCCAACCGGTCGGCAAGCAGCGTCGGGTCGGCGACCGGGGCATCTTCTACCAGGGCAGCTCCGGCATCTGGCAGACGGTCTGGATGGAGCCGGTCGCCGCCGCCGGGGCCGTGGACTCGCTGGACATGACGCCGGACCTCGGCGACAAGACGCTGCGGCTGCGGGTGAACCCCACCGCCGGCGCCGCGGGACTCACCGTCGAGGCGGTCGCGTACGACGGGCGCCGGGCGCTCGGTCGGGTGACCGGGGCGGTCGGTACCGAGCTGAGCCTGCCGATCCGCACGCCGAAACTGTGGTCACCGGACACGCCGTTCCTGTACGACCTGCGGGTGCGACTGCTCGACGGCCGCCGTCCGGTCGACGAGGTGGGCTCCTACTTCGGGATGCGGGAGATTGGCAAGGCGGAGGGCGCCGACGGGAAGCTGCGGCTGACCCTCAACGGCGAGATCCTGTTCCACATGTCCACCCTGGACCAGGGGTTCTGGCCGGACGGGCTGAACACCGCGCCGACCGACGAGGCGCTCCGCTTCGACCTGGAGCAGCACAAGGTGCTGGGCTTCAACACGGTCCGCAAGCACATCAAGGTGGAACCCGCCCGCTGGTACTACTGGGCGGACCGGCTGGGTCTGCTGGTCTGGCAGGACATGCCCTCGACAAAGACCGGCCGGCCACCGGTGGAGTGGCAGCGGCAGTGGGAGTCCGAGCTGCACGAGATGATCGCGGAGCACGACAACATCACCTCGATCGTGGTCTGGGTACCGTTCAACGAGGGTTGGGGCGAGTGGAGCCGGGAGGCGACCGGCCGGATCGCGGACGAGCTGCGGGCCCGGGACCCGGGCCGGCTGGTCAACGCGCACAGCGGGGTGAACTGCTGCGACTCCCTGGGTGACTCGGGGCGGGGCGACATCATCGACCACCACCAGTACCTCGGTCCGGCAGCGCCGATCCCCCGGGGTGACCGGGTGGCGGTGGACGGTGAGCACGGCGGGATCGGGCTCGAGGTCGAGGGTCACATGTGGTTCGGCGAGGGCGGGGCGTACGAGATGGTCCCCGACTCGGCGACGCTGACCCAGCGGTACGTGGAGAACCAGCGCGCGCTGCTGGGGATCGCCAACACCTGCGGCGTCTCCGCCGGTGTCTACACCCAGATCACCGACGTGGAGCACGAGGTCAACGGGTTCTTCACCTACGACCGGCAGGTCGAGAAGATGGACTTCGACCAGGTGCGGGCGATCAATCAGGAGATCATCCGGTCGGCCGACGGCACCGGGGAGCCCACCCCTGAACCGCCGCCGGGCACGCCCGGCCTCGCCGGGGTCGGCTACTGGCCGCTGGACGAGAACACCGGCACCACGGCCGGGGACGCGGCCGGGGAGAACGACGGCACGCTGGTCAACGGCCCGACCTGGACGCCCGGCCGGAGCGGCGCCGCGCTGGCGTTCAACGGCACCGACCAGTACGTCGACACCGGCCGCACCATCCTGGACACCACCGCCAGCTACTCGGCCTCGGCGTGGGTGAAACTGGACAGCGTGGGCGGCGCCTTCCAGACGGTGGTGAGCCAGGACGGTCCCTCGGCCAGCGCCTTCTTCCTGCAGTATTCGGGCCAGAACCGGCGGTTCGCGATGAGCTTCGCCGGGGTCCGGGCGCTCGCCCCCACCGAGCCCGTCGCCGGGCAGTGGTACCACCTCGCCGGCGTCCGGGACGCGGCAACCGGCGAGCTGCGGCTCTACGTCGACGGCGAACTCGCCGGCCAGGTCGACGCCTGCCTCGGGACCGCCTCCACCGGTCCCCTGGTGATCGGGCGGGGCCGGTTCGACAGCAAGCCCGTCGACTACCTGGACGGCACGATCGACCAGGTGCACGTGTACGACCGGGCGTTGAGCGCCACCGAGGTGAAGGCGCTCTACGACTCGGGCCAGTAGTAGTTACCGGATTCTCGGGCGGGGGCGCTGCCGGCGCTCCCGCCCGTCGGTTCAGGAGCCGTCCGGCGCTGCGCCAGCGTCCACGCGTCAACTCCACCGCTTGCCCGTCGGTCACCCGGCAATTATGGGTTCCAGCGATGCTGGGCCGCGCTCGCCGACTGGTGATGCCTCTCAGGCATATTCATGCCTGAGAGGCATACCGCTCAACCGGACCTCCGCCACCCGCGCGTCGCGATGGTCCACCGGATCATTCCGTCGCCACTCCCCCCAGCGTGGATCGACCGCCCGGTCCGAACGGGTGGACCTGCCCCAACGGGCAGCCGATCGTGCCCTCGGCGGTGCATGCGCGGCGTCCGGGACCGGGCGGCGAACCGATAAATCTGGTGGGGTGGAACGCGAGCACACGCCCGAGCCGGTGCAGGCCCGCCACGGCCGGGACGTACAGGCGACCGGCACGGTACGCCCGCGCGGAGGACATGCGTCGGATGTCGGCGCCCGGACGGTCCTGCGGTTGCAGGCCAGGGCCGGGAACACGGCCGTCAGCCGAATGCTGGCGCAGCGTCGGGAGCCTCCCGGTCTGCCGCACGTGCAGCGCGAGGACGTTCCCGCCGCGCCCCCGACACCGAAAGAGCTCATTTCGAAGTACACGACACTGCTCGTGCTCGACGAGGCGGAGCTCGGAAAGGACCTCGCGGCGCGGGTGGTCGAACAGCAGGGCGTCATGCTCGCCCACGGGGTGTTCGACAATCTCCGGACGACCGACCGTGACGACGTCGCGGAGGAACTGGTCAGGTCTGCCGGAAGCCGGCTCCGGGACGTGGACGAGGGTCTGCGCATCCGGCTCATCAGGGAGATGCTCGACACCGTCGTCGACGAGGACGCGGAGCGGCAGGTCACGGCCGTCTGGCTGAGCTTCGAGAACCAGGGGACGCTGGGCAGGGTCATCACCAACCACCGGGCGCTGTGGGACCTCGCGTTCAGCCAGTGCAAGCCGTTGAGCGACCATTTCGCCGCCTACACCGCCGCATTCCGCATGGACATCCTCAAGGCCGCCGGGATCTACCTGGAGGAGAACCGCAAGCTGACAGAGCAGGCGGCCAAGGAGATCGGGCTGAATCTGGGCGGGACACCGGACGCGGCGTCCCCGGAACAGGCGGATCTCCATCTGACCGAGGTACGCAGGGCGGCCAAGGTCGTGACACAGCTCCAGGCCCTGACCGAGGAACTGCGGCTGGTGCCGGTCGGCTATCGCAACACTCCCGAGCTCCAGCAGAAGCTCTCGGCCGACGCCCAGACCGACGCGGAGGCATACCAGGCGCTCACCCAGCCGCCCCCCGAGCAGCTGCGCCGGTACGGGCAGCCCGACTTCTTCGACCCGCTCCGGCGCCCCGGCTACCCGCCGACCGGAATGGACCAGCCGGAAATGGCGCAGTGGACGGAGGTGGAGTCGCACCACAGCAAGATGCAGTCGATGATCGCCAGCTACGCGCGCGCCTACCCGGCGGTCCACGCCTCGATCATGCAGGGAGGCGTCGGGGAGTTGGCCGCCGCCACCGATGCCGGCAAGGCCCGGGCGCTGCTGGAGGGCACCCTCGGGAAGACGCTCGAGGCGATCGCCGAATCCAGGACCAGACTCGGGACCGGCATCACCCACTACGACCTCGTTCCGATCCAGGAGCAGCTCTTCACCAACACGCTCGCCGCGCCGGCCACGGCGTCGGTCAACTGGCAGGAACCGCTCTACTCGGCACTCGGGCACATCGATCTCGACAAGCAGAAGGCCGAGGAGTTCTGGACGCAGCTGGGTCTGAACATGGTCTCGGCATTCGCGCTTATCGCCGCGCCGTTCACCGGAGGGTTGACGGCTGCCCTCCTGGTCGGCGCCGGCCTCGGTATCGGCGCGGGCACGGCCGCCGCGAGCTGGAACCGGTACCTCCAACTCCGCCCCCTGGAAACCGCCGCGATCGCCGACGAGCTGTCCTTCGTCCAGAAGGGCGTCGTCGACGGCGCCCTCCTGGAGGCGACGTTCGCGACGGTGGGCGTGTTCCTGGACGCCCTGGGTGTGCACGCCGGCATGAAGCAGGCCGGCGGCGTTGATCGGGCGAAGGCGCTGGCCGACCTGCACGCGACGATCGAGGCGCAGGAGGCCGCCGCGCAGGCGCGCATGAGGATGCAGTCGCAGGGTCTGAAGGACGCGGCCGGGACGGCCGCCGGAGCGGCCGTCGCGATCGGTGCCCACGAACTCGAAGACGCGATGCCGGAGCCCGACCTCCAGGTGAGCGCGGGCGGCTTGCAGATTGACCTGCCTCCCGCCGAGGCCTCCGTACAACCCAGTGCAATGGGCCCGAAAAGCGTCCAGCGTCAGCCGAACAAGCAGCTCGCCGCGGCCACGGCGGCCATGGCCGTAATCGATTCCGGCGATCTCCCGCCGCACTGGGGAGACCGGTTCGAACTGACGGTGCTGGCGAGCGTGCTCCGCGGCGAGGTCGACGGGATGTCCGGGATCACGTACGCGTTCCGTGCGCAGCACAACACGCGCGGACACGGAATCGACATCATCGCCGTCGGGAGCGACGGCAAGGGCAAGCTCAAACTCTGGCAGATCGAATGCAAGTGGGTCGGCGGGGAATCACGCTTCGAACGCAACCTCGGCGGATCGCGCGCCGGCATCCAGACCGGCGCCGAGTGGACCAGGGACAACTTCGTCAAATGGTGGGCGGTTGCCTCCCAGGATCACCGGAGGGAACTACTCATTGCCGTGAAGGCGGCGAACGGGGGCCACGCGGTTGACGCGGCGACCCTGACGAAGCTGATCGCCGACGCGGAAGTCATCATCGCCGCGCCGCTCGGTGCCGGAGCGGCGGGCCTGATGCGCAAGATATGGGGAACCATGGGGGCGCTCACCCGATTCGGCGGCCGGACGATGCGCTACCGGGAGATCCCACCGATGTGACGCGACCGTTCGCTCGGAATGACGGTCGGGTCAGTACGCCTCGACGTACACCGCGATGCTGCGGGGCGGCACGGTGAAGGTGCCGGTGGCCCGGTCGAACGAGGCGGTCCGCAGCACCGGATCGGCCGACTCGCGCAGCACCGGGTGCAGCCCGACGTCCGCACCACGCAGCCCCGCCACGGTCTGGGTCGCCGCCGCCGGGGTGGCGTTGAAGACCACTGTCACCGACCGCCAGCGCTCGTCCAGCCCGGTCCCGTCCAGCCGCATCGTGATCACCCCGGGCGTCTCGGCGGCACCCGACAACGGAAACGACACCCGGCGCTGCACCTGGGCGGCATCGGCCAGCCCGAAGACCGGCGACGACCCCCGGACCCGCAGCAGCTCCCGGTAGCGCGCCTCGGTCAGGTCGATCGCGGCGCAGTCCGGCACCAACCTCGGGTCGGTTAGCAACGGCCGGGCGTACGGCCACTTGTCGGCGTTGTCCACCGCCGGGGGCAGCCCGACGCCGAAGCCGTTCCCCGCCGCGCAGTCCCAGCGGATCTGGTTGAAGTGGTCCCCGCTGTTGTACGAGTTGCGGTCCAGCGACTTCGAACGGAGCCGCTCGCTGCCGGCGGTGACGAACCCGGTCCCCTGGCCCAGCACGACGGTGCCGAGCGAGAGCACCTGCATCCGCGCCCGGTCGGTCGACGACGTCGAGACCGGCAGCTTGTACGCCAACGCGTCGTACAGGATCTCGTTGTCGTGGGCGTCCACATAGGTCACCGCCTCGCCCGGCGCGCCGGTGTAGCCGGCCGGTGAGCCGTTGTAGTCCACGTCCGCCCCGGTCACCGGCTCGCCGGACGACGCGACGAACCGGTAGCCGGCGAGGTTGCCGGTGAGCCCGACCTTGATCTGGTCCTGCTGGTGCAGCAGCCGGCTCCGCTGCTGTGCGGCCGTGCCGTTGACCGGGTCGCCGTTCGGGTCGGTGAAGAGCCCGGAGCCGAAGCCCTGCACCCGGGGGTTGGCGTCGAACGGCCCGCCGCCGCGTACGGCGTCGCGCAGCCGGTCGTTGAAGGTGCCGATCCCGGTGCCGGCCATGTTGGCCTGGGTGGCCTGGGTGAACCGGGCGTCGCCGGCCACCTCGCCGAAGTCCCAGCCCTCGCCGTAGAGCAGGATCGACGTCCCGTCCACCCCGTCCCGGGCCGGCGTCAGCCGGTCCAGCGCCGCCCGTACCGCCAGGATGTTCGCCTTCGGGTGGTGTCCCATCAGGTCGAACCGGAACCCGTCCACCTTGTACGTGCGCGCCCAGGTGACGATCGAGTCGACCACCAGCTTGCCCATCATGGCGTGCTCCGGGGCGGTGTTGGCGCAGCAGGTCGAGTTGGCCACCGTCCCGTCGTCGAGCAGCCGGTGGTAGTAGCCGGGCACGATCTGGTCCAGCACCGACCTCGGGTCGGCCCCCGACGCCGACGTGTGGTTGTAGACCACGTCCAGCACCACCCGCAGCCCGGCCGCGTTGACCCCGGCCACCATCTGCCGGAACTCCCGCGTCCGCCGCTCCGGGTCGACCGCGTACCCGCCCTCCGGCACCGTGTAGTGCAGCGGGTCGTACCCCCAGTTGTAGCCGTCGGTGTCTCCGACCGCGCCCACGCACTCCTGCTGCCGCTCGGAGTCCGGCGGCAGCGCGGCCAGGTCGCAGGGCGGCGCGGCCTGGTCGGCCCGGCGCTCCGGAATGGTGGCGAAGTCGAACGCCGGCAGCAGGTGCAGGTGGGTCACCCCGGCCGCGCCGAGCGCCCGCAGGTGCCGCATGCCGGTGCTCGCCGGGTCGGTGAAGGCCAGGTAGGTCCCCCGGCGTTCCGCCGGCACCGACGCGTCGGCGATGGAGAAGTCCCGGACCGAGACCTCCTGGATCTGGGTACGCGTCGGCGGCGCGGCCGCCGGCTTGCGCAGCCCCGCCCAGCCATCCGGGGCGAGCGCCGGGTCGGCCAGGTCGACCAGCCGGCTGTGCGTGGAGTTCACCGCCAGCGCCACCGAGTAGGGGTCGGTGACCGAGGCGGTCACCATCCGCCGTGCCGCCGGCTGCCAGGCGTCCACCCGGTAGCGGTAGTAGCGCCCCAGCCAGCTCCGCTCGCCGCGTACCGACCAGACGCCGGTCCGGTCGTCGCGGCGCATCGGCACCGTGCGCGGCGTCGCGGTCGGCGAGTCGGACAGCTCCAGCTCGACGGTGCGGGCGGTCGGCGCCCAGACCGCCAGGCCGGGCCGGCCCCGCTCGACGGTGGGGCCGAGGGTGGCCTGCGTCGCCGCCGGGTAGACGTCGTCGAGCACGCCGGGGATCTGCACCCCGGTCGCCCCGAGCAGCGCCCCGGTGTGGTCCCGTTCGGTCAGCACGAGTTGCCCGCGCAGCGCCGCCGGCACCCGGGCCAGGTCGCGCGGGTCCAGGCCGAGGGCGGCGTACTGCCACAGGTGGGGGAATCTCGCCCGCTGGGCCTCGGTGAGCCCGTCGCGCCGCGCCCGCAACGGGATCGAGGTGTACGTCCCGACCAGCTCGCCGTCCACCACGGCGAGCCCGCCGTCCGGGGCGCTGACCAGGTCGTACCGCCGTCCGTCGGTCGGCTCCCCCGGGGGCCGGGCCACGGTCGACCGGTCGATCCAGTGCGCCCGCTGTCTGCCGATGTCGAGGTCCGGGCCGGCCGTACCGCCGGTGGCCGGGAGGAGCCGCCCCGGGGTGCCGGCGAGCAGCCACACCTCCCGTCCGGCGGTGGCGAAGTTGAGGCGCTGGTCGTCGGGGAGGTCCTTGGTGTCGCCGTGGTGGATGACGTAGCTCAGCCCGGTCGCCCCGGCGGCCAGCGGCACCCGGAAGGTGATCCCGAAGTCGTCCCGGCTGGCCGGCGGCAGCGGCTGTGCCCAGTCGGTCGGGTCCGCCGCGCCGTCCCAGACGTGCAGGCCCCAGCCGTCATATGGATCTCCGGCCGGAAGGCATAGGCCGGAAGGACAGTTGTTGTCGGCGCGGCGGTAGTGCAGCACCGCGGTACCCTCCTCGGCCGGCGGGTCCGGCTCGCCGGTCGCCGCCTCCCGGCTCGGGTGAACCGTCGGGTCACCCTGCTTGAGCCAGACCTCCCCGGTCCGGGTCACGTCGACGGTCCGGTCCACGGCCACGTCCTTGCTGCCGTCGGCGTCCACCACCAGGAAGCTCACCGAGGCGGCGCCGGGCTTGAGCTTCACCCAGGCGAACCGGCCGTACGGGTCCTCGCCGGCGAACGGCTGCCCACCCGGCCACGGGACCTGGTACGCCGGGTCGACGTCGCCCCAGGCGTGCAGCCGCCAGTCGGCGTACCCGCCGGCCGGCCGCTGGTAGTGCACGACCAGCCAGTCCCGGGTGTCGGCGCGGGGCGGGGTGGCCACGGTGGCGGTCGACCTGGCCGTGGCGGTCCGTCCCGCGCTGTCCCGCACCACCGCCTTGTACTCGATCCGGGCACCGGCCGGCAACCCGGTCAGGTCGTGGTACACCCGATAGGGCACCGGCGAGCCGTGGTTGGTGGCCCGGCCGAGCAGCGTCCAGTCGCCGCCGGAGACCCGGGCCGCCACGGTGACGGTGGCCAGCGGGTCCCCGGTGACCTGGGCGACCACCCCGACCCGGGTCGGTACGGCGGCGTCCGGCGCCGGCTCGGTGATCCGGACGGTCGGTGCCGCCGACGGCCGGGCGATCGGTGCGCCGGCCCGCAGCACGACGGCGCCCAGCGGCGGCACGGTGAGGCTGAGCTTCCCGTCCGGCCCGGCCGGGGCCGCCCCGGCGCCGCCGTAGATCCCGGTGAAGGTGGCACCCGCCGACCAGGTGTCCACGGTGACGGTCTGCGCGGTGGCGGCGTTGTTGACCGCGGCGACGTACTCCACCCGCTGGGTCGGGTCGACCCGGGAGAAGGCGAAGACGCCGGGCCCGTCGGCGGCGTACCGGGTGACCTGGATGCCGTCCCGCAGCGCCGGATGCGCCCGGCGCAGCCCGCCCAGCTCGGCGATCGTCCGGTAGACCGGGTGCGCCGGGTCGAACTGGTCGACCGCGTGGGTCCGGTCGGTGCCGATCAGGTCGTCGTCCAGATAGTCGGCCGTACGGGAGGCGAACATGTCCTGCCGGGCATCCTTGTCGCCGCCCGGCCCGGTGAAGCCCTGCTCGTCGCCGGAGTAGACCACCGGCTGTCCCCGGGTCAGGAACATCAGCTCGTGCGCGAGCAGGTCCCGGCGCAGGTGGGTCGCCGGGTCGGTGCCGCCGCCGGCGATGAACGAGCCGATCCGGCCCATGTCGTGGTTGCCGAGGAAGGTGGGCAGCCGCCCGGCGTCGGTGTCCCGGGCGGTGTAGAGGTCGTCGGCGGCGAAGCCGTCGGCGAGCGCCCTGGCCGGGCCGCCGCTCGCGACGTACCCTCGGGTGGCGTCCTGGAAGGTGAAGTCCAGGGTGGCCGGCAGCCCGCCCCGCCGGACGTACGTCGAGGGCACCTCCGGGTTGGTGTCGTAGACCTCGCCGAACATGAAGAAGTCCGGCTTGCCGGCCCGCTGGGCGGCCCGGTCGATGCCCCGGCTGAACTGCGGCCAGAAGTCCAGGTTGACGTGCTTGACGGTGTCCAGCCGGAAGCCGTCGACCCCGAGCCCGGTGATCCAGTCGGCGAAGATCTCGGTCATCCCGTGGACCACCTCGGGCCGCTCGGTCCAGAGATCGTCCAGGCCGAAGAAATCGCCGTACTCGCTGTTCTCGCCGACGAAGGTGGTGTCGCCCCGGTTGTGGTACATCGTCGGGTCGTTCAGCCAGGCCGGCACCTTGACCCGCCGGTCGGCGGTGCTGCCGAAGGTCGGGGTGTACGGGAAGGACGTGGCGTCGACCGGCGGGAACTTCCGGCTGCCGTCGGCGTAGTTGCGGTCCTCGAACGGCCGCCCCCGCGCGTCCCGGTACGGCGCGCTCGCCTTGTCCCGGTAGGCGTACTCGTCCTCGGCGTACCGGATGACGTCGGCGGTGTGGTTGACGATGACGTCCAGATAGATCTTGATGTCTCGCCGGTGCGCCTCCCGGACCAGCGTCCGCAGTTCCTCGTTGGTGCCAAAGTGCGGGTCGACCCGGGTGAAGTCGGTGATCCAGTATCCGTGGTAGCCGGCCGACGCGTCGGCTCCGCTGCCCTGCACCGGCCGGTTGGCGAACACCGGCGCCAGCCAGATCGCGGTGGTGCCGAGCCCCTGGATGTAGTCCAGTTTCCGCAGCAGGCCGCGCAGGTCCCCGCCGTGGTAGAAGCCCTTGTCGGTCGGGTCGTACCCGCTGGTCAGCCGGTCACCGGGCAGTCCACCCCGGTCGTTGCGCGGGTCGCCGTTGGCGAACCGGTCCGGCAGCACGAAGTAGAACTGCTCGGCCCGGCCGCGCTTGTCGTCCGACGCCGCCGTCAGCAGCGCCTCGACCGAGGGCTCCGTGCTCCACCGCGCACCGCCGGGCGCGGCGGGCTCCCCACCACCCGCACCGGCCGCCGCCGACCGGCCGACCGGACCGGTTGCCGAGCCGGCACCGGGGCCGGGGACCGGGCCGCCGGCCAGCGACAGCGCCAGCACGGCGACGAGACCAACCAGGACGGTACGCGGAACGGACGACGGCTTCATCGACGGCCTTCCTCTGTGGTCGACTCGCCGCACCGTAATCCTTTGCGGAAAGAATGTGCAAGA
Organism: Plantactinospora sp. CA-290183; assembly: GCF_050936375.1. Lineage (NCBI taxonomy): Bacteria > Bacillati > Actinomycetota > Actinomycetes > Micromonosporales > Micromonosporaceae > Plantactinospora > Plantactinospora sp. CA-290183. The sequence goes on along the minus strand of NZ_JBNJMX010000011.1, from coordinate 47,067 downwards.
CCTTGCAGCATCAGGCCGCGCCAAGCAGAGACTTGCGCAAGGCACCCGGCTCCGGGCACCTGTCGATCGGTGCGGTCGCCGGCCCGCTCGACGGCGGGCTCAGTCGTTCAGTCCAGGCCGCAGCGGGCACCGCCGCCCACCACGCAACTGCTCGGCACCTCGGCCCGGCCGTAGCGGTCGAAGTGGAACCGCAGCGCGACCGAGGAGTCCCGGTCCACCGGCTCGGTGCTGCTGAAGACGTACGTCGCGCCGGAGCGGCGGACCGTCGGCTGCGGTGTGTCCTCCACCCAGAACGACCGCAGGCCGTGCACCTCGGACGGGAACCGCACCTCGACCGTCCACTGTCGTGCCGCGTCCGAGTGGTTGCGGACCCGCACCTCGGCGATGAACGAGTCGTCGTACTCGGCCAGCACCCGGTACCGGCCGGTCAGCGCGGCGGGTTCCCGGGGCGGCGGTGGGGCGGGCCGGCCGGCGGACCGGGTGGTCCGGGACGGGGTCGGCCGGGCGGTGGTCGGGGCGGTGCTCGCCGAGCGGGCGGCGGACGGCGACCGGGAGACCGCGGACGAGGCGGGACCGGAGCCGGACGGGGAACCGGGCCGCGACGCCGTCCCACCGGGCGCGTACGGCCAGACCGGGTCGGGGGCGCCCGCGGTGGGGCGCTCGGCCGAGAGGTACGCCGCGACGGCCACGAAGAGCAGCACCACCACCAGTGCACCGCCGAGCACCGCGACCCACGGCACCGCCGCGAACAGCCGGCGCCGGCGCTCCGCCGCACCGCCCGGTCGAGGCTCCTCGGGGCCACCCACCGGACCTCCCACCGGACCACCCACCGGATCGCTCACCGGACCTCCCACCGGGCCGCTCACCGGGCCGGGATCCGCACCGAGATCTCGCTGCCCAGCCTCGCCCCGCCGGTCAGGCCCAGCTCGTCCCCGCTCCAGAACCGGCCGGGGTCGTACCAGTTCGGACGGCGGCCGGCCGGCAGCAGTCCCATCTCCTGGTAGGTGACCGCGACGACCTCGGCGCAGTACGCGGTCTCCAGCGCGCTGTCGGACACGGCGCTGCCTGGCACGGCGCTGCCTGGCACGGCGCTGTCGGACGGCCGGGTCTCCGCGCCGGCGGCTTCCGGGGGGTGGCTCCGACCGAACGGGCCGGAGCGCAGGGCCGGGGCGCGGCCACGCAACCACCGCCAGGCGAGCTGGGCGGTGGACGGGAACGGCGTACCGTCCAGCCGGGCGACGGTGCGCAGCACGGCGTTCTCCATCTCCCGGCCGGCCGGGGGTTCGAGCTGGCGCAACCAGGCCCGCTGGCCGTACCGGTTGGCCCAGACCCGGACCGCGTCCCGCAGGTCGTGCAGCTGCACACCCCGGTGGTGGTTGCCCGACCAGACGTCCGGCAGCGACCGCCCCAGCTCGGCGTGCCACATCAGCGGCGGCAGATCCTCGATCACCACCGCCATGCCCACGTGGTTGACCGGGCTGTTCGTGGTGAGCTGGATCGCCCGGTCCGGCACGCTGCGACCGCGGAACACCCACAGGTCGCCGGTACGGGTCAGCTCCACGGCCTCGTCGAGAGTGAGTTCGCTCATGCGTCCGCCCCGCCCCGCTCGCTCATGCCCGTCTCATACCCGAGCGCGGGTCCCAGGAGACCCCCCGCACCGAACCCGCCCGATCCGTGCGGCACGCCCGCTCACGTTCCCGCATACCCTAGGCGGATGCGCTGGTGGAAGGTAATTGGTGTGGCAGCTTTCGTCGGGGTCGCGGCGAGCGGGGTGGCGATCGCGCGCTCGGAGCGCCGCCGCCGGGCGTACACCCCGGAGCAGATCCGGGACCGCCTCCGCGCCCGGCACGCCGAAGCCGCCGAGGTGTAAGGAAGGGCCCCTTCTTATCGCTTTTTGTATAGGAAGGGCCCCCTCCTAACCGCGCTCGGCCCGCAGGGGTTGCGGCAATAGCAAGACGGACGTACGGTTTTAATGAGCGCGCCGTAACCGGTAAGGCTTGCCTAAGGCAGGCCGCGCGGTGCCGGGTACGAAAGACTGCTCAGGACTACTCACGGTCGCTGGTGTGAAGGAGTACGACGTGGCGAGCCTCGACACCTTCGGTGCGAAGAGCCAGCTGCGCGTCGCAGACGCGAGCTACGAGATTTTCAAGATCAGCACGGTGGCCGGGCACGAACGCCTGCCGTACAGCCTCAAGATCCTCCTGGAGAACCTGCTCCGCACGGAGGACGGCGCGAACATCACCGACGAACACATCCGGCAGCTCGGCGCCTGGGACCCGGACGCGGACCCGAGCGTGGAGATCCAGTTCACCCCGGCGCGGGTACTGATGCAGGACTTCACCGGCGTGCCCTGCGTGGTCGACCTGGCCACCATGCGCGAGGCGGTCCGGGAACTGGGCGGTGACCCCACCAAGGTCAACCCGCTCGCCCCGGCCGAGCTGGTCATCGACCACTCCGTCATCGCCGACCTCTTCGGCCGGCAGGACGCCTTCGCCCGCAACGTCGAGCTGGAGTACGGGCGCAACAAGGAGCGTTACCAGTTCCTGCGCTGGGGCCAGACCGCGTTCAACGAGTTCAAGGTCGTCCCGCCCGGCACCGGCATCGTGCACCAGGTCAACATCGAGTACCTGGCTCGGACGATCATGGAGCGCAACGGCCAGGCGTACCCGGACACGGTGGTCGGCACCGACTCGCACACCACGATGGTCAACGGCCTGGGCGTGCTCGGCTGGGGCGTCGGCGGCATCGAGGCCGAGGCGGCCATGCTCGGCCAGCCGGTCAGCATGCTGATCCCCCGGGTGGTCGGCTTCAAGCTGCACGGCGAGATGCCCGCCGGCACCACCGCCACCGACCTGGTGCTCACCATCACCGAGATGTTGCGCAAGCACGGGGTGGTCGGCAAGTTCGTCGAGTTCTACGGCCCCGGTGTGGGCGCGGTGCCGCTGGCCAACCGGGCCACCATCGGCAACATGTCCCCGGAGTACGGCTCCACCGTCGCGATCTTCCCGATCGACGAGGAGACGATCCGCTACCTGCGCCTCACCGGGCGCCCCGAGCAGCAGGTCGCGCTGGTCGAGGCGTACGCCAAGGAGCAGGGCCTCTGGCACGACCCGGCCGTGGAACCCGACTACAGCGAGCGGCTGGAGCTCGACCTGGGCACCATCGAGCCGTCGCTGGCCGGCCCGAAGCGCCCCCAGGACCGGGTGCCGCTGGGCAACGCCAAGACGATGTTCCGCTCCGCGCTGATCGACTACGTCGGCGACGGGCGTACCGGCGGGCACGGCCCGGCCGACGAGGCGAGCGAGGAGTCCTTCCCGGCCAGCGACCCGCCGGCCAACGACGTCAACGACCCGGCCGACGCACCGCACGACCTGGTCTCGGCGGCCACCGGCGCCAAGGGCCGGGCCAGCGACCCGATCCGGGTGACCCTGGACGACGGCACCGAGTGCGAACTCGACCACGGTGCGGTGGTGATCGCGGCGATCACCTCCTGCACCAACACCTCCAACCCACAGGTGATGATCGGCGCGGCCCTGCTGGCCCGCAACGCCGTCGACCGGGGGCTGTCCCGCAAACCGTGGGTGAAGACCACCCTGGCCCCGGGCTCGAAGGTGGTGATGGACTACTACGAGCGCGCCGGCCTGACGCCGTACCTGGAGAAGCTCGGCTTCCACCTGGTCGGCTACGGCTGCACCACCTGCATCGGCAACTCCGGCCCGCTGCCCGAGGAGATCTCCGCCGCGGTCAACGAGCGTGACCTGACGGCCGTCTCGGTGCTGAGCGGCAACCGCAACTTCGAGGGCCGGATCAACCCCGACGTCAAGATGAACTACCTCGCCTCGCCGCCGCTGGTGGTGGCGTACGCGCTGGCCGGCACGATGGACATCGACCTGGCCAACGAGCCGATCGACGTCGGCTCGGACGGGCAGCCGGTGTTCCTGCGCGACATCTGGCCCAGCTCCACCGAGATCGACGAGGTCATCGCCAGCGCCCTGCGCAGTGAGATGTTCACCAAGGACTACGCCGACGTCTTCGCCGGTGACGAGCGGTGGCAGGCGCTGACCACCCCGGCCGGCGACACCTTCGCCTGGGACGGCGAGTCGACGTACGTGCGCAAGCCGCCGTACTTCGAGGGGATGGAGCGGGAGCCGGAGGCGGTGCAGGACATCTCCGGCGCCCGGGTGCTGGCCAAGCTCGGCGACTCGGTGACCACCGACCACATCTCGCCGGCCGGCTCGATCAAGCCGGACTCCCCCGCCGGCCGCTACCTGGCCGACCACGGCGTGCCCCGGCACGAGTTCAACTCGTACGGTTCCCGGCGTGGCAACCACGAGGTGATGATCCGGGGCACCTTCGCCAACATCCGGCTGCGCAACCAGCTGGTGCCGGGCGTCGAGGGCGGGTTCACGGTCAACCACCTGACCGGCGAGCAGACCTCGATCTACGACGCCTCGCAGGCCTACCAGTCCGCCGGTGTTCCGCTGGTGATCCTGGCCGGTGCCGAGTACGGTTCCGGCTCGTCCCGGGACTGGGCGGCCAAGGGCACCATGCTGCTCGGCGTACGGGCGGTCATCGCCGAGTCCTACGAACGGATCCACCGGTCGAACCTGATCGGGATGGGCGTGCTGCCGCTGCAGTTCCCGGCCGACACCGACGCGGCGGCGCTGGGGCTGACCGGCACCGAGACGTTCTCGATCAGCGGGGTGACCGCGCTCAACGACGGCCAGGTCCCGCGTACCGTGCGGGTCAGCACCGACACGGGCGTCGAGTTCGACGCGGTGGTCCGGATCGACACCCCGGGCGAGGCCGACTACTACCGGCACGGCGGCATCCTGCGGTACGTGCTGCGCAAGATGCTGACCGCCTGATCAACCCCGACCGGCACCGGGCCGGGTCGGTCGCCCCCGTGGCGACCGCCCCGGCCCGGTTCGTATCGGCACCCCACCGGGTCGGTCGCGCAGCGGTCGGCGACCGCCCCGGCCCGATCCATATCAGCACCGCCACCGGGGTCGCTCGCACTGCGGTCGGCGACCGCCCCGGCCCGGTTCGTATCCGGCAGCCCGCCACCGGGTCGGTCGCGCAGCGGTCGGCGACCGCCCCGGCCCGGTTCGTATCGCGGTGGTGGCCTCAGTCGACGAGGAGCACGACCTTGCCCCGGCCGTGCCGGGACTCCACCTCGCGGTGCGCGTCCGCGGCCCGCGCCAGCGGGTAGGTCCGGCGGACGTGGATCCGCAGCCGGCCCTGCGCGTACAGGTCGGCGAGTTCGGCGAGCCGGGCCGCGGAGCGCAGGTTCCGGGTGGTCCGGACGCCGAGTTCCGGCGCCCTGGCGTGCTCCACCAGGGTGACGATCCGGTCCCTGGCCGGCACCAGCGCCAGCGAGACCTCCAGCGCGGCGCCGCCGGCCCCGTCCAGCGCCGCGTCCACCCCGTCCGGTGCCAGCGCGCGCACCCGGTCCAGCAGACCATCGCCGTACGCCACCGGGATCGCCCCCAGCGACCGCAGGTAGTCGTGGTTCTCCTCCCGGGCGGTGCCGATGACGGTCGCACCCCGGTCCACGGCCAACTGCACCGCGACCGTGCCGACCGCCCCGGCCGCGGCGTGCACCAGCAGCGTGTCGCCCTTGCCGAGGCCCAGCTCGGCCAGGGCGATGTGCGCGGTCTGGGCCCCGGCCGTGAAGCCGCCCGCGACCGCCCAGGGCATCTCCGGCGGTTTGGCGGTCACCTGGTCGGCCGGGACGACCAGATACTCCGCGTAGCAGTTGAGCTGGCCGAAACCGAGCACCTCCGCGCCGACGGTGATCCCGGACGCCCCGACACCCGGGCCGATCTGGTCCACCACCCCGGCGAACTCGTTGCCGGGGATCCTCGGAAACCCGCCCGTCACCCCGGGCGGCGTCCAGCCCGCCCGCAGGGCGCAGTCGTACGGCTGCACCCCGGCGGCCCGGATCCGCACCCGTACCTGCCCCGGTCCCGCCGCCGGTGTCGGCAGCTCCACGAGCCGGAGCACCTCCGGCGGACCGAACTCGGAGAACGCGATCGCGCGCATCGTCCACCCCCTTGTCATCCGACGCGATCGAGTCTGCTTCCTCAACCGGCCTTGAGGTCAACGGCTCTCGCCGGCGTCGGACGAATCCGGCAGCAGGCTGGTCGCCCCGGGCACGTACGGGTCCAGCAGGTGGGTGGCGAGCACGATCCGTTGCCAGCGGCTGACCGGTACCTCGGCGCACTCGGCCAGCCGCAGCACGCCCCGCCAGTCCCGCGAGCGACCGCCGCGTACCCGACCGAGCAGCGCCGCCAGCTCGCCGGCCGCGCCCGGCGCACCCGCGTCCCGTACCCCCTCGGTCCGTCGCTCGGCGGCGGCGGTCAGGTCCCGCAGCGTCCGGTCGAGGTGGAGGTCGACGGCCGGGGTCGCCGACTCCAATCGCTCCACCAGAGCGAACGCCTCGGACCGGCCGTCGGCGACCGACCCGTCCCGCCGGTCGAGGGTCCGCCGGTAGAGCGGGGCCCGGGTCTCGTGGTCGCAGAGCACCGCCAGTTCCCGCAGCAGGTCCGCGGGCTCGTCGGCCGCGTGTACGAGGTTGAGCTGGTAGTTGAAGCTCCCCACGTCGTAGCGGAGCTGCCCCGGCCGGCACCGGCCCGGGTCGGCCGGCCCCTTGACGGCGCTCAGCACCGAAGAGGCCGGCTCCGGCCGGCCGGGCAGGGCGAGCAGCAGCAGCAGGCACTCGCACGCCGTCACGTACAGGTCGGCGGCGTCCCGCCGGTCCCGGCTCGCCGCGTTCAGCCCGTACTGCCAGAGCGCCCGGACGCCGTGCCGGTCGAGCGCCACCGTCGCCGCCCAGACGATGGAGAACCCGTTGGCCAGCACCCAGCGCAGCACCGCGCCGAGCCGGCGGCTGACCACCGCGTCCGGCTTCAGCAGCAGCAGGGCGTGGTCGTGGCAGAACTGCTCGACGCGCCCGCCGCCGACCGTGCTGAGATCCTCGAAGCTCTCCCGGAAGTACGTGTCCGCGGCGTAGAGGGAACGCTTCCGGGGCAGCGCGGACAGGAACGTGGGTATCTCCGGGGCGCCGGGGTGGGCCATCCGGCGTCACTCACGCAGTTCCGCGGCGCGGCGGCCGACCTCTTCCGGGCTCAGGAGCTCGCCGTCGAGTACCACCCCGACGAAGCTGTCCAGTGGGATGTGCTCGAAGACGGGTGCGCCGAGGCGGTCGAAGACCGGCCCGGGTACCAGCTTCAACGCGGTGGTCACGACCAGGGTGGGCAGCCGCTGCGCCAGCTCGCGGGTGCCCCGGATGTTGAGGACGGTCTGCGGGCCGATCGCGTCGGCGCCGGCCAGCGCGATCACCGGCCCGCCGGTCACCGCCCCGGCCGGCAGCTGGGCCAGGACCTGGGCGACGATGGAGCTGCTCGGCGCGGAGGTCACCGGGCCACCGCGCTCGCCGACCCAGGCCAGCGCCGCCTTGACCGTGTTGTCCACGGCGTGGTCCAGGTCGGCGCGGATCCGCCGCAGCGCCTCGGCCGGCTCGTCGGAGCGCACGGCGTTGGCGATGTGCCAGATCGGCGCGTAGCCGGGCAGCCGGGCGGTCAGGAACTCGGTCGCCTCGGCCGCCGCCGCGGGATCGTCGATCAGCTCCAACAGTCCCTGGATGACCATCCGGGCCACCCCGGTGGCCCCGGCCGTGGTGACCGTGACAGCCTCCCGCAGCGGGGCCGGCAACATTGCTTGGTCCATGGTATGGCTCTTTCCGTTACGGGTTCGATTCCTGATGACGCCACTCGCCCCGGTATCGGGTCCCCCAATTCGGAGTTTCCCTGTACCAGGTCTGGTAGTTCATATCAGGTGGAGACCCGAAGACGACGAAAAAGCCGTACAGCACGGACCATGGGTGCGACGACGTGCGGCGGAGTGCCCTCCCGCGAGTCGGTGCGCGCAAGGACACTCCCCGTCACGACGGGGCGGCTCAGCCGGTGATCATGCCGACGCCCGCACCGGCTCTGACCAGGGACGGGATGCTCGCCGCCGGATCCAGCCGGTACCCGTAGTAATTGCCCGGTTCGGTTACCGTACCGGCGGTCTCCGGCGGGCCGGAGTTGACGAAGACGTTGTCGCGCTGCACCGCCCGGCCGGGCCCGCTGTCGGCGTAACCGCTGGCCGAGTAGAGCGGATACGGCACGTTCTCGAAGTAGTTACCCTCGACCAGCACACCGGCGTTTTCGGTCGAGGCCACCCCGTACAACTCGTTGTTCAGGAAGTAGTTGTTGTAGACGTGCACCGGTTCACCGAACCGGACCCGGGGGTGCCGTTGCCGGCTGTTGTCGAAGAAGTTGTGGTGGATGCTGACCTTGAGGTGGCCGACGTCGGTGGAGGCGGCACCGTCGGAGTGGCTGATCAACATGCTCTTGTCGGCGTGGTCGAAGTGGTTCCAGGAGACCGTCACGTAGTCCGCCCCGCGGACGATGTCCACCGAGCCGTCCACCGCGCCGGTGAACCGGTTGTGGTCGATCCAGATGTGGTGGGACTCCTGGCCGACGTTCACCGCGTCGTCCTCGGCGGCGGTGAAGTTGAGGTTCCGGACGATCACGTTGTACGACCGGTAGAAGTCCAGCCCACCGCCGGTGATCTCGGCGTTGCCGTCCACCCCGATGATCGTCTTGTTGGGCCGCACCCCCTGCTTGCTGCTGATCCGGATCACGCCCTGCACCCGGATCACCAGCGGGCCGACGGTGTCGATGTACTCCAGGAAGTCCGTGGCGTTGGTGGCCGTCACCACCGGCCCGCCCGCCCCGCCGGTGGTGCCGTTCTGGCCGAGGGCGTTGACGCCGGCGAAGCCGTCCGGCTCGCTCTCGGCCCGCGTCCGGACGGCCGGCGCGAGCTTCCCCACTCCGGCACCGGCCGGGACGATGGTCGGCACGGCGGCGGCGTCGTCGAGTCGGTAGCCGTAGTAGCCGCTCGGCTCGGGCACGCTGCCCCGGGTCTCGATCGGGTGGTTGCAGTCGACGAGGATGTTCCCCCGCTCGACGATCCGGCCCAGGTCCCCGCTGAACTCGACCCGGCCCGGGTTGTTCACGCTGAAGAAGTAGTTGTTCTCCATCAGCACCGCCGCATCGTAGGTGGACGCCACCCCGTAGCTGTTCTCGTAGTAGTAGTTGTTGTAGACGTGCGCCAGGGCGGAGAAGCGCACCCGGGGATGCCGCTGGTCGGACCGGTCGAAGAAGTTGTGGTGGTACGTCACCCGGAGCCGGCCGGTGTCCTGGGCCCCGGCGTCCTCGTCGTGCGAGAGCAGCAGCGTCTTGTCGTGGTCGTGGAAGTGGTTCCACGAGACGGTGACGAAGTCGGAGCCGCGCTTGATGTCGACGGCACCGTCGTCGCCGTTGGAGAACTCGTTGTGGTCGATCCAGACGTGGTGGGAGAACATCTGCACGTTGACCAGGTCGTCGCTGGCCCCGGTGAGGTGCAGGTTCCGGATGATGACGTTGTGCACCGCGTCGGGCGGCGGCGAGGTGACCGTGTCGCTGACCGGCAGCCCGATGTTGAGGCCGCCGCCGGAGAGCGTCGCGTCGGCGCCGAGGCCGACGATCGTCTTGTCCGAGGTGACGTTGTGCATGCCGTCGCTGGTGCCGGTGGGCAGCGCGATCGTGCCCGAGACCTGGATGACGTACGGGCCGGGGCGGGCGATGTAGTCCAGGAACTGCGCTGTGCTGTTGACGGTCACGACCGGCCCGCCGGCGCCTCCGGTGGTGCCGTTCTGGCCCAGGGCGTCGACACCGGCGAAGCCGTCGGCCGGGCCGGCGGGGACCGGCGACGCGCTGCCGACCACCGGGCTCGTCGGCGCGGCGGTGGTGGGGCCCGGGGTGACGAAGAGGGTGGCGACGAGCGCCACGGCCGTCGCGGTGGCCAGCGCGGAGGCGGCGTCCCGACGCCGTCGACGCCGGGTTCTGGTCTGCGGTGCGGTCACGGGGTTCCTGCCCTTCGGATGGGGGTGGCGGGGCTCACGGGCGCGGGCGCGGGTGCCCCGATGCATCGGGAGGCACGGGCTGGAAAGCGCTTTCCTCCGCCACTGTAGGAACACCCCGGAACGCTGTCAACGATCAACATCGATGCCTTCCGCCCGGCGGTCGCGGTCCGGCACACCGGGCGGGCCGCGACGGCGGGGCGGAAGGTGGGCGGCCCGGTCCCCGCTGTGACAGTCTCTTGGCATGGACGACAAGACCATCCTGAACCGGATCAACGAACTCGTCGACGAGGAGCACCGGCTGCGCGGCCACGCCCAGCAGGCCGAGGGTTCGACCGACGAGGACCGGGCCCGGCTGCGGGAGCTGGAGGAGTCCCTCGACCAGTGCTGGGACCTGCTGCGCCGCCGCCGCGCCACCCGCCAGGCCGGTGGTGACCCGGAGACGGCGGGCGTACGCAGCGTGCCGGAGGTGGAGAAGTACCTGCAGTGACGCTCAGCGCGGGTCGGCCTCGCGCAGCAGCCCGGCGGTCAGCTCGGCCGGGTAGGAGCGTCGACGACTAACCGGCGAGGACGGTGGCGACGGCCGGGATCAGGCCGTCCACGACCCGGGTCGGGGCGTACCGCCGCTCCATCCAGCGGCGACCCCGGTGCAGCCAGACGCTGGGCAGGCCGACGGCTGCCGCCCCGCCGATGTCGGCCTCCGGGCTGTCGCCGACCATCCAGGCACCGCGCAGCCGCATCCGGACCCGTTCGGCGGCCAGCGCGAAGATCCGCGGGTTGGGCTTGCTGACCCCGACGTCCTCCGAGATGACCCAGTCGGCGAGGTAGGCGTCCAGCCCGGTACGCCTGATCTTGGTGTCCTGCTGGCGGCTGGAACCGTTGCTGATCGCCACCGGCACCCAGCCGGCGTCGTCGGCGATGCGCAGCGCGCAGGCGATCAACGGATCGAGCCGGGTGTATTCCAGCGGGCCCTCGTGCAGCGCCTCGACCAGGTCGATGGAGGGGATCCGGACCTGGTAGCGGTCGCGGATCGCGTCGGCCACGTCCCAGCGGTTGGTCAGGCCGTCCGCGTCCACCGAGAGCAGCCAGTCGATGTCGCTCTCCGGTGCCCCGATCTCGGCCAGAAAGCTCTGCGCCCATCGACGGAACGGTCCGGCCCGGTCCAGCAGGGTGTTGTCCAGATCGAGGAGCAACAGCGGCACCTGCGCACAGTACGGGACATGGCCCGTCGGACAACAGTCCCCGCATGCAAACAACCACCCGCCGTGGTCGACGCGCGGGTGTTCAGGCGGTGAACAGCTCGGGTTCGCCACCCTGGCCGGCCCGCACGTCGGCGAGCATCCGGTGCGCGTCGCGGACCCGACCCAGCTCGGCGGGGTCCAGCCGGCCGACCACGACCGCCTCCGCCTCGTCGGCGGCCCGCCGCAGCACCCGCCCCTCCGGGTCGTAGATCGCCGCACCGCCGTTGAACCGCCAGGGCGGCGTCCCGCCGACCGCGTTGGCGAAGACGACGTACATGGTGTTGTCCAGGGCGCGTGCCCGGTAGTAGAGATCGCGGCGGTGTTCCGAGCCGACCAGGTAGCCGCTCGGGCAGAGGTAGCCGTGCGCTCCGTGCGCCGCCGCGGCCCGGCCGTGCTCGGGAAAGCAGCCGTCGTAGCAGACGCCGAGGCCGAGGCGCCAGCCGCCGACCAGCAGCGTCGCCCCGCGTTCGCCGGGGGTGAACAGGGCGTTCTCGTCCGGCCCCCAGAGGTGCTGCTTGGCGTAGCCGGCCGCCACCCGCCCGGAGCGGTCGACCACCAGGGCCGAACAGGTCCGCCGGCCGTCCGGGTGCCGGACCGCCGCGCCGACCACCAGCACGGCGTCTCGGTCGCGGGCCGCCTCGCGCAGCGGGTCCAGGCGCGGATCGGCCACCTCGCCGCCCGCCGTGGCCGCCACGTCGGTGCCGGCCGGGTCGGCCCGCAGGGTCGGCGGATGGTACGCCGGCAGGAACAGCTCGGGCAGTACCACCAGGGAGGCGCCCGCGTCCGCCGCCCGCCCGACCAGCCGGGCCGCCGTCACGGCGTTACCGGCCACGTCGCCCGGCACCGACTCGGCCTGTACGGCGGCGACCGTCAACGGTGCGGCCGGTGCGGGGACGGGGGCGGTGGGGTGCGTCACGGCGCCGATCATAGCCTCGGCACCGGCAGGAGCCGATCTTGCCAAAGCACTGCTGGTGTGCGGTGCGACCCATAATCCAAGACGTACGTACGGATTGCATCGCCGGGACCCGCCTGGCACGATCGCAGGTGTGCCCAGGGTAAGTCAGGATCAGCTCGACGCGCGGCGCCAGGAGATCCTGGGCGCGGCGCGGGCCTGCTTCGCCCGGCACGGCTACGAGGGCGCCACCGTACGCCGGCTCGAAGAGGCGACGGGGCTGTCCCGGGGCGCCATCTTCCACCACTTCCGGGACAAGGACTCGCTCTTCCTCGCCGTGGCCGAGGACGACGCCGCCGCGATGGTGGCGACGGTGGCCCGCAACGGGCTGGTACAGGTCATGCGGGACCTGCTCGACCGCGCCTCCTCCCCGGAGACCACCGGCTGGCTCGGCAGTCAGCTGGAGGTCTCCCGGCGGTTGCGCACCGATCCCACCTTCGCCAAACGCTGGGCCGAACGCTCGGCCAGCCTGGCCGAGGCGATCCGGGAGCGGCTGGCCCGGCAACGCGACGCGGGCGTGCTGCGCGACGACGTACCGACGGAGGCGCTGGCCCGCTTCCTGGAGCTGGCCTACGACGGCCTGGTGCTGCACCTGGCGATGGACCGGCCGGCCGGCGACCTCGGCCCGGTGCTCGACCTGGTCGAGGAGACGGTCCGCCGCCCGCGCTGAGCCGGCCGGCACCGTGGTCCGAGCGGGCACTCCGGGCACGGCCCACCGCCGCGCGGCGCGGCCCGGGACGGGGTCATAGGATCACCGGCATGGATCTCGGACTCGCGGACCGGGTGTACGTGTTGACCGGCGCGTCGAAGGGCCTCGGCTTCGCCACCGCCCGGTGCCTGGTGGACGACGGCGCCCGGGTGGTGATCTCCTCCCGCGACGCCGGCCAGGTGGCCGAGGCGGCCCGGCAACTGGGCGAGGACCGGGCGGTCGGCCTCGTCGCCGACCTGACCGATCCGGCGACCGCGGCCCGGCTGGTCGAGACCGCCCGGGAACGGTTCGGCCGGCTCGACGGCGCGCTCCTCTCGGTCGGCGGACCGCCGCGCGGCACCGTCGCCGAGGTGACCGACGAGCAGTGGCGGGACTCCTTCGAGACCGTCTTCCTCGGCATGGTCCGGGCCGCCCGTACGGTGGCCGCGGCGCTCTCCGAGGGCGGCGCGATCGGACTGGTCCTCTCCACCTCGGTCCGGGTGCCGATTCCGCACCTCGGCATCTCCAACGGCCTGCGGCCCGGCCTGGCCGGTGCGGCGAAGGACATGGCGGACGAGTACGGCCCCCGGGGTGTCCGCGTCGTCAGCCTCCTGCCCGGTCGGGTGCTGACCGACCGCAACCGTGAGCTCTTCGCCGCCACCGGCGATCCGGACCGGGCCCGGGCAGCCGCCGAGGCGGACATCCCGCTGCGCCGGCTGGCCGAGCCGGCGGAGTTCGGCCGGGTGGCGGCGTTCGCCCTCTCCCCCGCGGCCAGCTACCTCACCGGGATCAGCCTGCCGGTCGACGGCGGGGCGCTGCGCGCGATCTGACCGGCCGCGACCCGCGGATATAGTGGCCCCCCGTGGTCCGTTCGACAGGTCGTCATGGTGGTGGTGCAGAGGTGGGCGGTCGTCAACCGGCCCGGGAGCTGACCGGAGACCCGGCCGGCAACCTGCCCCGGCCCACCCGGGCCGAGGTCGCCGCGGCGGCCGACCGGCTGCTGCCCGACGTCATCGCACCCGGACTCGACGTGCTGCTCTGCGGGATCAACCCCGGGCTCTACTCGGCGGCCACCGGCTGGCACTTCGCCCGCCCCGGCAACCGGTTCTGGCCCGCGCTGCACCGGGGCGGGTTCACCCCGCGCCAGCTCCACCCGTCGGAACAGGCCACGCTGCTCGGCTACGGTCTGGGCGTCACGAACATCGTGCCCCGGGCCAGTGCCCGGGCCGACGAGCTGGACCGGGACGAACTGGTCCGGGGCGGCGCCGCGCTGGCCGACAAGGTACGGCGGTACCGGCCCCGCTGGCTCGCCGTGCTCGGCGTGACCGCCTACCGGGTCGCGTTCGACCGGAAGACGGCGCGGCTGGGCCGGCAGGAGGAGTCACTGGCCGGCGCCCGGCTCTGGGTACTGCCGAATCCGTCCGGGCTGAACGCCCACTTCACCGCCGACGGGCTGGCCGCCGAGTTCGCCGCGCTGCGGGCGGCCGTGGAGTCGGATCCGCCGCCCACCCCGGCCGGATGGTGGCCGGGCGGCCGGCGGTCAGACCGGGTCGTAGTCGGGGCGGGGCATGGTGATCAGCGGATCCGGGCCGACCGCGTCGGTGTACGGCTTCGGCGAGTCGGCCACCGCGAACTGCGTGCGGTACAGCTCGGCGTAGAGGCCGCCGACCCCCACCAGCTCGTCGTGCCGGCCGCGCTCCACGACCCGGCCGCCGTCCATCACCAGGATCTGGTCGGCCTCCCGCACCGTGGAGAGCCGGTGCGCGATGACCAGCGCGGTACGCCCGGCCAGCGCCACCGACAGGGCCCGCTGCACCGCCGCCTCGGACTCGGAGTCAAGGTGTGCGGTCGCCTCGTCCAGGATCACGATCGACGGGGCCTTGAGCAGCAGCCGGGCGATCGCGATCCGCTGCTTCTCGCCGCCGGAGAACCGGTAGCCCCGCTCGCCGACCATGGTGTCCAGCCCGTCGGGCAGGGCCCGGACCAGCCCCTCCACCTGGGCGCCGCGCAGCGCCGCCCAGAGTTCGTCGTCGGTCGCGTCCGGCTTGGCGTACCGGAGGTTCTCCGCGATCGTCTCGTGGAACAGGTGCGAGTCCTGGGTCACCACCCCGATCGTGTCGCGCAGCGAGTCCAGGGTCGCGTCCCGGACGTCGACACCGCCGACCCGTACCTCGCCGTCGGTCACGTCGTAGACCCGGGAGACCAGCATCGAGGTGGTGGACTTGCCGGCGCCCGAGGGGCCGACCAGGGCCACCATCTGGCCCGGCTCGACGGTGAACGAGACGCCGCGCAGCACCGGCTCGGAGACGGTACGGTCCAGCGCGGCGACGTCCTCCAGCGAGGCGAGCGAGACCTCGGCCGCGCTCGGGTAGCGGAACCGGACGTCGCGGAACTCCAGCCGCCCGGCACCGCCGCGCGGGATGGTGACCGCGTCCGGCTTCTCCGCGATCGACGGGGTCAGGTCCAGCACCTCGAAGACCCGGTCGAAGGAGACCAGCGCGCTCATCACGTCCACCCGGACGTTGGAGAGCGCGGTCAGCGGGCCGTACAGCCGGGTGAGCAGCAGCGCGAGCGTGACCACCGTGCCCGCGCTGACGTTGCCGCGCACCGCCAGCCAGCCGCCGAGACCGTAGGTCAGGGCCTGGGCCAGCGAGGCGACCAGGAGCATCGCCACGAAGAAGGTCCGGGAGTACATCGCGGACTGGATGCCGATGTCCCGGACCCGCTCGGCCCGCTCGTAGAAGCGCCGCGCCTCGGTGTCCGGCCGGCCGAAGAGCTTGACCAGCAGCGCCCCGGCCACCCCGAACCGCTCGGTCATGGTCGCGTTCATCTTCGCGTCCAGGTCGTACGACTCGCGGGTGATCTCCGCCAGCTGCCGGCCGACCCGGCGGGCCGGAATGATGAAGATCGGCAGTAGTACCAGTGACAGCGCGGTGATCTGCCAGGAGAGCGTGAACATCACGGCGGCGGTCAGCACCAGTTGGATGATGTTGCTGACCACGCCGGACAACGTCGAGGTGAACGCCCGCTGGGCGCCGAGCACGTCGTTGTTGAGCCGACTGACCAGGGCACCGGTCTGGGTCCGGGTGAAGAACTGCAGCGGCATCCGCTGCACGTGGTCGTAGACCCGGGTACGCAGGTTGAGGATGATCCCCTCGCCGATCCGGGCCGAGTACCAGCGCTGGGCCAGGGAGAGCAGGGCGTCGGCGACGGCCAGGGCGGCGATCGCCAGCGCCAGCCGGACGATCAGCGTCCCGGCCTCGGAACCGCCCCTGGTGATCGTGTTGATCACGTCACCGGCGAGCACCGGCGTGGCGACCCCGATGATCGCGGCGAGCACCACGGTGACCAGGAACACCCCGATGTCGCGCCGGTAGGGACGGGCGAACTCCGCTATCCGCCGTACGCTCCGCCGGCTCACCCGGTGCCCCGTCACCTCGTCGCTGTTACGCAACGACCGGAGCATGCTCCAACCACCCATGTTGGCACCGGGACCCATCGGGTTGACCACACGACCTCCCACGCTTCGACGATTACGACAACCGGAGCGGTGGCGTGAATCTTCCCGTAGTGATCCTTCTGGCTATTCGCCCAGACCGGCGAGGTCCCGCAGGCGGCGGGTCTGCGCCTCCCGTTCGGCCCGCTGCTGGTCGGCCGGGGAACGCCCGCCCGCGCCGGCCAGGAGGGCCTTGATCTCCACGACCGCGTTCCGGTCGCCGGCGAGGACCGCCGCGGTCAGGTCCCGCACCGCGGCGGTCAGCTCGGGCGGGGGTACCACCACGTTCGCCAGCCCGATCCGCTCCGCCTCGACGGCCCCGACCCGCCGGCCGGTGGTGCAGATCTCCAGCGCCCGGGCGTAGCCGACCAGCTCCACCAGCCGCTTGGTGCCGGCGAGGTCGGGCACCAGGCCGAGGGTCACCTCGGCCATCGCCAGCGTGGCGTCCTCGGCCAGCACCCGCAGGTCGCAGGCGAGCGCGAGCTGGAATCCCGCGCCGAGGGCATAGCCCTGGACGGCCGCGATGGAGATCAGGTCGGGCCGGTGCAGCCAGGTGAAGCCGGCCTGGAAACCGGCGATGCGCTCGGCGCACTCCTCGGGCGGCAGCGTGGTCAGTTCGGCCAGGGAATTACCTGCCGGGTCACCGCCGCCAAGCAGCGAACGGTCGAGCCCGGCCGAAAATGCCCGGCCCTCACCACGCACCACGACAACCCGTACCTCGGCGGGAAGGTCCCGGGAGAAGCCGTACATCGCCCGCCACATCTCGGGCGTCTGTGCGTTGAGTACGTCGGGCCGGCACAACGTCAGTGTCGCGACCGGCCCGTCGCAATTCAGTCGTACGCCGACGGTCACGAATGATTCCGCTGGCGAACACGTCCGGACCAGGTTCCCGAGCGGGTCACGCCTTCTTACGACGACGAGCGCCGCCACGCTGACGAAGCTGTACACCAGACTCGGTGAGCACCCGGTGGATGAACCCGTAGGAACGGCCCGTCGAGGCCGCCAGGGCACGGATGCTTTCGCCGGAGGTATACCGCTTGACCAGGTCCTTCGCGAGCGTCTGGCGCTCGGCACCGACGATCCGGCGACCCTTCTCAGTGCTGGTGGCTGTGCCGGTGGCTGCCATGTTGATTCCTCACGTCCCAGCTGTGCGGTTCGATACGGTCCCACCTATTAGACCGCCTCGGTCGATCATGCGCTAGATATCAACTCTTCGCCAACCGACACGCACAGCAGTGTCAGTTTCCCGATTGAGTGATTGCGCTCGGTGGGCGGATCCGTCCGGGCGGGCGCCGTATCGGCCACGCGCCATGCAACTTTCACAGCGCCCGCGTACGGATTCAGGCACATGGATTCATCGAATGGTGATCCACACCGTACCCTGCCCCATGTGGCAGATCCCCTCGGCACCGTGACGAGCGCCGCCGTGGTCTTCGCCGCCACCGACATCGACGACATCGTCGTACTGACGGTGCTCTTCGTGACGGCCCGCACGGCGGGGCGCCCCCGCCCCTGGCAGATCGTCGCCGGCCAGTACGCCGGGATCGGCGTGCTGGTGGCCGCGAGCGCCGTGGTGGCGGCGGGCCTGCTCATCGTGCCGGATCCGTGGACCGGGCTGCTCGGGCTGCTGCCGGTCGCGCTGGGCGTACGGGCACTGCTGCGCCCGGAGGACCGCGACGGCGCGCCGCCGGTCGTCGGCGGCACGCTCGCCGGTGGCCGGGGTCACCGTGGCCAACGGAGCGGACAACATCGCGGTCTACGTGCCGGTGTTCCGGGCCCTGGGCCCCGCTGACGCCGGGCTGTTCATGCTGGTCTTCGTCGCGCTGGTCGCGCTCTGGTGCGCCGTCGCGGCCTGGCTGGGCGGGCACCCCCGGGTGATCCGCCTGGTGGGCCGGGCCGGCCGCTGGCTGGTGCCGGTGGTCTTCATCGGGATCGGCGTGGTCATCCTGGTCGGCTCCGGGGTGCTCGGCCGGCTCGCCGCCCTGGCCTGACCACCGCCGCCGGACCGACCGGGCCGCGACGGGGGCTGCTCGCGCCGCGCACGGCTGGCGCGAGGCGCGCCGAGGGCTGACGGCGCCGCGCCGGGCTGGCGCGAGGCCGGTCAGGCGAGTTCGACCAGCTCCAGCAGGTCGTCGCTCCAGGCGTCCTCGTCGCCGTCGGGCAGCAGGATCGCCCGGTCGGGCTTGAGCGCCAGCACCGCCCCCGGATCGTGGGTGACCAGCACGATGGCGCCGGGGTAGCGGGCGATCGCGTCCAGCACCTGCTCCCGGCTGACCGGGTCGAGGTTGTTGGTCGGCTCGTCGAGCAGCAGCACGTTGGCCCCCGAGCAGACCAGCGTGGCGAGCGCCAGCCGGGTCTTCTCGCCGCCGGAGAGCACCCCGGCCGGCTTCTCCACGTCGTCGCCGGAGAAGAGGAAGGCGCCGAGGATCTTGCGGAGGTCCGTGTCGGACTGCTCACCGCCGGCGCTGCGCATGTGCTCCAGCACGGTCCGGTCCACGTCCAGCGTCTCGTGCTCCTGGGCGTAGTAGCCCAGCCGCAGCCCGTGCCCCGGCCGGACCTCCCCGGTGTCCGGCTCCAGCAGGCCGCCGAGCATGCGCAGCAGGGTCGTCTTGCCGGCGCCGTTGAGACCGAGGATCGCCACCCGGGAACCCCGGTCGACGGCGACGTTCACATCGGTGAAGATCTCCAGCGACCCGTACGACTTGGAGAGGCCGGCCGCGGTCAGCGGCGTCTTGCCGCACGGCACCGGGCTCGGGAAGCGCACCTTGGCCACCCGGTCGGCGACCCGGACGTCCTCCAGCCCGGAGATCAGCTTCTCGGCCCGCCGGGCCATGTTCTGCGCGGCGACGGTCTTGGTCGCCTTGGCCCGCATCTTGTCGGCCTGGGCCATCAGCGCGCCGGCCTTCTTCTCCGCGTTGGCCCGTTCCCGGCGCCGCCGCCGCTCGTCGGTCTCCCGCTGCTCCTGGTACGCCTTCCAGCCGAGGTTGTAGACGTCCACGACCGAGCGGGTGGCGTCGAGGAACCAGACCTTGTTGACCACCGACTCCAGCAGGGACGAGTCGTGGCTGATCACGATCAGCCCGCCCTTGTGGTTGGCGAGGAAGCCGCGCAGCCAGGTGATCGAGTCGGCGTCCAGGTGGTTGGTCGGCTCGTCGAGCAGCAGGATGCCCCCGCCGTTCTCACCGGCGTCGCGGAACAGGATCCGGGCCAGTTCGATGCGGCGGCGCTGCCCGCCGGAGAGGGTGCCGATGGTCTGGGCCAGCGCCCGGTCGGGCAGGCCCAGGTTGGCGCAGATCCGCGCCGCCTCGGCCTCGGCGGCGTACCCGCCGAGGGAGGCGAACTGGTCCTCCAGGGCTCCGTAGCGCCGCACCAGCCGGTCGTCGACGCCCTCGGCGAGCTTGGCCTCGACGTCCTTCATCTGCGTCATCAGCACGTCCAGGCCGCGCGCGGAGAGGACCCGGTCCCGGCCGGTCACGTCCAGGTCACCGGTGCGGGGGTCCTGCGGCAGGTAGCCGATGGCGCTGCGCCGGTCGATCTGGCCGGCGTACGGCTGACCCTCGCCGGCCAGCACCTTCAGCGTGGTGGTCTTGCCGGCGCCGTTGCGGCCGACCAGCCCGATCCGGTCGCCGGGCTGGACCCGCAGGGTGGTGTCGGACAGCAGGATCCGGGCGCCGGCACGAAGTTCCAGGCCGCTCGCAGTGATCATCTCGGAGAACTCGCTCTCGGGGTCGAAGGCTGACTCAGGGCACAGAAACCAGCCGGCGGAGCGACATGTTCCGTCGGCACGGGGCGGTTCAGCCTTCGCAGAGCAGCACGGGTGCGATTGTACCGGGCGCCGCCGGCCCGCCGTCGCGGATTACCAACCCAAGATCAGGGCGGGAACCGCCGGCGGGGACCGGGCGCGGGAACGCCGGTCAAGATCAGGGGCGGATTACGGATCAGGGCCAGTGGGTATCGCCGACGCCATCCGGAGATCGGAGATGTGATGAAGCTCAACGACGACGCGCGCATCGACACCAGTCAGGTGGAGGACCGCCGCGGTTCCGGCGGCGGGTTGGCCGGGATCCCCATCCCGATCTCCGGTCGGGGCGGCATCATCGGCCTGATCGCCACCGTCCTGGTCGCGCTGGCCGGCGGCGGCATCGGGCTCAGCGCGATGAACGGCGGTGACGGTGGCGACAACACCGCCATCGAGCAGAAGTGCGCCGCCGACGACGCGCTCAACCAGCTCGACTGCCGCAACAACCTGTACGTCAACTCCATCCAGGCGTACTGGGAAGGGGCGCTGCCGCAGAACTTCGGCAGGCCGTACCAGGAGTCCGACACCGTCTTCTTCGAGCAGGTGGTGAGCAGCGGCTGCGGCCAGGCCGACTCCGGGGTGGGCCCGTTCTACTGCCCGGCGGACGACAAGGTCTACATCGACCTCAGCTTCTACCAGGTGCTGGCCGAGCAGCTCGGCGCTCCCGGCGAGTTCGCCCAGCCGTACGTCCTGGCGCACGAGTACGGCCACCACGTGCAGGATCTGCTCGGCACCGAGGCACAGGTACGCCGCGAGCAGGGGCGGGACCCCGAGGACGCCAACCGGCTCTCGGTACGGATGGAACTCCAGGCGGACTGCTACGCCGGAGCCTGGGCGCGCAACGCGACCGGCACCGCCGACGAGCAGGGCGTGAAGATCTTCGACAGCCTCGGCGCGCAGGACATCCAGGAGGGCCTGGACACCGCGGCGGCGATCGGCGACGACAGGATCCAGCAGCGCTCCGGCGGGCGCATCGACGAGTCGCAGTTCACCCACGGCACGGCCGCCGAGCGGCAGCAGTGGTTCCGGCAGGGCTACGACACCGGCGACCCGAAAACCTGCGACACCTTCGGTACGGCCGGCTGACCGTCCGGCCGGGGATCACTGCGGGTCGCGGACCAGCACCCGTACCGCCCGCGCGGCGGTGACCGCCTCGACCAGGACGGCGTGCCGGGGCTCGGGCACGTCGAGCAGGCGGTCGGCGCGCAGTGCGGCGAGCGGGCCGAGCCGGCGGTCGGCCAGGATGGTGTCCAGGGTTCGCCGGTCGCCGCCGGTGACCAGGGCGGCGAGCGCGCCGGCCTCGGGCAGCAGCAGCCGTACGGCCAGGTCGGCCGCCTCGCCGGCGGCCGCCTTCGCCTGGTTGTCCCGACGGCGGGCGAAGCGGTGCTGGGACCAGCCGCCGGCGGCGGTACGGGCCTGCACGTACCGGGTGTCCACCTTGGAGACCACCAGCCGCTCCCCCTCGGCGACGCCGACCGCGACGGCGCTCTTGCGGGCCAGCAGCAGCCCCAGCCGGCGGGGCGCGTCAACGGCGGCCAGGAAGCCCGGCAGGTCGGGCGCGGCCGGCGCACCCGGCGGGTGGTGCAGGATCGCGGTGGTGCCGTCCGGCGCGCTCAGCCGGAGACCCTCCGGCCCTGCCGCGACCTCCGGCGGACCGCCGTGCCGGCCGGTGAAGCCCTCGATCCAACGGGCCATCCGGCCCGGCGGCACGTCCACCCACCGGCCGCCACCGGCGGCGGGTCGGCTGCTCATCACCCGACGGTACGGCACGGGTCGTCCGCCCGCGCGCGGCGGCCCGGCCGGAGCCCCGGCAGCAGCAGTTCGCCGGCCAGCGCGCTGATCAGGTCAGCAGCCCGACGGCCGCGGCCTGATCGGCGCAGCAGCAGCCCGACGGCCGCGGCGGTGATCAGCCCAGCAGCAGCGCGACGGCCGGGGCGCTGATCAGCCCAGCAGCAGCGCGACGGCCAGGGCGCTGATCAGCCCAGCAGCAGCGCGACGGCCAGGGCGCTGATCAGCCCAGCAGCAGCGCGACGGCCAGGGCGCTGATCAGCCCAGCAGCAGCGCGACGGCCAGGGCGCTGATCAGCCCAGCAGCAGCGCGACGGCCAGGGTGGTGATCAGGGCGCTGGACAGCAGCGCCGTGGCGAGCCGGCCGCGCGGGCCGGCCAGCACCCGGCCGACCAGCGAGCCCCCGGTCGCGATCAGCAGCTGCCAGCTCGCGGAGGCGGCGAACGCGGCGGCGACGAAGAGCGCGGCCGCCCCCGGCGACCAGCCCGCGTCGGCCCGCCGGCCGAGCACCAGCGCGGCGAAGTAGAGGATCGTCATCGGATTCAGCAGGGTCAGCGCGAGCAGCCCGGCGTACGCCCGGGTCGGAGTGCCCAACCCGCGGCCGGCGCGGGCGGCCCGGGCCGGATCACGACGGTGCCGCACGGCGGTGACCGCCCCCGAGACGGCCAGGGCCAACAGCACCGCGACGGCGATCCACCGCAGCGGACCGGCGAACGGCTCGATCAGGCCGGCGAGCGCGGCGCCGCCGAGCACCGCCACCGCCGCGTAGAGGCCGTCGGCGGTGGCCACACCGAGCGCGGCGACCGCGCCCACCCGGATGGAGGTACGCGCGGCCAGGCCCATGACCAGGATCGCGATGGCGCCCACCGGTACCGCGACACCGTAACCGGCGACCAGGCCGGCGAGGAACGCGTCCGTCATGTCGGGACGGGGCTGATCGGCACCGGACCGGCGCAACGGCGCTGTCGCCGGGCGGCCCTGGCCGCGACGACGACTGCTCCCTGCCGGCACTTCGCTGCGATCATGCGCCCAGTGTGCCGCCGAGCGGCACGACCGGGCCAGCGATTTACCGCCGTGGGGGCCGGCGGCCACGCCGATACAGCCCTATCTATCGATCTTCCCCAACAGTTACCATCCGGTATCCGAGCGTTGTTCACGTCACGCCGCACGCTGCCGGGAGGACCAGGATGTCCCGACGCGCCATCTTCCGCCGGTTGACGGCCGTCGCCGTCGCCGGGCTGACCGTCGGGGCAACCGCCCTCGTCGGCTCCCCCGCACCGGCCGCGCCGGTCCACTCCCCCGCAGCCGCACTGCCGGCCGCCGTGGTGGACCACTGCCAGGGCTGGTGTGCGGACATCCTGCCGCCGGGGCAGAACGGCAACGCCACCCTGGCCGACGTGCTCGCCAACCAGACCCTCGGCATCCTCCCGAAGCACTCCGGCGACCAGCTCGACCGGTACGCCAACCTCGTCTACTCCTACGCCGGGCTGCGCGAGGACCAGATCGGACAGTTCTTCACCGACGCCTCCTTCGGGGTACCGGCCGGACAGGTCGAACGCAGCTACTCCCCCCGCTCCGACGTGACCGTGGTACGCGACCGCGCGAACGGGATCCCGCACGTCACCGGCACCACCCGGGGCGGCACCATGTTCGGCGCCGGCTACGTCGGCGCGGAGGACCGGCTGTTCACCATGGACCTGCTGCGGCACGTGGGGCGCGGCACCCTCACCTCGTTCGCCGGGGGCGCGCCCGGCAACCGGGCCCTGGAACAGAGCGTCTGGCGCAACTCGCCGTACCGGGAGACGGACCTGCAGGCCCAGGTCGAGGCGCTGCGCACCCGGGGACCCCGGGGCGAGCAGCTCTACGCCGACGTACGGGAGTACATCGACGGGATCAACGCCTACATCCGGCACTGCATGAGCCGGCGCAACTGTCCGGGCGAGTACGTGCTGACCGGGCACCTGGACGCGATCACCAACGCCGGGGGTCCCGAGCCGTTCCAGATGACCGACCTGGTCGCCGTCGCCGGGGTGGTCGGCGGGCTCTTCGGCGGCGGCGGGGGCAACGAGATGCAGTCGGCGCTCGTCCGGATCGCCGCCCGCGCGAAGTACGGCGCCAGCGAGGGCGACCGGGTGTGGACGGCGTTCCGGGCCGAGAACAACCCGGAGACGGTGTTGACCCTGCACGACGGACAGAGTTTCCCGTACGGGTCGGCGGATCCGGACGCATCGAGCGTGGTGCTGCCGGACGCCGGCTCCGTCGAGGCCGAGCCGGTCGTCGCGGACCCGACCGGCTCGGCCTCGACCGCCGGCCGGACCACCTCGACACGGTCCCCGTCGGCCGGCCACGGCGGATCCGAACTCGCCGCCGCGCTCTCCGGGCTGACCCTGGGGCCGGCCAACCGGGGCATGTCGAACGCGGCGGTGATCTCCGCCGCGCACTCCGCCACCGGGCATCCGGTCGCCGTCTTCGGCCCGCAGACCGGCTACTTCGCGCCGCAACTGCTGATGGTGCAGGAGTTGCAGGGGCCGGGCATCAGCGCCCGGGGCGCCGCCTTCGCCGGGGTCAACCTCTACGTGCTGCTCGGCCGCGGCCAGGACTACGCCTGGAGCGCCACCTCGGCCACCCAGGACATCACCGACACCTACGCGCTGCCGCTCTGCACCACGGACGGCAGCGCGCCGACGCTGGCCAGCAACCACTACCGCTACCGCGGCGAGTGCCTGGCGATGGAGGAGATCTCCCACGTCAACTCGTGGCAGCCGACCGTCGCCGACAGCACGCCGGCCGGCTCGTACCGGATCGTGGCCAGGCGTACGAAGCTCGGGCTGGTGGCCTGGCGCGGCACGATCGGCGGTCAGCCGCACGCGTTCGCCCGGCTCCGCTCGACGTACCGGCACGAGGCCGACTCGGCGATCGGCTTCCAGATGTTCAACGACCCGGCCGCGATGGGCGATGCCGCGTCCTTCATGACCTCCGCCGCCCAGATCGGCTACGCCTTCAACTGGTTCTACGTCAACTCCACCGAGTCGGCGTACTTCAACTCCGGGCTGAACCCGCTGCGGGCCGCCGGGGCCAACCCGAACCTGCCGATGCGGGCCGAGCCGGCGTACGAGTGGCAGGGCTTCGACCCGGAGACCAACACGGCCGCGTACGCGCCGGTGGCGGCGCACCCGAACTCCGTCGACCAGGACTACTACATCAGCTGGAACAACAAGCAGGCCGCCGACTTCGGTGCCGCCGACGGCAACTTCAGCTTCGGCGCGGTACACCGGGGCGACCTGCTGGACAAGCCGATCCGGGCCGCCCTGGCCGCCGGGCGGACGTTCGACCGGGCCTCGCTGACCGCGCTGGTGCAGCGGGCCGGGCTGACCGACCTGCGCGGGATCGAGGTGCTGGACGAGCTGATCCGGGTGCTGGAGAGCCAGCCGGTCACCGACGCCCGCCTCGCGGACGTGGTCGGCAAGCTGCGGGCGTGGCGCGCCGCCGGGGCGCTGCGGGTGGAGACCGCGCCCGGCTCCCGCACGTACCAGCACGCCGAGGCGATCCGGATCTTCGACGCCTGGTGGCCGCTGCTGGTCCGGGGACAGTTCGCCGGGCCGCTCGGTGACGATCTCTACCAGGCGCTGGTCAACGCCCTCCAGATCAACGAGTCACCCTCCGGGCACCAGCGCGGCGACGCCTCCGACCTGCCCGGCTCGGCGGCGGCGGCCCAGACGCACAAGGGCTCGTCCTTCCAGTACGGCTGGTGGGGCTATGTGGACGCCGACCTGCGGGCGGTGCTCGGGGAGCCGGTGCGCGGCGGGCTCGGCCGGACGTACTGCGGCGACGGCGGGCTGACGGCGTGCCGGCAGATGCTGCTGGACACCCTGGGCGACGCCGCCGCGCAGCCCGCCGCCGAGGTCTATCCGGGCGACGAGCACTGCGCGGCGGGTGACCAGTGGTGTGCCGACGCGATCGTCCAGTCCCCGCTGGGCGGGATCAAGCACCGCCCGATCGCCTGGCAGAACCGTCCCACCTACCAACAGGTGATCTCGTTCCCGGCCGGCCGCCGCTGACGGGGGGACAGGCGTTAGGAAGGGCCCCTTCCTATGCAAAAAGCGATAAGAAGGGGCCCTTCCTTACAGCTCAGAGGTTGAAGCCGAGCGCGCGGAGCTGGTCGCGGCCCTCGTCCGTGATCTTGTCCGGGCCCCACGGTGGCAGCCACACCCAGTTGATCCGCATGTCGGAGACCAATCCGCCGCCGGGGCCGGTGGTCAGCGCCGTCCGCGCCTGGTCCTCGATCACGTCGGTCAGCGGGCACGCCGCCGAGGTCAGCGTCATGTCCAGCGTCGCGACGTTCTCGTCGTCGACGTGCACCCCGTACACCAGGCCGAGGTCGACCACGTTGATGCCCAGCTCCGGGTCGACGACGTCCTTCATCGCCTCTTCGATATCGGCGACCGCAGCCCTACCGCCGGCGGCCGGTACGGCCGTCGCGTCGGACCCGGTGGCCATGTCCTGGTCAGTCATGCTCTCACCTCCGGGCTCACGCCCACCCCGGCGCGCGCCGCCGCGTCCTTGAACGCCATCCACGGCAGCAACGCGCACTTCACCCTGGCCGGATAGCGGGCGACACCGGCGAACGCCACCGCGTCACCCAGCAGCTCCTCGTCCGGAGTCACCTGGCCCCGACCCGACATCAACTCCACGAACGCCGCGTGCACCGCGAACGCCTCGTCCGTACCCCGACCGCGCAGCAACTCGTGCAGCACGCTCGCCGACGCCTGGCTGATCGAGCAGCCCATGCCGTCGTACGAGATGTCCCGCAGCACGTCGTCGTCGAGCGCGACCCGCACGGTCACCTCGTCCCCGCACGTCGGGTTGACGTGGTGCGCCTCCGCCGCGTACGGCTCACGCAGGCCGCGCCCGTGCGGATGCTTGTAGTGGTCCAGGATGATCTCCTGGTACAGCTGGTCGAGTTGCATCACCCGAACACCTTCCGTACCTGTTCCAGGCCCCGTACCAGGGCGTCGACCTCGGCGGTCGTGGTGTACAGGTAGAACGACGCGCGGGTCGTGGCCGGTACGCCGAAACGGGCGCAGACCGGTCGCGCACAGTGATGGCCGACCCGCACCTGCACGCCCTGGGCGTCGAGCACCTGGCCGACGTCGTGCG
This sequence comes from Plantactinospora sp. CA-290183, assembly GCF_050936375.1. Taxonomy (NCBI): domain Bacteria; kingdom Bacillati; phylum Actinomycetota; class Actinomycetes; order Micromonosporales; family Micromonosporaceae; genus Plantactinospora; species Plantactinospora sp. CA-290183. The sequence continues at coordinate 19,995 of NZ_JBNJMX010000011.1, read as the reverse complement.
GGTGGATGCCCTCCAGCGCGAACGAGATCGCCCCGCCCCGGCCCACCGGTACCCGGGGGCCGAAGATGCGCAGGCCCGGCACGGTGTCCAGGGCGTCCAGCGCGTACGCGGTGATCTCCTTCTCGTGCCACTGGATCGCCGGCATGCCGATCCCGGAGAGGTAGTCGACCGCCGCGCCCAGCGCGACCGCCTCGGCGATCGGCGGGGTACCCGCCTCGAACCGGGCCGGCGGCGGAGCGTAGCTGGAGCCCGTCATCGTCACGGTCTCGATCATCGAACCGCCGCCGAGCACCGGTGGCATCGCCGCCAGCAGCTCGCCCCGGCCCCAGAGCACCCCGATGCCGGTCGGCCCGCACATCTTGTGCCCGGTGAAGGCGATGAAGTCGGCGTCCAGGTCCACCACGTCGACCGGCAGGTGCGGCACCGACTGCGAGCAGTCGAGCAGCAGCAGCGCGCCGACCTGGCGGACCCGCTCGGTGATCCGCGCCGTGGCGTTGACCGTGCCCAGGATGTTGGACATGTGCACGATCGACACGAGTCTGGTCCGCTCGTTGACCAGCTCGTCGAGCTGGGACTCGTCGAGCCGGCCGCCGTCGGTGACGCCGAACCAGCGCAGGGTGGCACCGGTCCGCTCGCAGAGCAGCTGCCACGGCACGATGTTGGAGTGGTGCTCCATCTCGGAGATCACCACCTCGTCACCGGGGCCGAGCCGGAACCGCGGGTCGGCGGCGGCGCCGCCGAGCGAGGCGTTCGAGAAGGCGTACGCGACCAGGTTGATCGCCTCGGTGGAGTTCTTGGTGAAGACCACCTCGTCCGGGCTCGGCGCGTTGATGAACGCGGCGACCTTCGCCCGGGCCCCCTCGTACGCCTCGGTCGCCTCGGTGCCCAACGTGTGCACCGAGCGGGAGACGTTCGCGTTGTGCCGCTCGTAGTGCCCGCGCAGCGCGTCGAGCACCTGGCGCGGCTTCTGCGAGGTCGCGGCGCTGTCCAGGTAGACCAGCGGGTGCCCGTTGACCTCCCGGCCCAGGATCGGGAAGTCGGCGCGTACCGCCGCCACGTCGAACCGGGGCACGTCGTCGTACTGCGGCATGCCCGGCGGGATCTCGATCGTGGTCATCTGGACAGCACCCCTCTCCGCTCTCGCTCAGACCCGGGCGGAGCCGGCGCCGGCGACGTACCGCTCGTAGCCCTCGGCCTCCAGCTTCTCGGCCAGCTCCGGGCCGCCCTGCTCGACGATCCGCCCCGCCACGAAGACGTGCACGTGGTCGGGCTTGATGTAGCGCAGGATGCGGGTGTAGTGGGTGATCAGCAGCAGGCCGGTCTCGCCGGTCGCGCGGACCCGGTTGACGCCCTCGCTGACCACCCGCAGGGCGTCGATGTCCAGCCCCGAGTCGGTCTCGTCGAGGATCGCGATCTTCGGGCTGAGGAGCTCAAGCTGCATGATCTCGTGCCGCTTCTTCTCACCGCCGGAGAAGCCCTCGTTGACGTTGCGCTGGGCGAACGCCGGGTCCATCTGCAACCGCTCCATGGCGGTGCGCAGCTCGCCGGCCCAGGTGCGCAGCTTCGGCGCCTCGCCGTCGATCGCGGTCTTGGCGGTACGCAGGAAGTTGGCCACCGACACCCCGGGCACCTCGACCGGGTACTGCATGGCGAGGAAGAGACCGGCGCGGGCCCGCTCGTCGACGGACATCGAGAGCACGTCGACGCCGTCCAGCAGCACGGAGCCGCTGGTGATCTCGTACTTGGGGTGGCCGGCGACCGAGTAGGCCAGGGTCGACTTGCCGGACCCGTTCGGGCCCATGATGGCGTGGGTCTCCCCCGCCCGCACGGTCAGGTCGACACCGGCCAGGATCGGCTTCAGCTCGCCCTCGGGCAGCCGCACCGACACCTGCAGGTCACGGATCTCCAGAACGCTCATGGTGCGGTAACTCCATTGCTCGGGATAAGGCTCAGGTAGATGTCACCGTCGCGGATCTCGACGGGGTAGACGGGTACGGGCTCGGTCGCGGGCAACCCGGTCGGCTGGCCGGTACGCAGGTCGAAGCGCGACCCGTGCAGCCAGCACTCCAGCGTGCAGCCGTCGACCTCGCCCTCGGAGAGCGACACGGCGGCGTGCGAGCACTCGTCCCGTACGGCGTAGAAGGTGCCGTCCTCGGCGTGCACGACGGCGACCTCGGTCCCGTCGACCTCCGCCTGGATCACGGTCCCCTTCGGGATGTCCTCGGTCGAACAGATCCTGATCATCAGACCGCTGGCCCCTTCGCCAGCCGCGTCTCGATCTGCTCGCCCAGCCGCTCGCGCAGCTTCTCGGCGGGGATCTTGTTGAGCAGTTCGGCGAAGAAGCCGCGCACCACCAGCTTGCGCGCCTCGTCCTCCGGGATGCCCCGGGCCATCAGGTAGAAGAGCTGCTCGTCGTCGAAGCGCCCGGTCGTGCTGGCGTGGCCGGCTCCGGCCACCTCGCCGGTCTCGATCTCCAGGTTGGGCACCGAGTCCGCCCGCGCGCCGTCGGTCAGCACCAGGTTGCGGTTGATCTCGTAGGTGTCCGTCCCGGTGGCGCTGGCCCGGATCAGCACGTCGCCGACCCAGACGGTGTGCGCGCTCGCACCCTGCAACGCGCCCCGGTAGCCGACGTAGCTGCGGCAGTCCGGCTCGGTGTGGTCGACGAGCTGCCGGTGCTCCAGGTGCTGTCCGGCATCGGCGAAGTAGAGGCCGTACAGCTCGGCCTCGCCGCCCCGCCCGGTGTAGTCGACGCTGGTGTACTGCCGGACCAGCTCACCGCCGAGGGTGACCTGCACGTGCGTGATCCTGGCGTCCCGGCCCAGCCGGACCCGCAGGTGCTGGGCCTGCACGGCGTCCGACGCCCAGTCCGCCACCGTGACCAGGGTCAGCCGCGCGCCCTCGGCGACCGACACCTCGACGTTGTCGGCCAGGGTGACCGAGCCGGTCTGCTCCAGTACCAACGTCACCTCGGCGAACCGGCCCACCTCGACGAAGGTGTGCCCGAACGAGGCACCGTCGGCGCCCAGCCCGACCAGCCGGATCGAGACCGGCTCGGCCGGCCGCGTCTCCGGGGCGACCTCGACCACCACGGCCTCGCCGGCCCGGCCGTAGGCCAGCGCGCTGACCCGGTCGAACGGGGTCAGCACGCTGCCGATCCGGGCGTCACCCTCGTGCACGCCACCGAAGGTCACCCCGTCCGGCAGCGCGTCGACCTCGTAGCGCAGCCGGCCGTCGGTGGCGGTGAACCCGTCGTCGGCCAGCCCGCGCAGCCGCTTCAGCGGGGTGAACCGCCACTCCTCCTCCTGACCCGTCAGGGTCGGGAAGTCGGCGACGTCGTACGAGCGGAGTGTCTGCGCCTTCGTCTGCGGCGCACCCGGTGCCGGGGGCGCGAATGCTTCGGTAGTCATCTCTTCCTTGGTCTTGTCTCGCGAGGTCCGAGGCGGATCCGTGGCGGGCGCGGGGCCGGCGTCAGCCGACCGCGCCCTCCATCTGCAGCTCGATCAGTCGGTTGAGCTCCAGGGCGTACTCCATCGGCAGCTCCTTGGCGATCGGCTCGATGAAGCCGCGCACGATCATCGCCATCGCCTCGTCCTCGGTCATGCCCCGGCTCATCAGGTAGAAGAGCTGGTCCTCGCTGACCTTGGAGACGGTCGCCTCGTGCCCCATGGAGACGTCGTCCTCGCGGATGTCGACGTACGGGTAGGTGTCCGACCGGGAGATGGTGTCGACCAGCAGCGCGTCGCACTTGACCGTCGACCGGCTGTGGTGCGAACCCTCCAGCACCTGCACGAGGCCCCGGTAGGACGTCCGGCCGCCGCCGCGGGCGATCGACTTGGAGACGATCGTGCTCGACGTGTGCGGCGCGGCGTGCACCATCTTGGCGCCGGCGTCCTGGTGCTGGCCCTCGCCGGCCATCGCCACCGACAGCACCTCGCCCTTGGCGTGCTCGCCGGTCATGTAGACCGCCGGGTACTTCATCGTCACCTTGGAGCCGATGTTGCCGTCGATCCACTCCATGGTCGCGCCCTCGTGGCAGACCGCCCGCTTGGTGACCAGGTTGTAGACGTTGTTCGACCAGTTCTGGATGGTCGTGTAGCGGCAGCGCGCGTTCTTCTTCACGATGATCTCGACGACCGCGCTGTGCAGCGAGTCGGAGGAGTAGATCGGCGCGGTGCAGCCCTCGACGTAGTGCACGTACGCGCCCTCGTCGACGATGATCAGGGTCCGCTCGAACTGGCCCATGTTCTCGGTGTTGATCCGGAAGTAGGCCTGGAGCGGGATCTCGACGTTCACGCCCTTGGGGACGTAGATGAACGAGCCGCCGGACCACACGGAGGTGTTCAGCGCGGCGAACTTGTTGTCGCCGACCGGGATCACCGTGCCGAAGTACTCCTTGAAGACGTCCTCGTGCTCCCGGAGCGCGGTGTCGGTGTCCAGGAAGAGGACACCCTGCTCCTCCAGGTCCTCACGGATCTTGTGGTAGACCACCTCGGACTCGTACTGGGCGGCCACGCCGGCGATCAGCCGCTGCTTCTCGGCCTCCGGGATGCCCAGCCGGTCGTAGGTGTTCTTGATCTCCTCGGGCAGTTCGTCCCAGTTGGCGGCCTGCTTCTCGGTAGACCGCACGAAGTACTTGATGTTGTCGAAGTCGATCCCGCTGAGGTCGGCCCCCCACGCCGGCTCGGCTTGCGCCCGAAGAGCCGCAGCCCCTTCAGGCGCAGGTCGAGCATCCAGGCGGGCTCGTTCTTCTTGGCGGAGATGTCCCGCACGACCGCCTCGGACAGGCCCCGCTGCGCCGTCGCGCCGGCCGTGTCGGAGTCGGCCCAGCCGTACTCGTAACGGCCCAGGGCGGCGAGCTGCTCCTCCTGCGTCATGGGCTGGACGATCTGCTCGGTCATCTGTCTGTCCTCACACTGCTGGCGGAAGGGATCGGCTGGGTCGGAATGTGTGTCGTGCACACCTCGTCGCCGTGGGCGATGGTGGCCAGGCGCTGCACGTGGGTGCCGACCAGGCGGGAGATGACCGCCGTCTCGGCCTCGCACAACTGGGGAAACTCCGCGGCCACGTGGGCCACCGGGCAGTGGTGCTGGCACAACTGGCCGCCAGAGGCGATCGTGGACGCGTTCGCAGCGTAACCCTCGGCGGTGAGCGCCCCGGCAAGTGCCTCCGCCCGGGCCATCGGGTCGTCGCCGGCGCCCTCCATGGCGGCCCGGCAGCGCGCCTCCAGCGCCGCGACCTGCTCGGCGGCGAAGGCACCGACCGCGTCGGCGCCGTGGTGCTGGGCGATCCAGCGCAGCGCGGCGGTGGCCACGCCGTCGTAGGTGTGGGTGCCGCAGCGCAGCCGGCCGGAATCGGTGAGCCGGAAGACCTTGGCCGGCCGGCCCCGCCCCCGCTGGCCGCGCACGGGCTGCTCACGGGCCACCACGTCGCCGTCGACGAGCATCGCGTCGAGGTGCCGGCGGATGGCGGCGGAGCTGAGCCCCAGCTCGGCGCCGAGCTCGGCGGCGGTGGCCGCTCCGTGCTCCAGCAGCAGCTGGGTGACCCGGTCCCGGGTGGGGCGCGCCTCCGGCCCGGCGACGGACGGGCCCACGACGGCACCGGCGACCGATTCGGTCACCCGTTTCCGCTCGGAGTACGCCGCCAGGTTTTTCACTACGCCAACGTTACGTATTTCGTCTCTGCTCCGCAAACCCCGTTCCCGGTGATCCGGGCCACCGGGCGGCGGACGCGCCGTCCGCCATGATCACATTTGCACGTACCATGTCGAGGTGTGAGCCGATTCGGCGAATTCTCTGGCAAAGCCACCATCTCACGCCTGGCGCTGGCCTCGGTGGTGGGCAACGTGCTCATCGTCGGCACCGGCGGCGCGGTCCGGCTGACCAAGTCCGGCCTCGGCTGCCCCACCTGGCCGCGCTGCACCGAGGAGTCGTACACCACGACGCCCGAGATGGGGCTGCACGGTGTGATCGAGTTCGGCAACCGGCTGCTCACCTTCGCGCTCGCCGCGATCGTGATCGCCGGGGTGGTCGCCGCCTGGCGGCAGCGGCCGCGCCGGCGCTCCCTGCGGCTGCTCTCCGTCGTCGCCGCCTTCGGCATCCCGGCGCAGGCGATGATCGGCGGCCTGACCGTGCTGACCAACCTCAACCCCTGGGTGGTCGGGCTGCACTTCCTGGCCTCCATGGCGGTCATCGCCGCGGCCTACGCCTTCTGGCGCCGGACGCTCGAACCCGACGGACCGGCCCGGCCGACCGTGCCCGGCCCGCTGCGTACCCTGGCCTGGCTCACCGCCGGGGCGACCGCGCTCGTCCTGGTGGTCGGCACCTGGGTGACCGGCAGCGGACCCCACTCCGGCGACTCCGGTGCGGCCCGCAACGGCCTGGACCCGGAAACGGTCTCCCAGGTGCACGCCGACGTGGTGTTCCTGCTGCTCGGCCTCTCCGTCGCGCTCTGGTTCGCGCTGCGGGCCGTGTCGGCGCCGGCCGCCGCCCGCCGGGCGGCCGGGCTGCTCCTGCTGGCCGAGCTCGGCCAGGGCCTGATCGGCTTCGTCCAGTACTTCACCGGGCTGCCCGTGGTCCTGGTCGGCGCGCACATGCTCGGCTCCTGCCTGGTCTGGCTCGCCGCCCTGGCGGTGCTCTGGGGGACCCGCACCCGCACCGCCGGACCCGCCGTCGACGCCGGCTCCCCCCGACCGCCGGCCGCGGCGCCGCCGGGACCGGAGCGCACCCCGGCCAGCGCCGACAGCCCGTTGGTCAGCACGACGCCGGGGAGTTGACCCGCCCGGCGATCGCCTCGGCGAACCGCTCGGCCGCACCCTCGGCATGGGCCAGGAAGAGCGACGGTTCGGTCAGCTCCACCTCGACCAGGACCGGCGCGCCGTCCGACCCGGGGATCAGGTCCACCCGCGCGTAGAGCACCCGCTCCGGGCCGCCGGGCAGCGCCGCCAGCACCCGCTCGGCGACCGCCAGCTCGGCCTGGCTCGGGGTACGCGGGTCGATCCGCTCGGCCCGGAACAGTTCCTCGGCGCTGGCGCCGGTGTCCGGACCGGTCAGCATGGCGCCCTTGCGGATCGCGTGGCTGAACGCCGGTCCGTCGGGTCCACCGACGTACAGCAGTGCCGTCTCGCCGTCGGTGTCCACGGCGGTCAGGTACGGCTGCACCATGGCGTGCCGGCCGGCCGCCTGCAACCGCCGTACGTGTGCCGAGGCGAGCCGCCGCTGCTCGGGGTCCGCCAGGTCGTACCGGCCGGTGTCCAGGCTCCCCGCGCCGACGGCGGGCTTGACCACGTACTCGCCCCGATCCGGGGGGCGCCAGGCGGAGGCCGGGTCGAGCCAGGTGGTCGGCACGGTCGGTACGCCGGCCGCCGACAGCTCGCCCAGGTAGCGCTTGTCGGTGTTCCAGCGGACCAGGTCGGCCGGATTGGCCAGCCGGGGCACCGTCGCGGCCCAGGCGACGAACTCGTCCCGCCGGCGGGGGTAGTCCCAGGGGGAACGGAGCACCGCGAGCGGATAACCGGCCCAGTCGACGTCGGGCGCGTCCCAGACCACCGGCTCGGCGATGACCCCCCGCTGTGCCAGCGGCGCCAGCAGCAGCCGGTCGTCGTCTTCCAGATCGGGAATCTCGGCACAGGTAACGAGAGCGACCCGGGGTCGCCCCCGGGCCGCTTGGATGTCGGACAAAGGTATCAACGGGCCATCGTGCGTCGGGCCATCGACCGCCACAGATCGTTACTCGGACGCATCTCGTCCATCAGTTCCCGCTCCCATTCGTTCTCCACGGCGACCCCCGCCTTGGCGCAGGCCAGTCGCGCGACGTCGGTACCGTCCGCGAACTGGTCAGCCCACACGCCGTCCTCCCCCACCAGGACTATCCGTGCGCCCCGCTTGCCGACGTATTCGATGACCGCCTTCGCACCCCCGTGCCCGGCGGCGAACGCCTTGATGCCGGCGACCAGACCATTCGGAGTCTGGCCCGCGACGGTCTGTTCGGCCGTCGGCGTCGTATCGGAACCATCTGCCATGCTGCGAAGCCTAAGCAGACTCGGGCGGGCCCGAGGGCGGGCCGCCGATAATTTGTGATGGCAATTACGGTGCGTTTAAACCGCGAGCCGGGCGGGTTCGACCGATTTTTCGGTCTATAGCCAGCCAATCTAAAGCCACTCTTCACATTAGAATTGGACTCACGGCGCAACTCGGCATGAACCGGGCGGATCGGGCGACCGTCAGAGCAGCGCGTCGACGGCCAGGGCAGCGAAGACGACGGTGATGTAGGTGGTCGACCAGTGGAACAACCGCATCGGCCGGACCGGCTCGCCCCGGCGGGCGCGGCGGGCCAGCCGGTGCGCCTCCAGCACGAACACGCCGCCGGCGGCGAGCGCGGCGGCGCCGTACAGCGGCCCCATGCCCAGCGGCCAGACCAGCAGCGACGAGGCCACCGTCAGCCAGGTGAAGAGCACGATCTCCAGGTTGACCCGCCGGACCGACGCCACCACCGGCAGCATCGGAATGCCCACCCGGGCATAGTCGTCCTTGAACTTGATGGCCAGCGCGTAGAAGTGCGGCATCTGCCAGAAGAAGACCACCGCGAAGAGCGCCCACGCGGCCGGGGCCAGTGCGCCGTCGACCGCCGCCCAGCCGATCAGCACCGGCGCGGACCCGCACGCCCCGCCCCAGAACGTGCTCTGCGAGGTACGGCGCTTGAGCCACATCGTGTAGACGAGGTCGTAGTAGACGATCGCGGCCAGCGTCAGGCCGGTCGCCAGCCAGTTGGTGAAGACCGCCATCAGGCTCACCGAGACCACGGCCAGGACCAGTCCGAAGATCAGCGCGCTGCGCGGGGCCACGGTGTGCGCCGGCAGCGGCCGGCGCTTGGTCCGCCGCATCACCTGGTCGATGTCGCGGTCGATGTAGCAGTTGAGCGCGTTCGCCGCGCCCGCCGCCAGCGAACCGCCGACCAGCACCACCGCGACCAGCCAGAGCGACGGCAGGCCGCCCGCCGCGACCATCATGGTCGGCACCGTGGTCACCAGCAGCAGCTCGACGATCCGCGGCTTGGTCAGCGCGACGTACGCCCGGATCCGGGCCCCGGCCTCGCGCCGGACGCCCGCCTGGGCCTCCGCGGTCGCCTCCGCCGAGCCGGCGTCACCGCCGGCCACGGGGCGCTCGGTGATCATGCTCACGGATTGCCACCTTCCGGCATCGGCACAGGGGAGATGCGGCGCTCGCCTCGACGCGGCGGTGACCAGAACCAGGCCAGCACGCCGACCGACAGCCTACGCGGCGCCGCTCGCGCTGCCCGGGCGACCCGGCAACGGTGCCGGCGGTCACATCCGGAGACGAAGCTACGGACACGTGGTGTGATCCGGGCGTGCGGGTTCCGAACCGGTCGCTAGGGTCATCAGTGAGGTTCCGCCATCTGCCGAGGAGCAAAGACGATCGTGGCTGACAATCGACCCGCGCAAGACTCGCTGAACTGGTCCGACCTTGACCAGCGTGCCGTCGACACCGTCCGCGTGCTGGCCATGGACGCCGTCGAGAAATCCGGCAACGGCCATCCCGGTACGGCGATGAGCCTCGCTCCCGCCGCCTACCTGCTCTTCAACCGCGTCATGCGGCACGACCCGACGGACCCGGACTGGACCGGTCGCGACCGGTTCGTGCTCTCCGCCGGCCACTCCAGCCTGACCCTCTACGTCCAGCTCTACCTCAGCGGCTACGGGCTGGGCCTGAGCGACCTGCAGGGGCTGCGCCAGTGGGGTTCGCTGACGCCGGGTCACCCCGAGCACGGCCACACCCGGGGCGTCGAGACCACCACCGGCCCGCTCGGCCAGGGCCTGGGCAACGCCGTCGGCATGGCCATGGCGGCCCGCCGCGAACGCGGCCTGCTGGACCCGGAGGCCGCCCCCGGCGCCTCGCCGTTCGACCACCACATCTGGTGCATCGCCTCCGACGGCGACATCGAGGAGGGCATCAGCCACGAGGCGAGCTCCCTCGCCGGACACCAGCAGCTCGGCAACCTCGTCCTGATCTACGACGACAACGAGATCTCCATCGAGGACGACACCCGGATCGCCAAGAGCGAGGACGTGGCCGCGCGCTACGCCGCGTACGGCTGGCACGTGCAGACCGTCGACTGGCGTACCGGCGACGCCGACCAGGGCGACTACCACGAGGACGTCGAGGCGCTCTTCACCGCGTTGCAGGCCGCCAAGGCGGAGACCGGCCGGCCCTCGTTCATCGTGCTGCGCACCATCATCGGCTGGCCCGCGCCGACCAAGCAGAACACCGGCAAGATCCACGGTGCCGCGCTCGGCGCCGACGAGGTCGCCGCCACCAAGAAGCTGCTCGGCTTCGACCCGTCCCACCACTTCGCCGTCGACGACGAGGTCCTCGCACACGCCCGCCAGGTGCTGGAGCGGGGGCGCGCGGCGCACGCCGAGTGGGACACCGCCTACCAGGCATGGGCCGAGACGAACCCGGAGCGCACCGCGCTGCACGAGCGGCTGGCCAGCCGTACGCTGCCGGCCGGCTGGGCCGACGCGCTGCCGCAGTGGCCGGCGGACGCCAAGGGGATCGCCACCCGGGCCGCGTCCGGCAAGGTGCTCCAGGCCCTCGCCCCGGTGCTGCCCGAGCTCTGGGGCGGCTCCGCCGACCTGGCCGAGAGCAACAACACCACCATGGAGGGCGAGCCGTCCTTCATCCCCAGCGAGTACGCCACCAAGGCGTTCCCCGGGCACGAGTACGGCCGCACCCTGCACTTCGGCATCCGCGAGCACGCCATGGGGGCGATCCTCAACGGCATCGCGCTGCACGGCGGCACCCGCCCGTACGGCGGCACGTTCCTGGTCTTCAGCGACTACATGCGCCCCTCGGTGCGGCTCGCCGCGCTGATGAAGCTGCCGGTGATCTACGTCTGGACGCACGACTCGATCGGGCTGGGCGAGGACGGACCCACCCACCAGCCGGTCGAGCAGCTCAGCGCGCTGCGCGCCATCCCCGGCCTCGACGTGATCCGCCCGGCCGACGCCAACGAGACCGCCTGGGCCTGGCGGCAGGCGCTGGAGCACACCGACCGGCCGGCCGCGCTGGCGCTGAGCCGGCAACCGCTGCCGATCGTGGACCGCACCGAGCTGGCCGGCGCCGACCAGGTCGCCAAGGGCGGCTACATCCTGGCCGAGGCGTCCGACGCGCAGCCGCAGGTCATCCTGATCGGCACCGGCTCCGAGGTGCAGCTCTGCCTCACGGCCCGGGAGCGGCTGGAGGCGGAGGGCACCCCGACCCGGGTCGTGTCGATGCCCTGCCAGGAGTGGTTCCAGGAGCAGGACGAGGCGTACCGGGAGTCGGTCATCCCCCGCGACGTCCGGGCCCGGGTCAGCGTCGAGGCCGGCATCGCGATGTCCTGGCGGGACCTGATCGGGGACGCCGGCGAGGCCGTCAGCCTGGAGCACTACGGCGCGAGCGCACCGCACACCGTGCTCTTCGAGCAGTTCGGCTTCACCCCCGACCGGGTGGTGGCGGCCGCCCACGCCTCACTCGCCCGGATTGGGTACATCACCGGTTCAACAACCGGCAACTAGGGCAACGTGAGCGCAGGACGAGGGCAACTTCAGGGAGTGAGGGCGACAATGACGGACCGATTGGGCGAACTGAGCGCCGCCGGTGTGGCGGTCTGGCTCGACGACCTTTCCCGGCGGCGGCTGAGTTCCGGCGGGCTGGACCAGCTCCGCCGGGAGAAGCACCTGGTCGGGGTCACCACCAACCCGTCGATCTTCGCCAAGGCGCTGAGCGACGCCGAGGAGTACAACTGGCAGCTGCGCGACCTCGCCATCCGCCAGGTGGCCGTCGAGGAGGCGGTCCGGGCGCTCACCACGTACGACGTGCGGTGGGCCTGTGACGTGATGCGCCCGGCGTACGACAGCAGCGGCGGGGTGGACGGCCGGGTCTCCATCGAGGTGGACCCGCGGCTGGCGTACCAGACCGACCAGACGGTGGCCGAGGCGAAGGCCCTCTGGTGGCTGGTGGACCGCCCCAACCTCTACATCAAGATCCCGGCGACCGAGGCCGGCCTGCCGGCCATCACCGCGGCCCTGGCCGAGGGGATCAGCGTCAACGTGACGCTGATCTTCGGGCTGGAGCGCTACTCGCAGGTGATGGAGGCGTTCCTCGCCGGCCTGGAGCAGGCGAAGGCGAACGGCCACGACCTGACCAAGATCGGCTCGGTGGCGTCGTTCTTCGTCTCCCGGGTCGACAGCGAGGTGGACAAGCGGCTGGACAAGCTCGGCGGCGCCGGCCGGCCGGAGGTCGACGCGCTGAAGGGCAAGGCGGCGATCGCCAACGCCCGGCTCGCCTACGAGCGCTACTCGGAGGTCTTCTCCTCGGACCGCTGGCAGGCACTGGCCGACGCCGGCGCGCACCCGCAGCGCCCGCTCTGGGCCTCCACCTCCACCAAGAACCCGGACTACCGGGACGTGGTGTACGTCGAGGAACTGATCGCGCCGGGCACCGTGAACACCATGCCCGAGCCGGTGATCCACGCCTTCGCCGACCACGGCGAGGTGCCCGGGGACACCGTCACCGGCGCCTACGAGCAGGCCCGGGAGGTCTTCACCGGGCTGGCCGCGGCCGGCGTCGACATCGACGACGTGATCGCCACCCTGGAGCGGGAGGGCGTGGAGAAGTTCGAGACGAGCTGGCTGGAGCTGCTCGACGGCGTACGCAAGTCGCTGGAGGCGGCGGCCGACGGGGCGGGGAAGCCCAACCGGGCCGCCCAGGACAACGCGGCCGCGGCCGCGGAGGCGGGAGGAAACGCGTGACCGAGCCGACTGCACCGGGCCAGGGTTCCGGACCGGGCCAGGACCCGTCCCCGGGCCGGGACCTGCTCGACGGCGGCTGCGAGGCCGCCGCCGGGCTCGCCGTCTACGGCGCCGAGGCGGTCGACGCCGCCGCGCCCGCGTCGGCCCGCGCGGCGCTGCTCGCCGACGACGTACCGGCCCGGCTCACCCGCAAGGACCCGACGCTGTGGGGTCCGGAGGCGCAGGCCGAGGCCGAGGTCCGGCTCGGGTGGATGGACACCTTCCGGCGCAGCCGCGAACTGCTCCCCCAGCTCGCCGAGCTGAAGGCCGAGCTGGCCGACCTCGACCACGTGGTGCTCGCCGGCATGGGCGGCTCCTCGCTGGCCCCCGAGGTGATCACCCGGACGCTGGGCCGGCCGCTGACCGTGCTCGACACCACCGATCCCGGTCAGGTCCGCGCGGCCCTGGGCGACCGGCTGGACCGCACCGTGGTCGTGGTGGCCAGCAAGTCCGGCTCGACGGTCGAGACCGACAGCCACCGGCGGGCCTACTGGCAGGCGTTCCTCGACGCCGGGCTGACCGAGGCGGAGGCCGGGCGGCGCTTCGTGGTGGTCACCGACCCGGGGTCGCCGCTCGCCGCGACCGCCGACGAGATGGGCGCCTTCGTGCTGCTCGCCGACCCCGACGTCGGCGGTCGCTACTCCGCGCTCACCGCGTTCGGGCTGGTCCCCTCGGCGCTGGCCGGCGTCGAGGTGTCCGAACTGCTCGACCAGGCCGAGGAGTTGTTCGGCGCCCTGGCCGGCGACCGGGACAACCCCGGGCTGGCCCTCGGCGCGGCCCTCGGCGCGGCCGCGACCAACGGTCAGGACAAGCTCGCGCTGATCCCGGACGGCACCGGCATCGACGGCCTCGGCGACTGGATCGAGCAGTTGATCGCCGAGTCCACCGGCAAGAACTCCCTCGGGATCCTGCCCGTGGTGATCGAGGATCCGGGCAGCCCCGGCGCGACCGGCCCCGACATCCTGACCCTGACCTACGGCGGCGCCCTGCCGGCCGGCGCGGTACCCGGCGGCGGGGTCCGCCCGCAGGTGGCCGTCAACGGCCCGCTGGGCGGGCAGTTCCTCACCTGGGAGTACGCCACGGCGGTCGCCGGGGTGGTGCTCGGGATCGACCCGTTCAACCAGCCCAACGTGACCGAGTCCAAGGAGAACACCAACCGGCTGCTCGGCAGCGGCCTGCCGGCGGAGAGCCCGACCTTCGTCGACGGCGGCATCGAGGGCTACTGGTCCGCCGGGGAGGGCCGGACCGACACCCCGGTCCCCGCCGACCTGGCCGACGCGCTGCGGCTGCTCCTCGCCGGCCTGGGCGACGACGGCTACCTGGCCGTGATGGCGTACCTGGACCGGTTCGCCGACGCCAAGGCCGGGCAGGTCCGCCCCGGGCTGGCCGCCGCCTCCGGCCGGCCGGTCACCTTCGGCTGGGGACCGCGCTTCCTGCACTCCACCGGCCAGTACCACAAGGGCGGCCCGCAGGTCGGTTCGTTCCTGCAGATCACCGGCGCGGTCACCGACGACCTGCCGGTGCCCGGCAAGCCGTACAGCTTCGGGGAACTTCAGGCGGCGCAGGCCGCGGGCGACCGCCAGGCCCTGGCCGAGCGGGGCCGGCCGGTGCTGCGGCTGCACCTGACCGACCGGGCCGCCGGGGTGCCCCAGCTGCTCGACGCGGTACGCGGACTGCGGAGCTGAGGATGAGCGGGCATGCTGAGGCCGGCGGTGCTGCCGACGCCGGCGGAGTGAACGAGGAGGCGCTGTGAACCCGCTGCGCGACCCGCAGGACCGGCGGCTGCCGCGCATCCCGGAGCCGTGCGCTCTGGTGATCTTCGGTGTGACGGGCGACCTGGCCCGCAAGAAGCTGCTGCCGGCCGTCTACGACCTGGCCAACCGGGGGCTGCTGCCGCCGGGCTTCGTCGTACTCGGGTTCGCCCGCCGGGACTGGGGCGACGGTGACTTCGAGTCGCTGGCCCACGACGCGGCCCGGGCACACGCCCGGACCCCGTGGCGGGACGAGGTGTGGGCGCGGCTGGCCGGCAACATCAAGTTCGTCGGCGGCTCGTTCGAGGACGACGACGCCTTCGACCAGCTCTCCGCGACGCTGGACGAGCTGCGGGAGACGCACGGCATCCCGGGCAACGCCGCGTTCTACTTCTCGATCCCCCCGGCCGCGTTTCCGACCGTGCTCAAGCAGCTCGCCCGGACCGGGATGGCCGACAACGAGAAGTCCGGTGGCTGGCGGCGGGTGGTCGTCGAGAAGCCCTTCGGGCACGACCTGCCCTCGGCGAAGGCGCTCAACGACCTGGTCGACGACGTCTTCACCCGGGACGACGTGTTCCGGATCGACCACTATCTGGGCAAGGAGACGGTCCAGAACATCCTCGCCCTGCGGTTCGCCAACAACCTCTTCGAACCGCTGTGGAACGCCACCTACGTCGACTCCGTGCAGATCACCATGGCCGAGGACGTCGGCATCGGCTCCCGGGCCGGCTTCTACGACGCCGCGGGCGCGGCCCGGGACGTGCTGCAGAACCACCTGCTCCAGTTGCTCGCCCTGGTCGCGATGGAGGAGCCGACCAGCTTCGACGCCGCCGAGATCCGGGCCGAGAAGCTCAAGGTGCTGCGCGCGATCACCCTGCCGAAGGACGTCTCCACCGGTACGGTCCGCGGGCAGTACCTGCCGGGCTGGGTGGCCGGCAAGCGGGCGGTCGGCTACCTCGACGAGGACGGCGTACCGGCCGACTCCACCACGGAGACCTACGTCGCGGTCCGGCTCGGCATCCAGAACCGGCGCTGGGCCGAGGTGCCGTTCTACATCCGGGCCGGCAAGCGGCTGCCGCGCCGGGTGACCGAGGTCGCGATCATGTTCAAGCGGGCGCCGCACCTGCCGTTCAACGCGGCCGACATGGAGATGCTCGGCAACAACCAGCTGGTCATCCGGGTCCAGCCGGACGAGGGCGTGGTGCTGAAGTTCGGCTCCAAGGTGCCCGGCACCACCATGGAGGTCCGGGACATCGCGATGGACTTCCAGTACGGCGAGGCGTTCACCGAGTCCAGCCCCGAGGCGTACGAACGGCTGGTGCTGGATGTGCTGATCGGCGACCGCACCCTCTTCCCCGACGCCGCCGAGGTCGAGCAGAGCTGGCAGGTCGTCGACCCGCTGGAGGCCGCCTGGCAGAACGTCAAGCCGGAGCCGTACCGGGCCGGCGAATGGGGTCCCCGGTCGGCAGACGAGCTGCTGGCCCGGGAGGGCCGGTCGTGGCGGCGGGCGTGAGCACCCCGGTTCGAGGGCGATTCAGGAGGCATCGTTGATCGGCTTGTGGGACACCACCGGTAACGAGGTGGTCAAGGCGCTCGCCGCCGAACGGCGCAGCGCGGGCGGGGTGGCCAGCGGCATGGCACTGACGCTGATCGTCGTCGTCGACGAACCACGGGTACGGGAGGCGGAGGCGGCGGTCACCATCGCCTCCGCGGCGCACCCGTGCCGGATGGTGGTGGTGGTCCGCTCGGACGTGGAACGGGACCGGAACCGGCTCGACGCGGAGATCGTCGTCGGCGGCCGGCTCGGTCCGGGCGAGGCGGTGGTGACCCGGATGTACGGCCGGCTCGCGCTGCACGCCGAGTCGGTGGTCATGCCGCTGCTCGTGCCGGACGTGCCGGTGGTGACGTGGTGGCACGGCGAGCCGCCGGAGGAGATCGCCAACGACTTCCTCGGCGTGGTCGCCGACCGGCGGATCACCGACTGCGCCCAGGCGGCCGATCCGGTCGCGGCGCTGCGGCGGCGGGCCCGCGACTACGCGCCGGGCGACACCGACCTCGCCTGGGCCCGGATCACCCCGTGGCGCACCCTGGTCGCCGGCGCGTTCGACACCACCGACGCGACGGTCACCTCGGCCACCGTGGTGGCGCCGCGCACCGATCCGACCGCCGCCCTCATGATCGGCTGGTTGAAGGCCCGGCTCGGCCTGGACCCGCAGTGGCAGGAGACCACCGCGCATCCGCGGATGCGGGCGGTGGCGCTGAGCTGCGCCAACGGCGACGAGCTGGTGCTGACCCGCGAGGACAGCGTGGCGAGGTTCCAGCGGACCGGCCAGGCCGATCGGCAGCTGCCCCTGGTCCGCCGGCCGCTCGGCGACGAACTGGCCGAGGAACTGCGCCGGCTCGACCCGGACCAGATCTACGCCGAGGCGCTGGGTGCCGCGTCGGGCATCGACGGCCTGGACGCCCGCTCACCGCAGCGGGTGCACATCTGGAAGGACCCGGCCACCGCCCGTCAGGCCGCCGCCGGGGTCGGTACGGCGTGACCGCGACCGTGGTCGTGCACGCCGACCCCGACCTGCTGGCCCAGGCGGTCGCCGCCCGGCTGATCGTCAGGATGATCGACGCGCAGGCGGAACGGGGCGAGGCCGGCGTGGTGCTGACCGGCGGGCGGATCGCCGCCGCCGTCTACCGGGCGGTACGGAACCTGCCGGCGCGGAACGCCGTCGACTGGTCCCGGGTCGACGTCTGGTGGGGCGACGAGCGCTTCCTGCCGGCCGGGCACCCGGACCGCAACGAGACGCAGGCCCGGGCCGCCCTGCTCGACGGGCTGCCGCTGGATCCGGCCCGGGTGCACCCGATGCCGCCCTCGGACGGGCCGGACGGTGACGACCCGGAGGCCGCCGCCGCCCGGTACGCCCAGGAACTGGCCTCGGCGGCCCGGCCGGCGACCCTGCCGCACTTCGACGTGCTGATGCTGGGTGTCGGGGAGGACGGGCACATCGCCTCGGTCTTCCCGGAGCATCCCGTCGCGTACGAGACCCGCCCGGTCTCGGCGGTCCGGGACAGCCCGAAGCCGCCGCCGGTGCGGACCACGCTCACCCCGTCGGCGATCAACACCGCCGACGAGGTCTGGCTGATCGCCGCCGGGGCGGACAAGGCCGCGGCGGTGGGGATGGCGCTGGGCGGCGCGGGACCGGTGCGGTTGCCGGCCGCCGGGGTGCACGGGGTGGGCGGGACCCGCTGGCTGCTGGACCGGGCCGCGGCCGCCGACCTCAGACCGGCCTTCCGCGGCCTGCGCTGAGCGGACCGACCATATCCGGCCGGTCACCCGGCCGGATATGGGCCGCTACCCCGCGCTCAGCTCCGGCCGCGACGCTGGCGCAGCGCGGCCAGCGCCTCGGCGAGGATCGCCTCGGCGTCCTCCGCGGAGCGCCGCTCCTTCACGTACGCCAGGTGCGATTTGTAGGGCTCCGCCCGCTGCCGTCCTGGCGGGTTGTGCGCGTCCTGCCCGGCCGGCTGCCCGCAGTGCGGGCAGTCCCAGGTGACCGGGGCCTCCGCCTCGGCCGCGAAGAGGATCTCCACCGTGTGCCCGTTGGCGCACCAGTAGGCGACCGTACGGCGGGGGGCGGGTTCACAACGCTCGCTCGGCCGGATGGGGCCGGAGCCGACTCGGGTGCCACGGATGGCGCTGCCACTCGGCACGGCTGCTCGCTCCGTTCGTCAGAGGGGGGTCCGCCGCTGGGGGGAGCGGCGGTGACGACGATGGTCCGCCGCTGCGGCGGCGGGATGAGGCGGTGCAGCGCAGACGACTGCGCGCGGCCCACAGTAGCGGACCGCGCGCAGTTTGTACGCCCTGGTTGGGGTCGGTAAGCGGGCGGATGTCAGGTCGTCTGGGCGAGGCGCAGCCAGAGACCCAGCCCGACGATGCAGGCGAACCAGACAAGACCCACCAGAACGGTGTATCGGTCCAGGTTCTTCTCGGCAACCGAGGAGCCGGCCAGGCTGGAGCTGACGCCACCGCCGAACATGCTCGACATCCCGCCGCCCTTGCCCCGGTGCAGCAGGATCAGCATGGTGAGCAGCACGCTCGTGATGACCAGCAACACGATCAACGTGTATGCGAACCAGATCGGCATGGTAGGGGTCAGTCCTCTCAGCTACGCGGGGCCCGTCAAGGATAGCGACCGTCAGCGGGCGATGTGTTCCGGGAACCGGCAGATCTGCGTGAAATCGTCCGCGTCCAGGCTCGCGCCGCCGACCAGTGCGCCGTCGACGTCCGGCTGCGCCATGATGCCGGCGATGTTCGCCGCCTTCACCGAGCCGCCGTACAGGATCCGGACCTGGTCCGCGGTGCCCTTGTCGTACAGCTCGGCCAGGCGGGTCCGGATCGCTCCGCAGACCTCCTGGGCGTTCTCCGGGGTGGCGGTCTTGCCCGTGCCGATCGCCCAGACGGGCTCGTAGGCGATCACCACCCGCCGCACCTGCTCCGCGGTGAGCCCGGACAGCGCGCCGTCGAGCTGGTCGCGCACGTACGCCACCTGGCCCTCCTGCTCACGGATGTCCAGCCCCTCGCCGACGCAGAGGATCGGAATCAGCTCGTTGGCCAGCGCCGCCTTGACCTTGGCGTTGACCACCCCGTCGTCCTCGTGGTGGTACGCCCGCCGCTCCGAGTGCCCGACCACGACGTACTGACAGCCGAGCGCGGCCAGCATCGCCCCGGAGATGTCCCCGGTGTACGCCCCGGACTTGTGCGGCGACAGGTCCTGCGCCCCGTAGCCGATCAGCAGCTTGTCGCCGTCGACCACCGACTGCACGCTGCGCAGGTCGGTGAAGGGCGGCAGCACCACCGTCTCGACGGCGGTGAGCTGCTGCTCGGTGAGGCTCGCCGCGAGCTTCTGGATGAGCAGGTTCGCTTCCCGGTGGTTCAGGTTCATTTTCCAGTTGCCGGCCATCAGCGGCCGGCGGGCAGGAACCGCCATGATGTCTACTTCTCCAACGCGACGATGCCGGGGAGGGCCTTGCCCTCCAGGTACTCCAGCGAGGCTCCCCCGCCGGTGGAGATGTGCCCGAACGACGACTCGTCCAGGCCGAGCGCCCGTACCGCCGCCGCGGAGTCACCCCCGCCGACCACGGTGAAGCCCTTGACCGAGGTGATCGCCTCGGCCACGCCCCGGGTGCCGGCGGCGAACGGCGCCAGCTCGAACACGCCCATCGGGCCGTTCCAGAAGACCGTCCGGGCCGTGCTGACCGCGTCGGCGAACTCCGCGACCGTACCCGGCCCGATGTCCAGGCCGAGCCGGTCGGCCGGGATCTGGTCGACCGGCACCGCGTCGTGCTCGGCATCCGCGCTGAACGCGGTCGCCGCCACCACGTCGACCGGCAGCAGGATCTTGCCGG
>NZ_JBNJMX010000016.1:0-71812 GCF_050936375.1 Plantactinospora sp. CA-290183 | reverse complement strand
GACGTCGATCGGGCGCGGGACGGTGGCCCAGACGCCGAGCCGCTCCGGATAGCGGCCGAGCCGGTCGGTCATGGTCGGCACCTGTTCCGGCGGCGGTACGTCCAGCGGCGCCGGGGCCTGGTGGTCCAGCCCCTCCTCCTCCCGTTGGAAGGAGGCGGACATGAAGAAGATCGTCTTGCCGTGCTGGAGCGCGACCGAGCGGCGCACCGAGAAGGAGCGGCCGTCCCGGATGTTCTCTACCTGGTATTCGATCGGCTCCGCCGGATCGCCGGGCCGGACGAAGTAGCCGTGCAGGGAGTGCACGAACCGGCCCTCCTCGACGGTGCGCCCGGCGGCGACCAGGGCCTGGCCGGCGACCTGGCCCCCGTACACCCGTTGTGGCCCGACCGGCGGACTCACGCCGCGGAAGGTCATCTCGTCGAGCTGTCGCAGGTCGAGCAGCTCCAGCAACTGGTCGACCGCGGCCTGGCCGGCGGCGACGTCGGTCACGGCCGCCGCCCGGTCGCGCCGGCCGGCCCACGCCCGGCGGCGGAGGCCGGCCGACCGGCGCGGACCGCGGCGACCGGCGGGCGCTGCCCGGTCACCGGGTCCGGGTGGCTCACTGCGGGGCCCGGGCCGCCGCGGCGTCGACGAGCGAGCCGAGCTGGTGCACCCGCAGGGTGTTGGTGGAGCCGGGGGTCCCGGAGGGGGTGCCGGCGACGATCACCACGTAGTCGCCCGGGTTGGCGTGGTTGAGCCCGACCAGGGCCTGGTCGACCTGCCGGAACATGTCGTCGGTGTGCTGGACGAACGGCATCAGGAAGGTCTGCACCCCCCAGGACATGGCGAGCTGGTCGCGGACCTCGGGCACCGGGGTGAAGGCCAGCAGCGGCAGGTCGCAGTGCAGCCGGGAGAGCCGCCGGACCGTGTCGCCGGTCTGCGAGAACGCGACCAGCGCCTTCGCGCCGATGGCCTTGGCGATCTGCGAGGCGGCCACGGTCAGCGCGCCACCGTGGGTACGCGGGTCGTGCTGGAGCCGGGGCACCCCGATCGAGCCGGCCTCGGTGGTGGTGACGATCCGGGCCATGGTGCTGACGGTGAGCACCGGGTACTTCCCGACGCTGGTCTCGCCGGAGAGCATCACCGCGTCCGCGCCGTCCAGCACCGCGTTCGCGACGTCGGAAGCCTCGGCCCGGGTCGGGCGCGAGTTCTCGATCATGGAGTCGAGCATCTGGGTCGCCACGATGACCGGCTTGGCGTTCTCGCGGCAGAGCTGCACGGCGCGCTTCTGCACCAGCGGCACCTGGTCCAGCGGCAGTTCGACGCCGAGGTCGCCACGGGCCACCATGATCCCGTCGAAGGCGTTGACGATCGCCTCCAGGTGGGTGACCGCCTCCGGCTTCTCCAGCATCTCGGCCACCAGCGGCTGGTGATGCCGACCTCCTGCATGGGCGAGCGAGGCCCGCGCCAGCTGGATGTCCTCCGGCGAGCGGCGCGGACGAACATGGCGACCACGGCGACGCCGCCGCGGCGTTGCCGAAACGGTAGTCCTCGTAGTCCTTGTCGGACATCGCCGGGACGCTCACCGCGATGTTCGGCAGCGAGACGCCCTTGTTGTTGGAGACCGGGCCACCCTCGGTGACCAGCACCCGGATGTCGCTGCCGGTGACCTCGCTGACCTCGACCGCCACCCGACCGTCGTCGATCAGCAGCCGGTCACCCGGCTTCACCTCGTAGGGAAGCTTGTCGTAGGTGCAGGAGACCCGGTCCCGGGTGCCGACGATGTTCTCGCCGGTGATCACCACCGGGCCGCCGGCATCGCCACTCGCGCGGGCTGTTCCGCGGAAATCACGGCTCGAGCCAGATCTGGCGGTCCCGCAGGTCGCCGAGGACCGCGACGGCGCGACCGGTGGTCTGCGCGGCCTCCCGGACGAGGTGGAACACCCGCTCGTGGTCGGCGTGGTTGCCGTGGCTGAAGTTGAGCCTGGCTACGTCCATACCGGCCTCGACCAGGCCACGGATGCGTTCCGGGGACGAGGTCGCGGGACCCAGCGTGCAGACGATTTTCGCGCGGCGTGTCACGGCCATCAGGCTAGTCTCTCTCTCGGATCGGCCCGCCAGACCCTCACAATGCCGAACAGGGCTCGAACATCTATCCAACGTCGCACGGTTGGCGAGTGACCGGCGGGTCCGTCACACCGGGGACGTTGTGGCGGGCATCAGCGACCGCGCGGCGCCGAGCCTACTCCCGTCGCCTCCGCCTTCTGCTCCCGGCCGGGTCTGGTTACGACCGGGCCGCGACGTATCGGGGCGCCTGCGCCGGAAGTCTACCCGGAGCGGCCCGCTTCACCGCCGCGTGATCTTGCCGTTATCCGCTCCGATACGGTGCGCCCCGAGAGTGGGTCGACACCGTTGATCAAGGACGTCAGTCGATGGACGGCGTCGCCTGAGCACGACGAGCCTCGCGAGGAGACCGTGATGGCACCTACCCCACCCACCGACGCCGAACTGGACGTGATGATCCGGGCCCGGCTCGCCAGCCTCGGCATCGATCTCGACCAGCTCCCGCCCGGCACCGCCACCGACCCGGAGACCGGCTCGCCCGGACGCGACTCGGTCCTCGCCTCGCTGCGCTCCTTCGTCCGCGGCACGGTGACCCCGCTGGCCGCGTACCAGCTGCCCGCCCCGGCCGGCACCGACCCGGAGGTCGCCAAGGCGATCTCCCAGCAGGCGGCGCCGATGCTCTACCCCTCGATCAGCACCGAATGGCGGAAGTGATGACCTTCGAACCCCTGGACCGGACGGTCGACCGCCGGGCGTTCCTGGCCCGTACCGCCGCGCTGGCCGGCGCCGCCACCATCGGCGGCGCGCTCACCCTCCCCGGCGCGGCCGGGGCGACCGGTCCGGCGACCGGCACCCCGCTCGGCAGGCCGGGCCACGGCTCCGGCGGCGGGGGCAACCCGGCACTGGACCGGCCGGAGGCGTACGTCGTACCCCGCCCGGAGGCGCTGGCCGACCCGACCGAGCTGACCCTCGCCGAGGCCGCCTGGCTGATCCGGGCCGGCCGGCTCACCCCGGAGAAGCTGGTCGAGGCGTACCTGGCCCGGATCGGCGCGTACGACGGCACGTACCAGGCGTTCAACCTGGTGCTCGCCGACGCGGCGCTGGCCGCCGCCCGGGCCGCCGGCCGGCGCCCCCGCTCCGGCCCGCTGCACGGCATCCCCCTGGCGATCAAGGACAACTACTGGACCGAGGGGGTGCCGACCACCGCCAACTCCTACCTCTTCCGGGACTTCGTGCCGCCCTACGACGCGACGGCGGTGGCCCGGCTCAAGGGCAACGGCGCGATCGTGCTCGGCAAGACCCAGATGGGGCCGCTCGCCACCACCCGCGCCACCACCCCGGACGGGGTGATCACCACGGTGAACGCCTGGACACCGGGCGACCCCGCCACCGACCCGGGCGGCTCCTCGACCGGCACCGCCACCGCGGTCGCCGGCCGGCTCGCCACCGCCGGCACCGGCACCCAGACCGGCGGCTCGATCACCGCCCCGGCGAACGCGCAGAACCTGACCGGACTGAAGCCGACCATGGGCCGGGTCTCGCTGAACGGGATCATCCCGCTCAGCTACACCCGCGACCACCCCGGACCGCTGGCCCGGGACGCCAGGGACGCCGCGATCATGCTGACCGCGATGGCCGGCGAGGACCCGGCCGACCCGCGCAGCCAGGGCCTGCCGGGGGTGCCCCGGCTGATCGAGGCGGCCACCCCGGTGTACGAACGCCGGCGGGTGCGGCTGCGCTGGAAGACCCGGATCGGGGTGCTGCCCGGCTACGCCACCGGCACGTCGGCGACGGCGCTGGCCCGGCAGGCGTTCCTGGCGAAGCTCGCCGCGATCCCCGGCGCCACGCTGGTGGACGTACCGCTGCCGGACGAGTGGGACCTGCTCGGCGGCAACACCTTCAACAACGTACGGCTGCCGGAGCGCACCGAGCCGTTCCTGCCGTACCTCCGGACCGACCTGCGCGGCTTCGGGGTCTCGGTGACCGGCTGGTTGCAGGGGGCGCTGCTCGGCGGCCCCGAGTTCATCACCGGGCAGCGGGCCAAGCTGCTGTTCCTGGAGCGGGTGCTCGACCAGCTCTTCGACGCCTGCGACGTGGTGGTGCAGACCAGTCCGGTGCCGTTCGACATCATCGGCCTGCCCGAGATCGGCTTCCCGATCGGGTTCAGCACGGCGGGTGTGCCGATCGGCACGATCCTCGGCGGCCTGCCGTACGGCGAGGACCGGCTGTTGTCGGTGGTGGCCGCGTACCAGGCGGTCACCGACTGGCAGTGGCGCCGCCCGGCGAACCCGCCGGCCACCACGGCGGCCCGGACGCCCCGGGGCACCATGACGGCCGCCGAACCCGACCGCACCCGGGGCCGCCTCACCGCCGACCAGGTCGCCGAGCTGAGCCAGTAACCAACCCACCCACCGCGCGGCCCGGCGGCCCCCGGTGATCGCCGTGATCAGGGAGCTGTTCGGGCGTGTCGTCGGCGCGTCGCGGCGTCCACTCCCTGATCACGCCCGGCGGGTCCGGGACACGGCGGGCCCGGGACACGACACGTCCGGCGGGCCCGGGACACGGCACGCCCACGGACTCCGGCGGCGGGGCGACAGCGCCCCGCCGCCGGCCGCGTCCCGGTCCGCCGGGGTGACCCGCCCCGCCGAGTCCGTCGTATCGGGTCCGCTGAGCCGGCGTCGGGCCCGGGGCCGGTCAGGGCCGGCCGGTGCCCAGCAGGGTCGGTACGGCGGAGCCGAAGACGTTCTCCGGGTCGTACCGGCGCTTGGCGGCGATCAGCCGGGGGTGGTTCGGCCCGTAGCCGAGCCGGACCCGCTCGGGCTCGTCCGGCCCGAGCAGGTTCGGGTAGCCGCCCGGCAGCGCCATAGGGGCCAGCCGGGACGAGGTCCGCTCGGCCCAGTCCCGGTGCGCCGAGGCCGGTTGGCCGGTCCGGCTGGCCGGCGGCCAGACGGCGATGATCTCGACCAGTAGGTGCTCGTCGCGCAGGCCGAACGCGGTGTCGGTGCGGCCGACCCGGGTGGCGGCGCCGTGGAAGTGGTGCACGGCCAGTGCCGAGTACGGCGAACTGACCGTCAGCGCGGCGTCGAGCAGCACCTCGACCGCCGGTTCGGAAAGCTCGGCGAGCCAGCGGGTGCGCAGCAGGTAGTGGTTGCCGTCCACCATGCCCCCGTCGAACATCCCGAGCACGTCGTCGTAGGGCATCGGGGCGATGTGGCTGGCGACCGGCCGGCCCAGCGCGGTCAGCCGGGCGATGGCCCGGTCACCGGCGGCGAGGTCCGACCCGCTCCAGGTGGGTGCGAGGAAGACCGACATCTCCCCCGCCGGGTCGGGCAGGAAGCCGGCCATCACGGTCAGCTCGTCGGGGCAGCCGGGCAGGAACTCGCGGTAGCCGGCGAGCACCGTCCGGGCCTGCGCGACCGGAAAGAGGATCATCCCGGCCAGCACGCCGGTCAGCGGGTGCAGCCGGTGGCGGAGCCGGGTGACCACGCCGAAGTTGGCGCCGCCGCCGCGCAGCGCCCAGAACAGCTCGGCGTCGTCGTCCGGGCCGGCGGTCACCACGTCACCGTCGGCGAGCACGACCTCCGCGCCGAGCAGGTTGTCCAGGGCGAGGCCGTACCGGCCGACCAGCGGCCCGTAGCCGCCGGCGAGGGCGAGGCCGGCCATCCCGGTCGCCCTGATCACGCCGGTGGCGGCCACCTGGCCGTACGGGCGGGCGGCGGCGAGCAGCCCGCCGGCGGTGACGCCCCCCTCGGCGAGGGCGGTACCGGCCACGTCGTCCATGGTGACCCGACGCAGCCCGGTGAGGTCCAGCACCAGGCCGCCGGGGCGCAGCGCCCGGCCGGCCCAGTCGTGCCCGCCGCCGCGTACCGACAGCGGCAGGTCGCAGTCGCGGGCGGTGTCCAGGACCCGGCGTACCTCGTCGAGGTCGAGGCAGCGGGCGAGCAGGGCCGGTCGGGTGGTGACGGCGCCGTTCCACACTCGACGGGCCGCCTCGTAGCCGTCGTCGGCGGTGGTCAGGAGCCGGTCCCCGAGACTCGGGCGGAGCCGCCGGACGGCCCGGCGTACGGCCTCGGGGTTGTTGGCGAGGGTCATGGCGACTCCTCAGTGCGGGGAGTGCGATCGCTGGTCAGGCGGCGCGGCGGCGGGCGGCCTGGCGACTCGTACCGCGAACCTAGCGCGGCCTGCGGCATTGGACGATCTGGTGGTGACCCCGCTCCGGTCGGAAAGCCGACGCCGGCTCCCGCAGTCGCGCGCCACCAGCGGAAAGTCGGCCCTACTTATATAAGCTCTTTCTGATAAAGTCGCCCCGCCGAACGCGGGACCGGTGAGACTGACCGCGCACCGCGACGACCAGGAGAGGCAGAGCATGAGCGACATCGTCGACCAGATCAACGAGGTCCACCGCGAGACCGGCCGAGCCGACACCCCCGGCGGTGAGGCGCGGACCGTCCTGCTGCGCCGCAGCTACCCGGCGCCCGTCGAGGACGTTTGGGACGCCGTCACCGACGCCAAGCGGATCAGCCGGTGGTTCCTGCCGGTCAGCGGAGACCTGCGACTGGGCGGGCGCTACCAGCTCGAAGGCAACGCCGGCGGCGAGATCCTGCGCTGCGAACCGCCCCGGCTGCTCAAGGTAAGTTGGATCTTCGGCGAGGCCGGCGGCCACAGCGAGGTCGAGGTACGGCTGACGCCCCGGGACGCGGAGTCGACGGTGTTCGAGCTGGAGCACGTCGCGGTCACCGACCCGAAGTTCTGGACCGAGTACGGGCCCGGCGCCACCGGGGTGGGCTGGGACCTGGGCCTGCTCGGCCTGAGCCTGCACCTGTCGGGCCGGACGATCGAGAACCCGCAGGAGTGGGAGAGTTCGCCGGAGGCGCGGGAGTTCGCGACGCTGAGCAGCAACGCCTGGGGCGCGGCGTCGGCCGTCGCCGGCATCCCGCCGGAGGACGTGGCCAGGATGGTCGCCAACACCACCGCCTTCTACGCCCCCGATCCGCCGAATGCGGGCGGCGAGGCGTTCCAGAGCTGAGGTGCCGGGACCTCCCTGACCGCCGGCCCACTCCGCCACCGGCGGTCAGCACGGGTCCGGGCTGGAAGAATCGCCGGCATGTACCCGGTCATGGATCTTGGCCTTGGTGACCTGCGGCTGCGCACGCTCACCGTGCGGGACGCGGATCTGCTGGTGGAAGCCACTCGGGAGGAATCGGCCCGGGCCCTGTGGGGGGCACGCCCCGCAGGCCCATATTCGTTGCCAGACGCGCGGGCCGCTCTTCTGGCCTGGGATCACCAGTCGGCAGGGCAGGTCTCCTACGGGGTAATGGATGGTGCACGGCTTGTCGTCGCGGTCGGCCTCATGCCGGATGGCGCGGAGGCTGCGGAACTCGCGTACTGGGTTCGCCCAGATCAGCGTCGGCGTGGTTTCGGGCTCCGCGGCGTTCAGGCTGTCACGCGATGGGCGCACCGGGACGCCGGCCTGCACCGGGTCTGGCTGGAGATCAATCCAGCCAACGCGGCCTCGCTGCGGCTGGCGGAACGAGCGGGGTACCGCTTCGATGAACGGCTGCCGCGACACTGCCGTTCCTGGCTCGCCGATGATCCTGAGCGAGACGTGTGGCACGACTGCCTGATCTGGGTTCACGACGAAGCACCTGGACGTAGCGGCCGTGGCCGACCGCAGCCCGCGGCCCGGGCGACCGGT
The DNA here is from genome assembly GCF_050936375.1 of Plantactinospora sp. CA-290183. Classification (NCBI taxonomy): domain Bacteria; kingdom Bacillati; phylum Actinomycetota; class Actinomycetes; order Micromonosporales; family Micromonosporaceae; genus Plantactinospora; species Plantactinospora sp. CA-290183. The sequence goes on along the minus strand of NZ_JBNJMX010000016.1, from coordinate 64,074 downwards.
CGACCGCCTGACCGCCGTTGATCTTGAATGCTCGCTCCGTCCCGCCCGCGCGCCACGGCGTGGACCCGGACACCACGAGACGGCTCAGCCAGGTGCGACACAAGATCCGAAGAAATTCGGATGGCGATGTCGAGAACCGGTGGCCGGCTCCGTCCCCGCGGTGGAACGCGACCAGAATGGGTCGGACCAGCACCGAGGAGATACACGATGGCCAAGTACCTGCTGCTCAAGCACTACCGAGGCGCCCCGGCCGCGGTCAACGACGTGCCGATGGCCCAGTGGGCGCCGGAGGAGATCTCGGCCCACGTGCAGTACATGCGCGACTTCGCGGCCCGGCTCGAGGGGACCGGCGAGTTCGTCGACGGTCAGGCGCTCGCCCCCGAGGGAGCGTGGGTCCGCTACGACGGCGAGGGGCGCCCGCCGGTCACCGACGGCCCGTTCGCGGAGACCAAGGACCTCATCGCGGGCTGGATGATCATCGACGTCGACAGCTACGAGCGCGCCGTCAAGCTGGCCGGGGAACTGTCGGCCGCCCCCGGGGCGGGCGGGAAGCCGATCCACGAGTGGCTCGAACTGCGCCCGTTCCTGACCGAGCCATCCACCATCACGGAGTGACCTGATGGACGAGGTTCTGCTCCGGAGCCTCACGCCGAGCGTGCTCGCCGTCCTCGTCCGCCGCGGAGCAGACTTCGCGGCGGCCGAGGACGCCGTGCACGACGCGCTGGTCGAGGCGCTGCGGGTCTGGCCCGCCGACCCGCCACGGGACCCCAAGGGCTGGCTGGTCACCGTGGCCTGGCGCAAGTTCCTCGACGCGACGCGCGCGGACGCCGCCCGCCGCCGGCGTGAGGACCGCGTCGAGGAGGAGCCGGCGCCCGGGCCGGCGCCCGCGGTGGACGACATGCTCCAGCTGTACTTCCTCTGCGCCCACCCGTCACTGACGCCGTCGTCCGCCGTCGCGCTCACGCTGCGCGCCGTCGGCGGGCTGACCACCCGGCAGATCGCCCAGGCGTACCTGGTGCCCGAGGCGACCATGGCGCAGCGGATCAGCCGGGCCAAGCGCACCGTCTCCGGTGTGCGGTTCGACCAGCCCGGCGACGTCGCCACCGTGCTGCGCGTCCTCTACCTGGTCTTCAACGAGGGCTACTCCGGCGACGTCGACCTCGCCGCCGAGGCCATCCGGCTCACCCGGCAGCTCGCGGCCGCGATCGACCACCCCGAGGTGGCCGGGCTGCTCGCCCTCATGCTGCTGCACCACGCCCGACGGGCCAGCCGGACCGCACCCGACGGCAGCCTGGTGCCGCTCGCCGAGCAGGACCGCAGCCGGTGGGACACCACGTTGATCGCCGAGGGCGTCGGGATCCTCCAGGCGGCGCTGGCCCGCGACCGGCTGGGCGAGTTCCAGGCCCAGGCCGCCATCGCGGCACTCCACGCCGACGCGCCCATCGCCGAGGAGACCGACTGGGTGCAGATCGTCGAGTGGTACGACGAACTCGCGCGGCTGACCGACAGCCCGGTCGTCCGGCTCAACCGGGCGGTGGCCGTCGGCGAGGCCGACGGACCGCGCGCCGGCCTGGTGGCGCTCGCGGCGCTGGACGACGCACTGCCCCGCCACACGGCGGTGGCGGCGTACCTCCACGAACGCGACGGCGACCTGACGACGGCGGCGCGGCTGTACGCCGAGGCGGCGCAGAAGGCACCCAACCTCGCCGAACGCGACCACCTGACCCGCCAGGCCGCCCGGCTCAACGCCCGCCGGTCGCGCTGACGGGTGCGCTCGGAGTCCCCGCAGTACCGGGTGCGCGACCGCGCGCAGCGGAGTGCGGCGAAGCACACGCTGCGCGTAGGGTCGGGCCGTGGGTGATGTCCTGGGTTATCTGGTGGTCGTCTGCTGCCTGGCCGCAATCCTGGGCGGGCTCGCGTGGCTCGGATCTCGGGCACGTCGCCGTGGTGTCGGTGGCGAAGTCATGGGTCCGTTCGAGGAGATCTGGCATCCGGCCGCTGAACGGTTCCGCGCCGAAATTCGGGTGCAGGAGGAACGCATGGTTCCGATGCCGTCGCCTGGCGATCCGGATAATCGGCGTCGCGGTGGGATCGGTCAGGCCGGGACAGACCCGTTCGGTCGCGGGTAACGGCCTCTTCCACCCCCCGTCCGGGGACCGAGGCGCAGCGCCGAACTGCACGGCAACCTTGCGTTCGTTGCACTCGTCGTTGCGATCCTCGCCTGGTCCGGGGACCGGGTGCAGCTAACGCGGGCTTCTCCGCCGCCTATCCCTGGTTCCAAGTTGCGATCCTCGCCCGGCGCAGGGGCCGGGCGCAGCGAATCGAACCGTCGACCTACGCTTACCGAACGTCACGGTTATGAGTTTGTCATTGACCGCCAGAACCCATCGCTGACTGCACAGACGCAATCGTCAGCTTGTCAACGCTCGTCACTGATAGTCAACCCATAGCAGGGGTTTTCGGGGGGTAAACGGGGGCACCGCTGACCCGTTGCCGGGACGTCCACGGCCCCACTAGGGCGTTATCGAAGTCGGCGTCGGGGTTTGAGAATCTTCGGGTGTTCCTATGCGGTCATCTCGTCGAGCCACACAGGCCGACGGTGAACGAGGCAGGCAGACGCGCCGTCAGTCTCCCGTGACCTGGGCGAAGAACCAGCGCATGGCGGCCGTCGCCAGGTCCATGCCAGCCGGGCTGGGCCGCCGGTCGAGGGAGCCGTCGATGAGCAGCATCGCCAAGCCGTGCGCGACGGACCAGGCCGCGACCACGGCGATGTCGAGCGACGCGGTCTCACCGGGACCGGTGAGGCGTTCGGCGATCGCCGTGCGTAACGGGAGGATCGCTGCGGACTTGGCGGCTGCCACGGCCGGAACATCGTGCCAGTGCTGTACGCCGGCGCCGAACATCAGGCGGTACAGCTGTGGCTGCGTCGCGGCGAAGTCGAGGTAGGAGCGGCTGAGCGCGACGAACCGGGCCTCACGGGCCGACGTGCTCGCCGCCGCTTGCTGTTGCCGGCTTGCGAGGTCGGCGAAGCCGTCGCCCGCCATCGCGGCTAGTAGATCGCGACGGCTGGCGAAGTGGTTGTACGGCGCGGTCGGCGACACGCCGGCCGCTCGCGCGACGGCCCGCAGCGAGACGGACTCCGCGCCGTCGCGCTCGAGTATCTGCCGCGCCTCGGTCAGCAGTGCGGTGCGCAGTGTGCCGTGGTGGTACGGCCGGTCGCTCGGAGCCATGTTGACACTGTACATATCGCGGTCTACGCTCCACCATATGAGCGGTGCTAACATTGACGAGCCCTCACGCGAAGCCGAGGCGCCCGCAGCGAAGCAACACCACCGGAACCGGCGCGCGATCATCGGTACGGCGGTTGGTTTGACAGCCGGCCTGGCCAGCGGGGTAAGCCTGGCCGCCATGGCCGCGCCACCGGCACCGACCGTGCTCGACGGCCGCCGGTTCGCTGACAAGGTCGTGCTCGTTACCGGTGCCACCTCGGGCATCGGCCGTGCCGCTGCCATCGCCTTCGCCCGCGAGGGTGCATCCGTGGCATTCTGCGGCCGCCGCGCCAACCTCGGCGAGCAGCTTCAGGCGGAACTCGTCGCCGGCGGCACCCAGGCCCTGTTCGTCCGCGCGGACGTGCGTGACGAGCAGCAGGTGCAACGCTTCGTCGGCGCGGCGGTCGACCGGTTCGGCCGGATAGACGTGGCGCTGAACAACGCGGGGATCACCATCGAGAAGCCGCTGCACGAGTTCACCGGCGCCGAATTCGCCGATCTCGTCGACACCAACCTGCGCGGCGTCTTCCACGCGATGAAGCACCAGATCCCATACATGCTCGCCGCTGGCGGCGGCACGATCCTGGTCACCTCCTCCACCGTGGCCAACACGACGTCGGCAGGGCGCAGCGTCTACACCGCCACCAAGTCGGCCCTGATCGGTCTCGTGCGCTCCGCGGCTCTCGACTACGGCAACGCTGGCATTCGCATCACCGCGATCCTGCCCGGCACGACGAATACCGCGCTCGTGCGGGGCAGCGCCGGGATGGCCGGCATTCCGGACCCGGCCTGGGAGATCGGCGCCGCCCAGTGGGGCCGCGCGAACGTTCCTGGCCTGCGCCGCATGGCCACCCCGGAGGAAATCGCCGCCTTCGCCGTCAGCACCGCCTCGCCCGAACTCACCTATCTCACCGGCACGGCCGTCGCCGCCAGCGGCGGCACCGGCTCCGGCTGAACCCCTTCCGGCGTCCCGAGCCCGCCTCAAACGGTGCTTCGATAGCTGCATCGGACGGTTCCCGCGGGGTGACCACCCGTTCTCCGAACCGGGCCACTTCGCCAATAGGGCCTGTGTCGAAGTTGGTCACAGCCACTCGTTGATGGCGGCGAGGTGGATGGTGGCTTCGTATCGGACGGCGAGTTTGTCGAAGCGAGTAGCCACGGCGCGGTTGTGTTTGAGGCGGCCCTCGACGCCAACCTGCTGGACGTAGTCGGCCATCACCTCGCCGTTGGGTAGGAGTCCATGGCGCATCGACCGACCGTGGATCCTCGCCGCGATGTTGCGACCCTCGCCCGGTCCGTAGACCGGGTGCAGCAACGGCTCTTACCTGGGAAAGCGTAGCCAGCGGAGTTCGTCCGGAGCATGACTGCATCCGCAATGTCCGTTACAGTCCTAAATCTTGCTTGGGAACCTCCCACTGAAAGCCAGCGCACCGGGGGTTCCTAGATCAACAAGGACTCATGCCAGACGCGCAACTCACGCTATCGAGGCAGGGTGCGACGACCGCTCAGCTACTTGAGCGTTCCGTGACGAACACGCCGAGGCCATGCACGCCCTCCACCAAACCCTTCGTCTGGAGCACGAGTATGGCTTGACGAACAACGCCTGCCGACACGTCATACTTCGCGCGGAGCTGCGCGGTGGACGGCAGTTGGGCACCTGGAGCGAGTTCACCGGACTCGATCTGGGTCCGGATCTCGTCGGCGATGCGCTCCCATTTTGGCTTGGCGGGCATATGGCGGTCTCCCTGGTCAGCACCGCCATTTGATCACACCTCACTTTCCCTGACAAGCAAGGACTAGTCCGGTGTTGACTTTACTAGACTAGTATGACAAAGTTCCGTTGACCGGCTCCCTGGTCAGCACCCTGGGGCTGGTCGTGCCCATCGCACAGAGCCCGGCCGGCTGTTCCCCCGGTCGGCCGGGCGCGTTGCCCTGCTCATCGACCCTCTCCCCCTCTCCGAGGGAGCACACGTGACCCCATTGACCCAAGCCGCCTACACCGCCTACGCCCGTACCCGGATCGCCAACGCCCGGGAGACGATCGCCCGGCACACCGTGTGCACGTACACCGGGGTGTGTCTGGGGTGCGGACGGCCCGGCCCCTGCGCCGAGTTGGCCGAGGCCCGATGGACCCTGGGCCAGCACACCCGCCGGGCGGCCAACCAGCGGACCGCCACCTGGTACGGCCACCGCCGGCTGCCGATGATGACCGGTGACATACACAAACCGGTGCCTATCGAGGAGCTGCGGGCCGGCTACCTGGCCGTCGTCTCCGCCGTCGAGCGGGCCGACCGGCAGGTCGGCGAGATCGACCGTTCGTCACCCCGGGCCGGGCTGCTGGCCCGCTGGGACGACGCCGCCGACGACGCCTGGGCGGCGCTCAACCTGGTGCACTCCGGCGTCGCGCAGGCCCGCACGCTCCCCGGCGCCAAACCGGCGAACGTCGGCGAACTCCTCGACGGCCTGCGGGCGGCCAGCGCGGACGCCGACCGGGCCATCAGGGCCGCCGCGCGGGTCCGCCGCCAGCTCGCCGCCGCCGAGGACCGGATGCGGCGCACCAGCGCCGACCCGGCGGCCACGGTCGCCGCCGACCGGTGGGGCGCGGCCGTCGCCCGGCTCGACCGGGTCGGCGCCCGGCTCGCCGTCGGGGTCCGGGCCATCGAGCGGTACGCGGACACGCTCACCGACACCGTCCAACCGTCCCGCCCCCACCCCGCTCCACAGTGCACCGTGGCGCAGGTACGGGCCGGGGCGCGGACGGCCGGCGCGGTGCTGCTGGTGGTGCACCCGTGGACCGGCTGGCGCGGCTACCTGGCCCGGGTCCGCCGGCAGAAGCAGCTCGAGCGGGAGCGGGGTCAACTGTGCTGAGCCGGTACGCCACTCCACTGCGCGACCTGGCCGCCGGCCGGGTACGCGACTACCAGCACCGGATCGGGCGGTTCGACGACCTCGCCTGGCGGCGGTACGGCCTCCTGCTCGACGCCGCGTTCCGGCTCGCCGTGGACCGGCGGTTCCGTCCCGGCCAGGACCGTGCCCCGGTCATCCGGTTCGTGGCGAGCGTGCGGGAGCGCTACGACCGCACCGGATACGAGCTGGATCCCCTGCTCGCCGAGCGGCTGGTCTGGACGGTCCTCGACGGGGAGCCGCCCGCCCCGGCCGAGCCGGCCACGGTCACCGCGCAGAGCCTGCTGCTGGTCAGCCTCCTCGACGACGAGGGCCTGACCCCCGCCGAGGTGACCCGCTTCCTGACCGAGGCCGAAACGACCGCCGAGCCAGAGCCCGTCCGCTCAGCTGAAGAAGACCGCGAAGTACACGAGGAACGCGAGCGGGGCGCCGAGGAAGCAGATCAGGAAGCCGAGCCGGGGATAGCGGGGGAACCGCCCCTCCACCATCCGGGGCTTGCCCCAGACGCTGAGCACGAAGTACCCGACGAAGAACGCCATCGCGGGCAGCCCGGCGCAGCTCCAGGAGAGCACGGTCAACTGGCCCCGGCCGCCGTTGAAGGCGTGCAGTTCGGAGGCGGTCAGCAGGATCCAGATGATCACCGTGATGACCCCGAGGCAGCTGAAGTAGACGGCGAGCGCCCGGCTCCGCATTGACAGGCCCGGAAAGAGCGGCGCCTGCTGTGCCTCCGTCTCGGCCCGGGTGATCAGGCCGTCGGCGGCGTCGAGCGCCTGCCGGGCCAGCTCCAGTTCGCGGCCCGGGTCGGCCGCCGGCGCGGGTGGGCCGCCGGCCCCGGAGACCGGGGCGGCGGGCGGGCGCTGGCCCGGCACCGCCCGGGGGTCCGGGCCGGTCGCCGGGGTCGCCGGCAGCGCGCGCCGCGCCGGGGCACCGGGCAGTTCCGGGTACGCCGAGCCGATCGGCGACCCCGGCGGCGGGGGCGGTGAGGGCGGCGCAGGCCGGGCGTACCGGGCGGGCGGCGGACCGAGCGGCGGCGCTCCCAGACCGGGCGGGGGCGGCGGCGGAGGGGCAGCGCCCGGCGGCATCGGCCAGGCCTTCGGCGGCACCGGGCCGACCCCCGGGGGCGGGGCGTCGACGCCGGGTGGCACCACGACGTAGCCCGGTGGCGGGGGCGGCACGGGCTTGCCGATCATCTGCCCCAGCCCGCCGAGCCGCTGGTACTGCAGGACCAGCCGCTGGCCGAGCTGGTCGGCGTGCCGGCCCGCGTCACCCCGGTGCTGGGCAAGCTGCGCGGCGATCCGCTCGCCCGAGTGGTGCAGCTCGCTCAGGTGCCGGGCCAGCGCCGCGTACTCGGAATAGCTGGTCACCTCAGTGCTCCTCGTCCGCCTCGTAGCCCGGTCGGACGAACGGCACGATCAGCCGGGTCCGCTGGTCGTGCCGGTCCACTAGCAACGCCCGGTTCGCCCGGGGGGTGTACGCCAGGTCGTGCTGGCCGAGGTACATCCCCAGCTCCCCGCCGGGCACGTTCAGCGCCACCAGGCAGGCGATGTCGTCGCGGTTGCTCGACCCGCCGATGTCCTCCGACAGCCGGCGCAGCCCGCGCCACCAGCCGAGCAGGTGCACGCCGTACGCGGGACCCTGCCGGAGCATCGCCTGGAGGTCGTCCAGCCCGGAGCGGAAATTCTCGTCCCGGACGCTGAGCACGCCGCTGGCACCGTCCATCCCGTACACCACCAGGAAGGTCCGGCCCGCCCCGTCGGCGGGTTGCCCGGCCAGCTTGCGTACCTCCTCGCGCAGCCCGGCGGCGTCCAGCCGGGTGACCGGATGTCCCGCCCCGGTCAGCGAGTCCGTGGTGGCGTCGGCGATCTCGTCGGCGACCGCCACCAGCGGGGCGACCACGAACCGGGCGGTGCCCGGGGCGTGCTGGCGGGCCAGGCTGACCGTGGCGGCGTGCAGCACGCTCGCCCCGACCGGTGAGGTGCCGACCACCGCCAGGTGCCGGCCCGGGGTGGCGTCCAGCGGAAAGAGCGCCGAGGTCAGGTCCACGTCGACGGTACGGCCGACCAGGGCGAGCGGCCGTCGTCCCCCGGGCACCAGTCCCCGGTACGTCGGGTCGTCCTCGACGTGCGCCGACTCGTACCCCTTGAAGACGGCGGGTGGGCGCGAGCCCGGCGGCCGGGCCTGCCACAGCTCGTGGCGCAGCGCCGCGACCCGCTCGGCGCTGGCGTGCGCGTCGGGAAACTGGACGATGGTGTTCGCCGCGGCCAGCCCGGCGGACGGGTTGACGATGGCCGAGCCGATCGGCAGCGCGCCGGCCGCCTCGTTGAGCTTGTCGAGCACCCCGTTGCCGCCGGGCAGCGCCACCCGGAGCGGGAACTGGCCGAAGATCGAGTCGGTCTTGCCGTAGAGCGCCTCGATCCCGGACATGCTCTGGCTGGCCAGCACCAGGTGAATGCCGTAGGAACGGCCCTTGCGGGCCAGCTCCTCCAGCAGCGCCACCGCGTCCCGGGCCACCGCGTCGTTGCCGGCGAAGAGCACGTGGAACTCGTCGATCACCGCGACCACCCGGGGCACCGGCGCGCCGTCCCGGGGCAGGTCGGAGAGCTTGGTGACGCCGTGCCGCTTCAGCGCCGACGCCCGCCGGTTCAGCTCCCGGCGCAGCTCGCGGAGCACCGCGACGCCGTACTCCCGGTCGGACTCGATGCCGACGGCCCGGGCGTGCGGGATCCAGGACGGGTCGCGGCCGGTCGGCACGAACTCGGTGAAGCTGACGCCCTCCTTGAAGTCGAGCAGGTAGAGCGAGAGTTCCGCCGGGGAGTAGCGGGCGGCGAGTCCGTAGAGGACGTCAAGCAGGAAGACCGTCTTGCCGGCGCCGGTCCGGCCGCCGACCAGCCAGTGCGGGGTCTGGTCGTCGAAGGCGCAGATCACCGGTTCCCGCCCGGTGCGGCCGACCACCGCGCGCAGGCCGTTGCCGGAGGACTCCGCCCAGGGCCGGGCCGGGAGCAGGTCCGCGAAGTCCACCGCCGAGTGCCGCCGGTGCACCTCGCCGAGCCGCTCCGCCAGCGCGGCGACCGCGCCGGCCGGCGGGTCACCATCCAGGAGTACGGGGGCCGCCAGGCCGCTGCCGTCGGCGCTGAACGGGTACCCGGGCGGGTCGCCGACCCGGGCGTACCCCCGGGGGTCGAGCCGGAGCTGCGTGGTGCCGCCCAGCGGCGGCGGGGCGAGCCCGACGGACCGGGGCGGATAGCCGGCGACCAGGACGCAGACCCCGGCGGTCGGGCCGGCGTGGGTCAGCGCGGCCAGCCGGGCCAGCTCCCGGCCCTGCGGTGCGGCGGCGGCGACCAGCAGCAGGAGTTCGTCGGTGCCGCCGGCGTCCTGCCCGGCCCGGGCGTGCCGCTCGGCGGCGTCGAGCAGGTCGGCGATCTCGGCGTCGGTGGTGGCCGGCGGGAGCAGCGCGCCGGCCTCGACCAGCGGGCGCAGCGACAGGAAGGTGGCGCCCAGCGCGGCACCGTCCAGTGGGTACACCCGGACCGAGCCGGGCGGGGCGGCGGCGAGCAGCCGGACGACCAGGGCCCGCAGCAGCGCCGCGACCCGGGGATCGCGGGCGTCCGGCTCGATCGCCAGGTGGGTGCCGCCGGTCAGCGGTACGACGGCGGGAAAGCCGCCGTCGCCGGTGGTGGCGGCGCCGAGGCGCATCGGCACCGGGCCGGGGAAGAAGCGCGACGGCTCGGGTTCGGCGACGAGTTCGTCGCCCACCCGGTGCAGCCGGGCCACGATGTCGGCGGATTCGCCGGAGTCGGCCGGCGGCCGCAGCCCGGCGAGCCCCCGCAGGGCGGCGTCCAGGTGTGCCCGAGCGCGCTGGTGCAGCGACACCGCCCGTCCGTACGTGGCCGCGAGTCCCAACCCTGCCCCCAACCCGCCTCGGCGACGCAGTCACCGAACATTAACCGAAGCGGGCGGGAAGGCACACCGGCGGCCCGTCCGTGCTCCGGGCGGACGATCAATGCCGCTATTTGTGATCGACAACGCCGGCGCGCGGGGTACGCGTTTTCCGATCATGGCGGGTCGGGGACACGCGTCTCACATTTACCGTCCAGGTCGGACAGCTCACCGGCCCGGATGTCTACCTCCACACGGCCAGTTACGCGCCACCAGACGCCCATTGACGCCCCACCATCCGTGTGCAACGGTGGCTGGGTCTGCACCTACCCATTCTGGAGCTCGAATTGGTGGCGGGTCAAACAATCGAACAGGCCCCCACCGGGCGTTGGCTCGAAAGTCACCCGGTGCTTGAGGCCCTGCGTCAGCGACGCGCATCCGATTCGCGACCGGGCAGTCGCAGCGACCCGTGGAAGATTGGACTTGCCGTCGAGGGCGGCGGGATGCGCGGGATCGTTTCCGCGGCGATGCTGACCGCCATCGAGGACCTCGGTTTCCACAACGCTTTCGACGATGTCTACGCGGCCTCCTCGGGCGCCATCAACACCGCGTACTTCCTGGCCACCAACACCTGGTATCCGCTGTCGATCTACTATGACGATCTGGCCTGCCGCAAGTTCGTGGACTTTCGCCGAGCACTGACCGGGCGTCCGATACTGGACATGGAATACGCCTTCGAAAACGTGGTCGAGGTTGTCAAACCGCTCGACTTCGCGGCGGTTCTCGCCGCACCGATCCGTTTCCACGTCTCGATGACCTCGGTCGACGAGATGCGCACGATGGACGTGAGCGACTTCGAGAACCGGGCGGATCTCAAACAGGCGTTGCGGGGCAGCGCCTGGCTTCCCGTGGCCGTGCCGGGCACCGCCGTCTGGCGTGGACAGCGGGTCGTCGACGGCGGCCTCCTGACGGCGTTTCCGTTCCGGCTGGCCCTGCGGGACGGGTGCACCCACATCCTCTCGCTCAGCACCCGGCCGGTGAGCACCCCGCAGCACCGGCACTCGGTGACCCAGCGCTTCGCGGCGTCCCGGATAAACAAGCTGCGCGCCGGACTGGGCACCGGCTACCTCCGCGCCGTCCGGGAAGGCTGGGAGGACCGCCGGAATCTCCAGCGGCAGATGCTCGCCCCCACGGAGGAGCCCGCGATCCTGGACCTGGCGCCGCTGCCGTGGATGCCCCAGGTCAAGCGACACGAGATCAGCCTCGGCAGGCTGCTCACCGGCGCCCGCACCGCCTACGGCGTCATGTACTGCGCGCTGGCCAACGTCTCGCCGGACCGGATCCTGGACAACACCCTCCGCGTCATCCCCCGCCTCACGGCTGTCGAGCACGTGGTGCCGCTGGACGCCACGAGCCAGCTGTCGTCCCAGTGACCCGGGCCGCGGCGGCCCGCTCGGAGGCGAGGAACGCCCGCGCGAGGCCACTGCGGATGGCCGGCGCGTCCAGGCCGCACTTGACGACGTAGAAGATGCCGATGTTGGACACGCCCAGCATGAGCGCGTACGGCGTCCCGTCCAGGTTGCCCCGGGAGATGAAGTAGGCCAGTGGCCACACCATCAGCAGGAAGACGAACATCGACGGCGTCCACCTGCTGAACACCTTGAGCCCGGTGATCTCCCGTGAGTGCGGCGGGACGGTCGAGAAACCGTTGCGGCGCGCGTCCTTCACGGTCAGGTTGGCGAACGACGAGACCGTCGCGTTGAGCATGAGCTGCACGCTGAGCCCGATCGCCGTGCAGATCGGCCACCACAGTGGATCGCCGAAGTTCGGGGCCAGCACGACGGTGATCCACCAGAACGCGAACAGCCGGATCCAGAACTCCGACGCCCAGGCATGCACGCGGCGCCCGAGCGGCAGCTGACCGGCTCCGTTCAGCGGACTGATCCCGGCGAAGATGTTCTGGTAGTGCTTGACGTTCACCAGGGCGAAGGTGCCGCCGACGATGCGGGCGTCCAGGTTGTGCGCGCCGGGCGGACCCAGCAGGTCCGTCAGCTGCCGCTCCCACCCGCTGATCGCGGCGGTGGCACCGGTCCAACCGATGACCCCGGTGAACCACCGCACCACGTCGACCGCCTCCGGGGTGGGATCGATGCCCGCGTCCCGGGCGAGCTGAACGGAGATCACCAGGAACACCAGCGCCCAGCAGACACCGCAGAGGGCCGACCAGAAGAGCAGGACGCCCGCCCGCCGGCTGTTGACCCGGGCCCGGTCCGACAGTCGGCGCAGCGCCTGCTCGGACGGCCGTCCGACCAGGATGAACCCGGGCTCGTCGGGTTCGACGGTCACCGCCGGTCCGGCCACCTCCGGCAGCACCGGCCCGGTGCCCCCTGGCTGGGCCTCCGACTCCTCGCGGCCCGCCTCCCGCAACAGCCGCCGCTGCTGAGCCCGGACCCGCCGGATCCGCCACTGCCGGGACGCGGTACGGGAGGTCGGGGTGGCCAGGTCGAAGAGTCCCCGCAGGGTCGGCCGGTCATCCCCGAGCAGGCCCTCCCGGTCCGCGACGGAGACCGCCTGCAACTCCATCGCGAACTCGGTACCCAGGTCGGCGTAGGTCCAGCCGGAGTCGCCGTACAGCAGGAGTCGGCGGTTCGGGTCACTGTCGACCAGATCCTCGACGAAACGCGCCAGCAGCGGGGTGCGGACGTAGAAGGCGTCCGGCACCTCCGCCCCCTGGCCGGGCTCGGTCCCGCCGATCGCGATGAGCAGCTTGCCCAGCGAGTAGAGGTCCGCCAACCGAGGATCGGCCTGCGCGGCGTTCTGCTTCGTCTCGGGAGCGACGAAGCTCGCCTCCGGCCCCTCCAGGGCACCGATCGTGCGGGTGTAGAGGTGGTTGCGCCCGAAGTCGATCAGGACCGCTCTCGTGCCACTGCCGTAGGCGCTGTCGCGGGTGAAGATGATGTTCGTCGGCGTGAGGTCGTGGTGCGTCAGCCCGAGTCGCTGGATGTCGGAGAGCGCCCGGAACAGCGGCGGGGCCAGCTGGCAGAGCGCGTCGAGCCGCAGTCGTTCCGGGCCGCGTACCCGGGCCCGGGCATCGGACTGGTCCTGCGCCGCCGACTGGTCCCCGAACCGCGCGTCCAGTTCCTCCCGGAGCGTACGACCGTTGATCAGCTCCATCGCCACCCAGGCCCGGGTGCTGGCGTAGACCTCCGCGAGATGCGGCGAGGAGCCGTCCGCGTCCCCCTCCCCCGCGCCACCCAGGCCGGGCGCGCCATAGCGTCGGGCGTACCCTTCGGTCGCCCTGGCGATGGCCGCGATGCGGGTGTACGGCAGCAGCACGCACTTCAACGCCACCTTGGCCCGGCGTCCCTGCTTCTCGATCCAGGGCCCGGCCAGGATGAACGACGTAGTGCCGAGCCGGTGGAGTCTCAGCTCGACGAAGTCGAGGTCCTCCCACACCGCCGTCGCCTGCGCCGCGTCCGCACCGTCGTGGTTCGCGACCCCGTACACCGCCTTCAGCGCCAGCAGCACCCGGGCATCCTCGAACAGGACTTTCAGCTCCGCGAAGACGGCCTTTGCCGTCGGGTCCGACGCGCTTTCGAACCCCAGTCCCCGGCGGCGATCGAATTCGTGCGCGATCATCATGCTCGCGGTCAGCAGACCGAGCAGTCCGACACACTCCTCGGTCCGGTCGCGCAGCGACCCGAAGAGGTGTCGCAGCGAATCCACCGCAGCCACTCGGGGATGCTCGAACGTCCCCTCGAAGGCGTCGTGCTCGACCGCGGCCCGGGTCAGCAGATCCCACACGTTTCCGACGGTCAACCCGGCCTCGTCGAGTGCGCGGACATCCACCCCCCGGGATGATCCATTGTCGAGGGCGACAAGATTGTCGAGAAGGTGTCGCGGTGGCACGGAGGTACGGCTGCGATTGGGTCCGTCGTTCACAGGCGTGCCCTCGGCCTTCGATGGAGGAAATCGATCTATGTCCCTCTACGAACAGCCACACGATATCGCAGATCTCGATGCGGCCGGCAAATGCGCCGACTGCTCTGTCCGATCGGCTGGCACGTCCCCGTTCAGTAAGGCAGTCGAATCGGCCCCCCAGCCATGGCGCCCCGGTCTGACCAGTTTCCACCCATGGCGAACGACGTCGCTATCCGGCAATGCCCGAGCATTTACCGACCGGGCTGACCCTCCACCAGCGGGGCGGACCGACGACCATTCTCGATCATCACCCTGGGGCTGCCGTTACCGATCGTATCGGCGGGCCGGCCGAGGGCGCGGACGCGTTCGTACAGGTCCAGGTAGGACGCCGCCATCACCGCCGGGGTGAACCGGCGGGCCGCCTCGGCGAGGCAGCGCGCGGGATCGATCCGGTCCGCGTCGGCCACCAGGTCGGCCAACTCCGCCTCGTCGGCGGTGAGCAGGCCGGTGTCGCCGTGCTCGACCAACTCCGGCAGGCATCCCCGTCCGATGGCCACCACCGGGGTGCCGACCGCCAGCGACTCGATCACCGCGGTGCCCCCGGGCTCCTCCCAGCGGAGCGGGAAGAGACTCGCCCGCGCACTGGCCACCAGGTCGTCCCGCTCCGCCCCGGCCACCATCCCGACCCAGCGCACCCGTACCCCGTCCACCTGCGGGGCGACCTCGGCCCGCCAGTACCGGACATCCGGGTTGTGGTCCGCCTCCGGCCCGGCCGCGGCCAGTTCCTCGGGCCGCCGGTACGGACCGACCGGGCCGGCCAGCACCAGATCGAAGCCGGCCTGGTGGGCCAGTCGGGCGCCGAGGTGCTGGCCCTTGCCGGGGGTGATCCGTCCCATGATCACCAGGTGTCCGCCCTTGTCCACCGGCGGGCGGCGCACCGCGTCCACGGCGAGCGGGGTGGCCAGGTGCACATGCCCGACCGCGTGCTCCCGCAGCGCGCGTGGCGCCCGGGCGAGCTGCGCCGCCGACACACCGTTCACCCGTACCCGGTCGCCGCCGTCGAGGTCCCGTACAGCTCGGGGTGCTTGGCCAGGTCCCAGTGCAGGGTGTGCAGCGCCGGCGGGGCGTCCGGTCCCAGCGCGGCGAGGGTGGCCAGGCCGGCCGCCTCGACGTGGTCGTGCACGAGGTCGATGTCGTCGCGCGCCCGCAGCGCCCGCACCACCCCGTTCAGGTGCGCCTGGGAGATCCCGCAGACCTGGTTGTACGGCCGCTGCAGCGCCGCGAACTGCCCCTCGGCGAAGACCGACAGCCGCTCGTCGACCGGCAGTTCGCTGGTGCCGACGGTGGCCAGCACCACCCGGACGCCGAGCCGGCGCAGTTCGGGCACGAGGGTGGCGACGATGTTCTCGATCCCGCCGTACCCCTTGGGCGGCACCGGCAGCCAGGGACCGGCGTTCATCAGGACCGTCAGGCTCATGCCCCGGCCACCGCCAACCGGGCAACCTGGGCCCGCCGGGCCCGCATCTGCCGGGCCACCGAGGCCAGCGGCGGCCGCTCCCGCACCGACACATCGGAGACGACGATCTCGCGGTCCAGGTTCGGCAGCGCCCCGTCGCCACCCCGCCGGAACTGGGTGAGCAGCGCCGCCGGCGGCACCGGTTCGGTGACCATGCCCCGGCGGTGCAGCCGGGACCAGGCGGTGTAGAGGATCTGCCCGGACATCCGGCCCAGCGCCTCGGTGTCCTGGTGCCGGTGCAGCCGCTCACCGAGGTCGACCTGGGCCAGCGCGTCCAACCCCACCAGGTCCAGCAGGTCGATCAGCATGCCGATCTCCACCCCGTACCCGGAGACGAACGGGAGCTGTTCGAGGATCTCGCGCCGGCCGGCGTACTCGCCGGCGAGCGGCTGGACGAAGCCGGCCAGCTCCGGCCAGAAGAGGCTGAGCAGCGGCCGGGCCATCAGCTCGGTGACCCGTCCACCGCCGTCCGGCTCCACCCCGGCGGCACCGACCAGCGGGCGGTGGTAGAAGCCCTTCACGAACGCGATGCTGGGATCGGTCAGCAGCGGCCCGACCAGCCCGGTCACGAACCTCGGCGAGAAGCGCCGCAGGTCGGCGTCGACGAACGCGACCACGTCGCCGGAGGCGGCGGCCAGACCGGACCAGAGCGCGTCGCCCTTGCCGTCCAGCCGGGGCAGTCCCCGGGTCATCTCGTCCTGAGAGACCACCCGGGCGCCGGCGGCGGTGGCGACCTGGGCGGTCGTGTCCGTGGAGCGGGAGTCGACCACGATCAGCTCGTCGATGACCGGCGCCTTCTCCATCAGGTGTCGACGCAGCGTGGTCACGATGGCCCCGACGGTGGCCTCCTCGTTGCGGGCCGGAATCACCACGCTGAGCCGGGTCTCCCCCTTGGCCTTCAGCACGCGGCGCGTGGTCCACTCCGCCGCGTTTCCGGTACGGTACGTGGTCCACGCCTCTACCACGGGTGAGACTGCCTCGGTCGAATGCCCCACGAGCAAGACCCCCAGTTCGCTGTTCGATTGCCGGATCCCCGTCTTTCCCACCATGGGACCGCACCAAGCGGCTTGCGGCATGACATCTTGATCACACAGGTGGGGCATCGGCGCTGCGTACGCGTGAACGTTTCATTTCCGGCCAGCCGGAGAAATCTCGCGATCACATGGGAGGACGGCGGGAGCAGTGGGCTCCCAGCGGAGGCGGAGGACGGTATGCAGGTCTGCCGGGTGGGACTGGTCGGGGCGGGCAACGTCGCCCAGCGCCACGTGGGGGTGCTGGCGGGTTTCGACGACGTACGGATCGTCGGGGTCACCGACGTGTCGGCGCCGGCGGCCGAGCGGCTGGCGCAGACGTACGGGGCCCGGGTCTTCCCGGACGCCGACGCGCTGCTCCGTGCGGACCTGGACGCGGTCTACGTCTGCGTGCCGCCGTTCGCGCACGGCACCGCGGAGGAGGCGGTACTCGCCGCCGACCTCCCGCTCTTCGTGGAGAAGCCCATCGCCCTCGACCGGGACACCGCGCTGCGGATCGGCCGGATCGTGGCGGAGCGGCGGGCCCTGACCGCCGTCGGGCACCACTGGCGCTACCTGGGGGTGGTCGAGGAGGCGCGGCGGATCCTGGCCGACCGGCGGATCCGGCTGGTCACCGGCGCGTGGCTGGACAAGGTTCCGCCGGTGGGCTGGTGGCCGCGCCGGGACCGCTCCGGGGGCCCGGTCGTGGAGCAGGCCGCCCACGTCCTGGACCTGGCCCGGCACCTGGCCGGCGAGGTCGACGAGGTCTGGGCCGCCGGGGACGGGACGCCACCCGAGGTCGACGGCGCCGATATCGACGGCTCGACCGCCGCCACCCTGCGCTTCGCCGGCGGCGCGGTCGGCACCCTCACCGCGACCTGTGCGCTGGGCTGGAAGCACCGCGCCGGCCTGGAGGTGTACGCCGACGGGCTGGCGCTCGCCGTCGCCGAGGACGCCCTGGAGGTCAGGGACGGGGACGGCGACTGGCGGATCGCCGGCGACCCGCAGGCGGCCCGGGTCGCCGTCGACCGGGCGTTCGTCGACGCGGTGCGCGGCGTCGGCGACGACGTCCGGGTGCCGTACGCGGAGGCGCTCCGCACCCACCTGCTCGCGCTGGCCGTCGCCGAGTCCGCGGCGACCGGTCGCGCGGTGCGGGTGGAGTCGCCGGTGGTGGCCGGTGTCTGAGGAGCGCAACGTCGTGGTCACCGGCCCGGGTGAGGTGGTCGTCCGGGCCGAGGAGCCGGCGCCGCTGGTCGACGGCACGTTCCGGGTGGAGACGCTGTTCAGCGGGGTCTCCGCCGGCACCGAGCTGAGCTACCTCAAGGGCACCAACCCGTACCTCTCGACCGGCTGGGACGCGGCGCTCGGCCTCTTCGTCGACGGGGCGCCGGCCACGCCGTACCCGGTGACCCGGCTCGGCTACATGGAGGTCGGGCGGGTCGCGGCCAGCCGTACCCCGGCGGTCGCGCAGGGCACGGTGGTGGCGATGACGTACGGGCACCGCACGGCGTACCGGGGCGATCCGCTGGTGGACCGGGTGGTGCCGCTGCCGCCCGACCTGGACCCGCTGCTCGGCGTCTACGTGGCGCACATGGGTCCGATCTGCGCCAACGGCCTGCTGCACGCCGCCGCCGACCTGTACGGCGGCGCCGTGCGCGACCTGGGCGACGGGGTACGGGGCCGCCGGGTGGCGGTGACCGGCGCCGGAGTGGTCGCCCTGCTCACCGCGCTCTTCGCCCGGCGGGCGGGAGCGGCCTCGGTGGTGGTGCTCGACCCGACCCCGCAGCGCCGGGCGGTCGCCGAGGCCCTCGGCCTGGAGACGCTGGATCCGGAGGCGACGGATCCGGCCGTGGTGCTCAAGACCCGGTGGCGGCACGGCCCGGACGACCGGGGCGCGGACGTGGTCTTCCAGTGCCGGGGTCAGGCCGGGGCGCTGCACCTGGCGCTGCGGCTGCTCCGCCCGCAGGGCACCGTGGTCGACCTCGCCTTCTACCAGGGTGGCGCCGACGCGCTCCGGCTGGGCGAGGAGTTCCACCACAACGGGCTGTCGCTGCGGTGCGCGCAGGTCGGCCGGGTGCCCCGGGGGCTCGCTGCCACCTGGGACCGGGAGCGGTTGTCGGCGGAGACGATCGAGCTGCTGCGCGAGTACGGCGACCCGGTCCGCAAGCACCTCGTCTCCGCCGTGGTGCCGTTCGACGAGGCACCCGGGGTGCTCACCGACCTGGCCACCCGCCGCCGCCACGAACTCCAGGTCGTCCTCGCCACCTGAGCGGCCCTCGTCGCGGTCCGGTTCGCTACGACGTCGCCCACCGTGACCATCCCGCCTGCTGCCGAACGAGACAGTCTGATGTGAGACTGGGTGGCCCGCACCGCGCCGGAAACCGCCACCCCGGCGCCCGAACCGGGCGGTCCGCGGCGGCGGGCACCCGACAACCGGACCCCGGAGAGGACGGCGACATGAGCGGACGGGACTGGCACGCCTGGCACGAGCACTACGCGGACCCGGACGCCTCGCTCCGCCGCCGACTGGTGGTCGTACAGGAGCGGATCCGGACGGCGCTCGACGAGGCCGGCCCCGGACCGCTGCGGGTGGTCAGCATCTGCGCCGGACAGGGCCGCGACCTGCTCGGGGTGCTGGTCGACCATCCCCGCCGCGCGGACGTGACCGCCCGGCTGGTGGAGCTGGACGCCCGCAACGCCGAGGCGGCCGTCGAGGCGGCCCGCGCGGCCGGCCTCGACGCCGTCGAGGTGGTCCTCGGCGACGCCGCGCTGCTCGACCGGTACGCCGACCTCGTTCCGGCGGATCTCGTGCTGGCCTGCGGCGTCTTCGGCAACATCTCCGACACCGACGTACGCCGCACTGTCCGCGCCGGTGCCCAACTCTGCGCCACCGGCGGGACGGTGATCTGGACCCGGCACCGGCGCGAGCCGGACCTGGTACCCCGGATCTGCGACTGGTTCGCCGAGGACGGCTTCGAACTGCGCTGGCTCTCCGGCGCCGAGGAGCGCTTCGGCGTCGGCGTGCACCGCTTCACCGGTACGCCCCGGCCACTGGACCGGGGCGCCCGGATGTTCCGCTTCCTCGACGCCGTGCCGGAGTGACCTGCCGCGGGTGTGCAGGAGGCCCCTTCCTGTCCACAAAAAGCGATAAGAAGGGGCCCTTCCTTACACCGCTAGTGCCTGGGCTGACGCGGTGACCGGGGCTGGCAGCTCGCCTGCCCCGTCCAGGTAGCGGTGGATGGCCGCGGCGGCGGCCCGCCCCTCGGCGATCGCCCAGACGATCAGCGAGGCGCCCCGGTGCATGTCCCCGGCGACGAAGACCCCGGGCGTACCGGCCTGCCAGTCCGGGTCGGCGTCGACGGCACCGCGCCGGTTGCGCACCACGCCGAACTGGTCGAGCAGCGGCTGCTCCTCGGTCCCGTCGAAGCCGATGGCGAGCAGCACCAGGTCGGCCGGAAGTTCCCGCTCGGAGCCGGGCAGCACGTTCAGGATCCGCTGGCCGTCCCGCTTCTCCACGGTCACCTTGGCGATCCGCACCGCGCGCACCTGGCCGGTACCGTCGTCCACGAACTCCTGCACGGCCACCGCGAAGACCCGCTCACCGCCCTCCTCGTGGGCCGGGTACTCGCGCAGGACCCAGGGCCAGGTCGGCCACGGGTCGCGCTCCTCGTCCCGCTCGCGCGGCGGTCGCGGGTAGAGGTCGAGCTGGTGTACGCCGGCGGCGCCCTGCCGGTGCGCCACCCCGAGGCAGTCCGCCGCGGTGTCGCCGCCGCCGATGATCACCACGTGCCTGCCGGCGGCGTCGATCGGCGTACCCGCCTCCCGGCCGTTGACCACCCGGTTCGCGGCCACCAGGTGCTCCATCGCCTGGTGCACCCCGCGCAGCGAACGGCCGGGCGTGGCCGTGGTGTCCCGGCCGGCGAGCGCGCCGCAGGCCAGCAGCACCGCGTCGTGCTCGGCGCGCAACTGCTCGGCGGTGACGTCGACCCCGACGTTCACCCCGGTCACGAAGCGCACCCCCTCGGCGCGCAGCTGGGCCAGCCGCCGGTCGATGTGCTCCTTCTCCAGCTTGAAGTCGGGGATGCCGTAGCGGAGCAGCCCGCCGATCGCGTCGATCGCTCGCACTGCGTCACGGCGCGACCGGCCAGGCCGAGCTACGCCGCCGACGGCGCATAGCCGGCGCCGGCCAGGCCGCCGACCGCCGCCGGCCGGACGGTGCCGGTACGGGCAGCGGGGCGACCAGGTCCAGGTCGAAGGCCCGGTTGATGATCTCGACCTCGACCTGCTTGATGGTGACCGGCGCGCCGCCGGCGATGCCGAGTACGCAGGCCGCCTCGCAGGGCGCCGGGCAGAGCCGCCCGGTGAACTCCGGGAAGTTGTTGGTGGCGTGCAGCGACTCGATCGCCGCTGCCCAGCCCCCGGTCCGGACCAGGTCGTTCCAGTCCGGGATCCGGTTGCCGAGCGGGCAGCCGTCGTGGCAGAACGGGATGCCGCAGTCCATGCACCGGGTCGCCTGCTCGCGGATCAGCTCGTCGGCGGCGGGCGGGTAGACCTCCCGCCAGTCGGAGATCCGGACCGGCACCGGACGGCGGGCCGGCAGCCGGCGGCCGTGCTTGAGGAATCCGGTCGGGTCAGGCACGAGCCACCTCCTGGGGCGAACGCGGCTCGTCATTCCCAGGCGGCTGGACGGCGCGCGCGGGTCTGCGCACCGACGGGGTCACGGCGGGCATGCTGGCGGCCGGCGTACCGGTGCCGGCGGGGGTGGCGGCGGCCGGCGCGGCGAGCCCGCCCATCACCGCCTCGTCGACGTCGCGCCCCTCGGCCTGCGCGGACCGCATGATCTGCATGACCCGCCTGTAGTCCCGGGGCACCACGGCGGTGAACTCCTCCACCGCCTCCGGCCAGCGCTTGAGCAGCGCCTCCGCGATCGAGGAGTCGGTCTCCGCGAAGTGCCGCTGCACCAGGTCGTGCAGGCTGACCCGCTCGTCGTCGCTGAGCGGGGCGAGATCGACCAGCTCCGGGTTGACCAGCCGGCGGTCGAGCTGCCAGACGAAGGCGGTACCGCCGGACATACCGGCGGCGAAGTTGCGCCCGGTCCGGCCGAGCACCACCACGGTGCCCCCGGTCATATACTCGCAGCCGTGGTCGCCGACACCCTCGACCACCGTCACCGCGCCGGAGTTGCGCACCGCGAAGCGCTCGCCCACCCGGCCGCGCAGGAACAGCTCGCCCCCGGTCGCCCCGTACAGGATGGTGTTGCCGGCGATGATCTGGTCCTCGGCCCGGCCGTGCGGTCCGGGCGCGGAGTCCAGGCCCGCCGCGAACGGCGCCGCCGGGTCGGGGCGGACCACGATCCGGCCACCGGAGAGTCCCTTGCCGACGTAGTCGTTGGCGTCGCCGACCAGCCGCAGCGTCACCCCGCTGGGCAGGAACGCGCCGAAGGACTGGCCGGCGGTGCCGGTCAGGTCGAACTCGATCGAGTCCGCCGGCAGGCCGGCGCCGCCGAACCGGCGGGTGACCTCGCCGCCGAGCATCGCGCCGACGCTGCGGTGCTCGTTGCGCACCGGCACCGCCGCGCGCACCGGAGCGCCGTCGCGCAGCGCCGGCTCGGCCAGGCTCAGCAGCTCGTTGTCGAGCGAGCGCTCCAGCCCGTGGTCCTGGGCCCGTACGCCGCGCCGGGCGGCACCCGCCGGCAGCTCGGGTACGTGCAGCACCGGCCGCAGGTCCAGCCCGCGCGCCTTCCAGTGCTCCAGGGCCGGGGCGAAGTCGAGCAGTTCGGCCGCGCCGATCGCCTCGTCCAGCGACCGGAAGCCCAGCTCGGCGAGGTAGCCGCGGACCTCCTCGGCGAGGAAGAGGAAGAAGTTCTCCACGAACTCCGGGCGGCCGGTGTAGCGCTCGCGCAGCACCGGGTTCTGGGTGGCGATGCCGACCGGGCAGGTGTCCAGGTGGCAGACCCGCATCATCACGCAGCCGGCGACGATCAGCGGGGCGGTGGCGAAGCCGAACTCCTCGGCACCGAGCAGCGCGGCGACCAGCACGTCCCGGCCGGTCTTGAGCTGGCCGTCCACCTGCACCGTCACCCGGTCACGCAGCTTGTTGAGCAGCAGCGTCTGCTGCGCCTCGGCCAGCCCCAGCTCCCAGGGGGTGCCGGCGTGCTTGAGCGAGTTGAGCGGGGAGGCGCCGGTGCCGCCGTCGTGCCCGGAGATGAGGATGACGTCGGCCTTGAGCTTGGCCACCCCGGCCGCGACCGTGCCGACGCCGATCTCGCTGACCAGCTTGACGTGCACCCGGGCGGCCGGGTTGACGCTCTTCAGGTCGTGGACGAGCTGGGCCAGGTCCTCGATGGAGTAGATGTCGTGGTGCGGCGGCGGGGAGATCAGTCCGACGCCCGGGGTCGCGTGCCGGGTGCGGGCGATCCACGGCCAGACCTTGTTGCCGGGCAGCTGTCCGCCCTCGCCGGGCTTGGCGCCCTGGGCCATCTTGATCTGGATGTCGTCGGCGTTGACCAGGTATTCGCTGGTGACACCGAACCGGCCGCTGGCCACCTGCTTGACCGCCGAGCGGCGGGCCGGGTCGTAGAGCCGTTCGACGTCCTCGCCGCCCTCGCCGGTGTTGGACTTGCCGCCGAGGCGGTTCATCGCGACGGCGAGGGTCTCGTGCGCCTCGGCGGAGATCGAGCCGTACGACATGGCGCCGGTGGCGAAGCGCCGGACGATCTCGCTGGCCGGCTCGACCTCGTCCAGCGGTACCGGCTCGCGGACCCCGGTGCGCAGCGTGAACAGTCCGCGCAGCGATCCCGCCTGCCGGGCCAGCTCGTCGACCTTCGCGGTGTAGGTCCGGAAGACCTCGTACTGCCGGCTGCGGGTGGCGTGCTGGAGCAGGAAGACGGTCTCCGGGTTGAACAGGTGCAGTTCGCCCTCGCGGCGCCACTGGTACTCCCCGCCGACCTCCAGCGGCCGGTGGCTGAGCTGAGCGGCGTTCGGCGGGTACGCCCGGGCGTGCCGGGCCGCGATCTCGGCGTGGATCTCGGCCAGGCCGACCCCGCCGATCCGGCCCGGCGTGCCGGCGAAGTACCGCTGCACCAGCCGGTTGTCCAGGCCGACCGCCTCGAAGACCTGCGCACCGCAGTACGAGGAGACGGTGGAGATGCCCATCTTGGACATGATCTTGAGGACGCCCTTGCCGAGCGCCTTCACGTAGTTGCGGATCGCCTTGGCGGGCTCCAGGCCGGGCAGCGCGCCGGTGCCGATCAGGTCCTCGACCGACTCGAAGGCCAGGTAGGGGTTGACCGCGACCGCGCCGTAGCCGATCAGCACGGCGGCGTGGTGCACCTCGCGACAGTCACCGGACTCCACGACCAGCGCCACCTGGGTACGGGTCTGCTCGCGTACCAGGTGCTGGTGCACGGCGGCGGTGAGCAGCAGGGACGGGATCGGCGCGAGGTCGGCGGTGGAGTCGCGGTCGGAGAGGACCAGGATCCGGACGCCGTCCTCGATCGCCTCCGAGACGTGCCGGCAGATCTCGGTCAGCCGGGCCTTGATCCCGACGGCGCCCTCGCGCAGCCGGTAGAGCCCGGAGACCCGGACCGCCTTGAAGCCCGGCAGGTCGCCGTCCTCGTCGATCGAGAGGAGCTTGGCCAGCTCGTCGTTGTCGATCACCGGGTACGGCAGGACGATCTGCCGGCAGCTCGCCGCGGTGGGGTCGAGCAGGTTGCCCTCCGGGCCCAGGGTGGCCTGGAGGCTGGTCACCAGCTCCTCCCGGATCGCGTCCAGCGGCGGGTTGGTCACCTGGGCGAAGAGCTGGTGGAAGTAGTCGTAGAGCAGCCGGGGCCGGGTCGACAGCGGTGAGATCGGGGTGTCGGTGCCCATCGAGCCGAGCGGTTCGGCGCCGGTCCGGGCCATCGGCCCGAGCAGGATCTTCAGCTCCTCCTCGGTGTAGCCGAAGGTCTGCTGGCGCCGCTGCACCGAGTCGTGCGTGTAGACGATGTGCTTGCGGGCCGGCAGGTCAGCCAGGTCGATCAGCCCGGCGTGCAGCCAGTCGTCGTACGGCTGCTCGGCGGCGAGCTCCGACTTGATCTCGTCGTCGGTGACGATCCGCCCGGCGGCGGTGTCGACCAGGAACATCCGGCCCGGTTGCAGCCGGCCCTTGGCCACCACGACCGCCGGGTCGAGGTCGAGCACCCCGGCCTCGCTGCCCAGCACCACCAGGCCGTCGGAGGTGAGCCACCAGCGCCCGGGGCGCAGCCCGTTGCGGTCCAGGACGGCGCCGACCAGCGAGCCGTCGGTGAACGCGACCGAGGCCGGCCCGTCCCACGGCTCCATCAGGCTGGCGTGGAAGCGGTAGAAGGCCCGCTTGGCCGGCGGCATGTCCGGGTCGTTCTCCCAGGCCTCCGGGATCATCATCAGCACCGCGTGCGGCAGGCTCCGCCCGGACAGGTGCAGCAGCTCCAGCACCTCGTCGAAGTTGGCCGAGTCGGAGGCGCCCGGGGTGCAGACCGGGAAGAGCCGCCGGATGTTGCCCGGGATGTCGGGGCTGGCCAGCAGCGCCTCCCGGGCCTGCATCCAGTTCTTGTTGCCCCGGATGGTGTTGATCTCGCCGTTGTGCGCGATGAAGCGGTAGGGGTGCGCCAGCGGCCAGGACGGGAAGGTGTTGGTGGAGAACCGGGAGTGCACCAGGGCGATCGCGCTGCTGACCCGGGGATCGGTCAGGTCCGGGAAGAACTCCGGCAACTGGTCCGGGGTGAGCATGCCCTTGTAGACCATGGTCCGGCTGGACAGCGACGGGAAGTACGCCGCCACCCCGCGCTCGGCGGTCTCCCGCTCGGTCTGCTTCCGTACGCAGAAGACGATCCGGTCCAGGTCGAGGTCGGCCAGCGGGCCGCCGGCCGGGCCGGCCGCCGAACCGGTCAGCCGGCGCGCGGCGAGGAAGACCTGCCGGATCCGGGGCCGGGCCGCCAGCGCGGTCTCGCCGAGGTCGTCCGGGCGGACCGGCACGTCCCGCCAGCCGAGGATCTCGGCCCCCTCGACCAGGGCGTACTTCTCCAGCACCGTGCGGGCTCGGGCCTCGGAGGGCGGGTCGTTCGGCAGGAAGACCAGCCCGGTGGCGTACTGCCCGGCGGGCGGCAGCGGGAAGTCGACGGCCTCGCGCAGGAAGGCGTCCGGCACCTGGAGCATGATCCCGGCGCCGTCGCCGGTGTTCTGCTCGGCGCCCCGGGCTCCCCGGTGGTCCAGCCGGCAGAGCGCGGCCAGGCCCTTGGCGACGACGTCGTGGGAGCGGCGGCCGTGCAGGTCGGCGACGAACGCGACCCCGCAGGCGTCCCGCTCGGTCGCCGGGTCGTAGAGACCCTGTGCCGCGGGCACGCCGGCCCGCGTTTCCAGATCATGGGACGCGCGCACGGGAGCGAGGTCGGCGGCCGCCGACGAGGAGGGGCGCGGTTCCTGGGGGTACGGAAAGGCCACCGGGGCTCCTGTCGTCATTCACGTTCAATCATTAGGTCGGGACGACGTCGGCCCTGCAGGGTCTCTTGAGTCTACGGTAGGGGCCGACCCCGTCCACCAGTGCGGATTGATCACACGCCGCCGGATCGATCACAGCCGCGTTCGTGGTGCGTGTACGCTCCCCCGGTGGTACCTGTACGAGACGAGCTGTTTGCCCGGTTGGAACGCTTTTACGACGCGATCCCGCGTGACGGTGCACACACCGAGGCGTTCGGCGGGTTGGTGCTCTTCGTACGCGACGGCGCTGGCTGGCCATTTTACGCTCGGCCGCGACTGGACGCCACGGAGCCGGCCTCGGCCGCCGACGTCGCCGACGTCCGCCGCCGGCAGCGCGAACTCGGTCTCCCCGAGGCCTTCGAATGGGTGCACGAGAACAATCCGGAACTGCTGGCGGTGGCCCGTTCGGCCGGGCTCTCCGTGCTCGAGGCGCCGCTGATGGTGCTCGACCCGACCGCCCTGCCGTCGGTCACGGAACTCTCCGACGTACCGGTCCGGCTGCTCGACCCGGCCGCGCCGACCTTCGGCGCGGACCTCGCGGCCCGGCGGGCGGTGGCCGCCGTGGGCTTCGCCGCCCCGGGCACCGCGGTCGGCGGCGCCGGCCCGGCCGCCCGGGACACCGCCCTGGTCGAACTGCCCCTCGACGCGCTGGCCGAGGAGCAGTGCCGCACCGAGTCCGGCCACCGCATCTCGGCGCTGGCCGAGCTGCCCGGCCAGGGCGCGGTGGCCAGCGGGATGGCGATGCGGGTCGACGACGCCGCCGAGATCGCCGGGATCGCCACCCTGCCGTCGGCGCGGCGGCGGGGTCTGGGCGCGGCGATCACCGCCGCGCTGGCCCGGCGACTCCTGGCCGACGGCGTCGACCTGGTCTTCCTCTCCGCGGGCAGTACCGAGATCGCGCGGGTCTACCTGCGGGTCGGCTTCCGCCGGGTCGGCACCGCCTGCATCGCCGAACCCGCCTGACGGCGGTAAGGAAGGGCCCCTTCCTATCGCTTTCTGCATAGGAAGGGCCCCCTCCTAACACGTCAGCGAGCCGGGGATCCTCAAAAAATCCTCAAGATCATTGCGTCCGTGACCTCGTGCGATCATGATGACCCGCACTGCTACCCCCGCTCCTTCCCCCTCTCCCCCTCGGAGACGCAATGAGACATAGACGACCAGCACTGATCGCCTTTTCCGCCCTGCTCGCCGCCAGCCTCTCGGTGGTCGCCGCGCCGGTGGCCCAGGGCGCACCGCTGCCGACCGCCCTCGCCGCGGCGGAGCCGAACCAGGTCACGAACCTCACCGTCAACCAGGACAACGGGTACGCCACGCTGGCCTGGACGCCCGTCGACGGTGCCACGGACTACCAGATCGAGCGCACCCCGGTGGACGCGGCCGGTGCCGCCACCGGCCCGTCGGTGATCGTCGGCATCTGGCGGCCGAACCGGCAGGTCAACAACGAGTCGCCGACCTTCGCCGACGCGGGCTTCGACCCCGGCAACCGGTTCCAGTGGCGGGTGCGGGCCCGCATCGCCGCCACCGAGCAGCCGTACTCCACCCCGGTCACCGGCACCACCCTGGGGCACTGGGGCAACCCGGACGTCCCCGGCGAGCAGCTGCGGACCTCGTGGGAGACCACGAAGGCCGCGCAGTACACCAGCGACGTCGACGAGTACGCGTACACCGCGGAGATCGACCGGCTCAGTGACCGGGTACGGGTGGTGGAGATCGGCCGCACCGTGCTCGGCCGGCCGATCAACATGTTCGTCATCGGCTACCCGAAGCCGCCGGCCACCCCGGAGGCCGTCGCGGCGACCTCGCCGGTGTCGGTCAACTGCAACGTGCACGGCAACGAGCCGGGCGACCGCGAGGCCTGCCTGATCATGGCTCGCCAGCTCGCCTTCAGCAAGGACGCCCGCACGGTCGACCTGCTCTCGCGCAGCACCGTGCTGATCGTGCCCACCATCAACGGCGACGGGCGGGCGGCCAACACCCGGGGCAACTCGACCGGCCAGGACCTCAACCGGGACTACTCGCTGATCCGCCAGCCCGAGACGGCCGCGTTCGTCAGGATGGTACGCGAGTACCGGCCGGTCGCCGGCTACGACGGCCACGAGTACGGCAACACCCAGGCCGGCGACCTGCCGATGCTGCCGCCCCGGCACCAGAACGTGGCACGGCAGATCTTCGACGAGTCGCTCGACATGATCGAGAACCACATGTACGCGGAGGGCGCCCAGGACGGTTGGTGGGCCTGCCCGTACGGCTGCGAGGGCGGCAGCGGGGTCGGGCTGAGCGAGGAGACCATCCTGCGCAACACGCTGGGCCTGAAGAACGTGGTCAACTCGCTGCTGGAGCTGCGCAGCTCCGGCGGGGCGACCCGGCCCGACGAGGGGAACACCGCGAACAACCGGCGGCGCAAGGCGTACTCCGCGCTGTGGACGTTCAACCAGTTCCTCGACTACCACCGGGCGCAGCTCGGCCAGATCAAGCAGGCCCGGGCCGAGGCGATCGAGTTCCAGGCCTCGAACAGCGGCCGGATCGTCTTCCGGGGGTCGCGCCCGATCCCGCTGCACCCGGCACCGCACCCGGGCGAGGCCGGTCCCCGCGACGACCTGCCCGAGCCGGAGATGATCCTGGACAACGCGCCGTGCGCGTACCGGCTCACCGAGGAGCAGTACAACGGGGCGCGTACCGACGGCCCCGGCGGGGTGGGTGCCACCGTGGCGCAGCGGATCGCGGCGCACGGCTGGAAGGTCGTCAAGGCCGCCGACGGCTACTACGTGCCGCTGGCCCAGCCGGAGCGGGGCCTGATCCCGCTGCTCCTCGACGCCCAGGGCGCCGAGGAGTGGGTCGGCGGCGAGCGGGTCTACCCGACCTCGACCGGCCGGCACAACGGGCCGCTGACGATCTCCGGCTTCGCCTGCCTGTCGGGCGCGACGGTGAACGGCCCGGTCGCGGTCCGGCCGGGTGCGACGCTGGTCGCCACCGGTACGACGATCAGCGGTCCGGTCAGCGCGGCCGGCGCCGCCGGCGTCTTCCTGGCCGACAGCACCGTCCGCGGCCCGGTGGCCATCTCGGGCAGCACCGGCCCGATCTCCGTGGTGGACGTCACGGTCTCCGGTCCGGTCGGCCTAGCCGGCAACAGCCGCGCCGACGCGCCGCTGTTCGCCGGCAACACGGTGCGCGGCCCGCTGAGCTGCGCCGGCAACAGCCCGGCGCCGGTCAACCTCGGGATCCCGAACTCGGTCAGCGGACCGAAGGCGGGGCAGTGCGCGGCGCTGTGAGCCGTACCCGTCGCTGAGCGCGACGGCGCAACCGCCGTACCGGCGGGTCGGGCCCGAGGGTCCCGGCCCGCCGGTACGCCGGATCGACACCACCGTTGGAGGTACCGGTGTCCCT
The DNA here is from genome assembly GCF_050936375.1 of Plantactinospora sp. CA-290183. Lineage (NCBI taxonomy): Bacteria > Bacillati > Actinomycetota > Actinomycetes > Micromonosporales > Micromonosporaceae > Plantactinospora > Plantactinospora sp. CA-290183. The sequence goes on along the minus strand of NZ_JBNJMX010000016.1, from coordinate 34,700 downwards.
TCCATCCCTTCCGCCGGCGCGGGGCCGGCGCCGTACCCGGGGCCCGAGCGGCGCCTCGCGACTGGCCGCCGTCCTCGGCACGGGCCTGCTGCTGGCCTTCGGCACCGTGGCCTGCTCCGACGACGACGGCGGTGCCGGTGGTGCCGGGGCCACGGCCGCTGGGACCGCAGTGACCGGGCCGCTCTGCGACCTGCTGCCCTCCGGTACCGATCCGGGCAACCCGGCGTCGCTGGCCGCCATGCCGGTCGACGAGGCGCTGCGCTGGATCACCGTGCTCACCACGTTCGAGGCGGCGCTGCGCGCGTCGGGGCTCGCCACCGAGCTGCGCGGGATGACCGGCCTGACCATCCTGGCCCCGACCGACGACGCGTTCGGGGCGAAGTTCTCCGAGGACAACCTCGACGAGCTGCTGATCACCCGCAAGGACGAACTCCGGGCCCTGCTGCGGGCGCACGTCGTCGACGGCGCGCACCCGCTCGCGCAGCTACGGGACGTGGGCCGGATCACCACACTGGACGGCACCTCGCTGCCGGTGACCGGGGCCGGGGCGATGGTGCGGGTCGGCGACGGCGCGGAGACCGTCTGCGCCGACTACCGGATCGGCAACGGCCGGATCCACGTCGTCAACAAGGTCCTCGGCAACCTGCCCACCACCGCCGACGGCAAGGACCACCGGGGGCACTGACCCCGGGGGTCCTGACCCCCCGGGGTACGGCGTCAGGGCGGCCGGGTACGGCCGGCCCCCCTCGACCGGGCGCCGATCTCGTCCGCCGCCAGGAGTCCGTCCACGCCCATCTCGCGGCCCCGGCGGTAGGCGGCGGCGTACCGGTCCGCCAGCTCGGCCCGCAGGGCCCGCCGGGTCCCCGCCACGTCCGCCCGCTCACAGCCCGGCACCGGGGCGCCGATCTCGTCCCGGAGCCCGTCGGCGGCACCGAGCAACCCGGCGCCCCGGCCGGGCGCCCCGGTCAACCGGGCCACCTCGGCCAGCGCCTCCAGCACGCTCGCCGTCCGCCACCGGTCGCCGACCTGGCGGTGGGCGGCGAGGCTCGCCAGCAGGTGCGCCCCGGCCGGCCCGAGCCGCCGGCCGCGCAGCTCGACCAGGCCGCAGAGGTTGTGCGCCCAGCCGACCCCCTCGGGGAAGCCGATCGCCGAATACCGTTGCAGGGCCGCGTCCAGCAGCGACGACGCCCGGTCGACGTCCCGCCGGTAGAACGCCACGGCACCCAGGGTCATCAGCGCGCTCGCCATCGCCGGTGCGTCGCCCATGCCGTCGTACCGGCGCAGCGCCGCGCGCAGCCGGGAGTCGGCGCGATCCAGGTCCCCGGCCAGCCAGGCGGTGAACCCGCGCAGCTCCACGGTGCGCGCCTCGCCCGACTCGTCGCCGTACTCCGCGAAGATCGCCGCGGCGGTGGCCAGGTGCCGGGCCGAGTCGCCGTACCTGGCCTGCTCCCGGGCCACCGAGCCGAGGATCTGCTCCACCCGCGCCTCGGCCCGGCGGTCCCCGGCCCGACGGCAGGCGCCCCGGGCCAGCTCCGCCTGCTCGATCGCCGCCGGATAGTCGCAGAGCAGCATGGCGAGCATCGCGGCCCCGGTCGCGGCCCGGGTCCGCAGCGCGGCGGGCGCGCCCGGGTGCCGGTTCAGCGCGGCGACCAGCCAGCCGCGCCCCTCCCGGTAGTGCCCGGCCAGCCGGCAGTACATGGTCAGCGCGGCCGCCAACCGCAGGTCGCCGTGGGCGGGGCCGGCGGCGCCCGCCTCGGCGAGCCAGGTCATCGCCGCGCGCAGGTTGGTCTCCTCGGTACGCAGCCGGGCCAGCCAGCGCTCCTGGTCCGCGCCGGGCAGCCCGGCCTCGGCCCGCTCGGCCAACCCGAGGCAGTACGTCGCCAGGGCCCGCCGGGCCGCCTGCTCGGCACCGGAGGCGGCGAGGAGGGTCAGGGCGTGCCGGCGGATCGGCACCAGCATCCGGTAGCGGGGCGGGTCGGCCGGCCCCGGCCCGGACGGCCGCACCGGCGTGACCGGTCCGGGCGGCAGCGGTTCGACCAGCGACGCCTCGACCAGTGCGGCGAGGGCGGCCGGGGCGCCCGGGCCACCGAGCGCCCGCGCGGCGTCGCCGTCGAAGCCACCGGTGCAGACCGCGAGCAGCTCGAACAGCCGGCGGGCGTCGGCGCCGAGCTGCGCCAGGCTGGACCCGACGACCGCGTCCAGGCTGCGGTGCCGGTCCGGCGCCGACCGGTCCGTACCGCGCAGCAGTCGCGGGTTCGCGCCCAGCCGCGCGACGATCTCGTCGACGGTCAACAGCGGGGTACGCGCCGCGGCCAGCTCGATCGCCAACGGCAACCCGTCGAGTTCGGCGCAGAGCCGCACGACGGCGTTCGCGCTGGCCTCCGGCACGGGCCGGCCGGAGCACTCCCGGGCGCGGTCCAGGAAGAGCCGGGTGGCCGGATGCGCGGCGAGCCCGGCGATGCTGTGCCCCGTCCCCGGCCCGGGTAGCGCCAGCGTCGGCACCCGGACCACGGCCTCGGCGGGCACCCGCAGCGCGACCCGGCTGGTCGCCAGCACCCGGAGTCCCGGGCAGCGGGCGAGCAGCCGCTCCACCAGTTCGGCGCAGCCCGCGACCAGATGTTCGCAGTTGTCCAGCACCAGCAGGGCCCGGGCCGAACCGAACTCGGCGGCGAGGGCCGCCACCACGTCCCGCCCCGCGTCCGGTACGCCCAGCGCGGCGGCGACCGCGTGCGGGACCCGTACCGGGTTGTCCACCGGGCTGAGGTCGACGAAGCTGGCCGGCAGCCCGCCGAGCCGGTGCGCGACCGCCACCGCCAGCCGGGTCTTGCCCGCCCCGCCGGGCCCGGTGAGGGTGACCAGGCGGTGCGCGGCCAGCCGCCGGGCGACGGCCACCAGCAGGTCGTCCCGGCCGAGCAGGGCGGTGAGCGGCACCGGCAGCGGGGCCCGGGCGCTGGGCACCGGCCGGGGGTCGCCGCGACCGGTCCCGGGGTCCGGAACCCGGGAGCGCCGGGTGACCCACTCCTCGCCGAGTTCACCCCGGCGCATCGCCTCGGCCAGCGTCTCCAGCCGGCCGGGCGGCTCCACACCCAGCTGCTCCAGGAAGACGGTGCGGCCCCGGCGCACCAACTCGGCCACGGCGCCCCGTCCCCGGGCCAGGAACGCGGCGACGAGCAGCAGCTCCCACAACCGGACCCGCAGCGGGTGGACGACCAGGGCCGCCTCCAGCTCGGCGACCGCCTCCCGGGCGAGCCGGCCACCGGCCACCCCGGCCGCCACCACCGAGCGGTCCGCGACCGGGCCACCGGCGGCGACGTACGCGATGACGGCGGGCCGCAGCGCGCACTCCCAGCGGTCCTCGACGGCGTCGACCCGGGCCTGCCGCAGCCGGTCCAGCTCGGCGGCCGCCCAACCCCGAGGGTGCAACCGGCGCCGGCCGAACGACTCGGCCCGGCCGGCCGCCGGTGCCCGGTCCCCGGCCGGTCCGGCCGCCGTGTGCGGTCGCTTCCCGGGTGGGGTCGGCGGTGGGTCCGCGGTGGGCGGCTGTTTCCCGGGTGGGGTCGGCGGTGGGTCCACGGTGGGCGGTTGTTCCTCGAACCAGGTCGTCGTCACCGGCGTGGCCCAGACGGCCAGGGCCGCGCTGAACAGGCGGCCGGCGCCGGAAAGATCACCGGCCGCCATCCGGTGCCGGCCCCGGGCCACGAGTCGGGTGAACCGGTGTGCGTCGATCCGGTGCTCCGGCACCCGCAGCAGATAGCCGCGGGAGTGGCACTCCAGCGCCCCCGGCATGCCGCACCGATCGAGCGTCGCAACCAGCAGCGCGGCCTGGCGGCGCAGCGACCGGAGACCGAGCGCCCCGTCGGACGGGTTCGTCGTGTCCAGCGCGGCGAGCAGTTCCGCCTCGGGGACCGGTTCGCCGGGGCGCAGGGCGAGCAGACCGAGCAGCAGGCGCGGGCCGTCCTGGAGCGCGACCGGTCCGTCCGGGCCGATCAGGCGCACCCGCCCCAGCAGCCGTACCTCGCCCCGGGTGGGCGGCGGCCGACCCGTACTGCCCCACTGGTCAGGCACGATGCGCAGCAACTCGGGAGCCCTCACCTTCGCTCCCGGGTAGTGTGCTGCGCGGCCCCGCCGCAGGTCATCCCCCCGATCGGTCCGGTTCCGCCGCGAACCGGGCGGTCCGGCACGACCCGCTCGGGCGGGACGGTTCCCGGTTCGGCCGGCCCGGGATCAGCCCCGTCCGGACGACCCGGCCGGCCCCGGCCGCCGGCCCGGTCGGGCCGGCGACCGACCGGGCGGGGCGACGAGGACGGTCGCCGTGGCGATCAAGCGGTCAGGCCGGCGGATGCCACTGGGCGGCCGTGCTGGCCGCACTGCCCAGCAGCCGGGGCGTGATGGTGCCGAGTGCGGCGTCCCGGGCCCGCAGCGCGAGCCGGCCCCGGGCCTGCAACACGGCGGACATCCGCCGGGTCTGCCGGACCACGGTGACCGCCCGGGGAAGACGCAACCGGCTGTACGACTCGACGGCCGCCCGCAGCGCCGCCCCCGGAATCGCCTCCCGGACCAGCGCGCGCAGCGTCGCCGCGTCCTCCAGCGCGAGGCAGGCGCCCTGGCCGAGGTGGTGCGGCATCGCGTGGGCGGCGTCGCCGAGCAGCACGATCCCACCCGTGCCGGCCGGGAAGCCGTACGAGCGGGGCAGCGGGCGCAGCTCGCGTACCTCCTGCTGGACGAGGTCGTCCGGCTCGGTCGCGGCGAGCAGGTCGCCGATCGGCGCCGGCCAGTTGGCGAACCACCGGCGCAGCAGGCCGAGCTGGGTGGCCGGCGACTCCGGGCGGGACGCGCCGGCCGCGGTCGCCACCCAGTAGATGCCGCCCCGGGTCGAGCCACCGGACGAGCCGCGATCGCCGAGCGAGGCCGCGACGAAGCGGTAGCCGGCACCGAGGGTCTCCCCGCCGACCGGCCGGTCGGCGGGCAGGTTCGGGGCGCGGTACCAGGGGATGACCGCCCGCCAGGCCGCGCAGCCCGAGCTGACCACGGTCGCCTCCGGGGCGAGCCGGCGGCGGATCGCGCTGTCGGTGCCGTCCGCGGCGACCACCAGGTCGGCCTCGTAGGTGCTGCGCCCGTCGCCGACGCTGGGTCGCTCCCCGTCCACGCAGCGCACCGTCCGGACCCGCGCTCCGGTCCGGATCTCCACCTTGTCGCCGAGGCCGGCGACCAGCGCGTCGTGCAGATCCTCCCGGTGTACGACGACCGGCGCCCGCTCGTCCGGCACCGGGCGGGGCTGCACGAGCCACTGCCCGTCCGGGCGGCGTACCCCGGCGTCGGGCAGGGGGGTGGCGATCGCGGCCAGCCCCTCACCCAGACCGAGCGCCCGCAGCGCCCGCACCCCGTTGGGCCAGAGGATCAACGCGGTGCGCTCGGCGCGTACCCGGTCCTCCTGCTCCAGGAGCGTCACCTGCCATCCGCACCGGGCCAGCGCGCCGGCGGTCGCCAGCCCGCCGATCCCGGCGCCCACCACCACGGCCGTACGCATCGGTCCGGCTCCCCCGCTCAACGGTCCCGGTCAGCGGTCCCGGGCGCGGCGCCGGCGTCAGCCGACGCACCGTCGCCCCCCGGGGCGGCGGGCGGCTGCGCGCCGACGTCCACGCCGGAGCCCACCGGCTCGTCGTCGTCCGCGTCGTCGTCGGGGTCCTCCCGAGCGTCCGTCGGCGCCCCCGGCGGCGGAGGCGGCACCTCACCGGTCTCCCGGTAGCGGTGGAACTGCTCCTCGGTCACCACCCGGTACGCGCTCGGCACGCCGACCGCCTCCGGGTTGCTGCGGGACACGTCGACCTGCGAGACGTCGGCGGCGCCGGCCGCACCCACCGGGGCCGGTACGCCGTCCACCGGCACCAGGTACTCCCGGGGGCCGTGGACCCGGAGCAGGTAGAACACGGCGCCGCAGAAGACCAGCGCGGCGGTCCAGACGTTGAGCCGGGCACCGAGGATCTCGGTCGCCCGGTCCGTACGCATCATCTCGATCCAGAACCGCCCGACGGTGTAGCCGGCGACGTAGAGCGCGAAGGCCCGTCCCCGGCCCAGTTTCAGGCGCCGGTCCACCAGGAGGACGAGGACGGCGACGGCGATGTTCCAGAGCGCCTCGTAGAGGAAGGTCGGGTGGAACAGGCCGGGTTCGAGGATCGGGTTGCCGGCGTCGTCCCGGAGCGCGTGCCCGGGATTGTCCGGGTCCATCCGGTGGATCTCCAGGCCCCAGGGCAGCGTGGTCGGCCCGCCGAAGAGTTCGTTGTTGAACCAGTTGCCGACCCGGCCCACGGCCTGGGCCAGGGGCAGCCCGGGGGCGAGCGCGTCGGCCACCACGGCGAACGGCAGGCCGAGCTGCCGGGCGGCCAGCCAGGCTCCGACGGCACCACCCGCGACGGCTCCCCAGATGCCGAGTCCGCCCTGCCAGATGTAGAGCGCCTCGATCGGCCGGCCGCCCTCGCCGAAGTAGTCACCGGGCGAGGTGATCACGTGGTAGACGCGGGCTCCGACGATGCCGAACGGCACCGCCCAGACCGCGATGTCCAGCACCGCCCAGGGCGCGACGCCCCGGTGGCGCAGCCGCACCTCGGTCACCGCGCAGGCGACGACGATGCCGAGCACGATGCAGAGCGCGTAGGCACGGATCGGCACCGGCCCGAGCTGCCACACAGCGGTGGCCGGGCTGGGCAGAGCCGCCTGGGTAGAAAGCGAGGCGAGGGTCACGGGTGCACAGGCTACCGCCGGTACCGCTGCGGCGGCACCCCGGTCGGGCCAGCAGACTCCTGCGGCGCCGACTTCTCCGGTTTGCGCCCCCGTACCGCGGCGATCCGGCGGTCAGTGCGACGGGCTGTCCGAGGCCCTTCGGCGAAGCCCAAGAAGCGCTCCAGCGTGCGGAGGGCGGTCAGCCCGCTCGCCTCGTCCGGCGCGTCCAGCAGGCAGCGGATCAGGGCGCTGCCGACGATCACCCCGTCGGCGTACCGGCCGACCTCGGCCGCCTGGGCGCCGTTGCCGACACCCAGCCCAACCCCGACCGGCAGGCTGGTGACCTCCCGGACCCGGGAGACCAGCGTCGGCGCCGCCGCCGAGGTGCTCTTGCGCGCACCGGTGACCCCCATCAGCGCCGTGGCGTAGACGAAGCCCCGGCAGTGCCCGACGGTCAGCGCGAGCCGCTGGTCGGTGGACGAGGGGGCGACCAGGAAGGTCCGGTCCAACCCGTGCGCGTCGGAGGCGGCCAGCCACTCGGCCGCCTCCTCCGGGATCAGGTCCGGCGTGATCAGCCCGGTGCCACCGGCGGCGGCGAGGTCCCGGGCGAAGGCGTCGACGCCGTAGCGCTCGATCGGGTTCCAGTAGGTCATGGTGACCACCGGCGCCCCGGTACCGGCCACCGCCTCGATGATCCGCAGCGTGTCGGCGGTGCGTACGCCCCCGGCGAGCGCGATGTCGCTGGCGTTCTGGATCACCGGCCCGTCCATCACCGGATCGGAGTACGGGATCTCGACCTCGATCACGTCGACGCCGGCCTCGACCATCGCGGTCATCGCGGCGATGCTGCCCTCGACGCTCGGGAAGCCCGCCGGCATGCAGCCGACCAGCAGGGCCCGGCCCTCGGCGCGGGCCTTCTCGAACGCGACCCCGATGCCCCGGTCGTGGCCCGGTCCCGGGCCGGTCACGGCTGCTCTCCCTCGAGCGCCGCCTCGTCGAGGCTCGCCTCCTCGCCGTCGAGGATGCCGAAGTAGGTGCCGGCGGTGTGCACGTCCTTGTCGCCCCGTCCGGAGAGGTTGACCACGATGGTGGGCTCGCGGCCCAGTTCCTCGGTGAGCGCCGGGATGATCTTCAGGGTGCCGGCGAGCGCGTGCGCGCTCTCGATCGCCGGGATGATCCCCTCGGTCCGGCAGAGCAACTGGAAGGCCGCCATCGCCTCGTCGTCGGTGACCGGCGCGTACCGGGCCCGGCCGATGTCGTTGAGCCAGGCGTGCTCGGGGCCGACGCCCGGATAGTCCAGCCCGGCGGAGATCGAGTGCGACTCCAGGGTCTGCCCGTCGTCGTCCTGGAGCACGTAGGTGCGGGTGCCGTGCAGCACGCCGGAGGAGCCGCCGGTGATGCTGGAGGCGTGCCGGCCGGTGCTGATGCCCGCGCCGCCCGCCTCGAAGCCGTACAGCCTTACGCTCTCGTCGCCGACGAAGGCGTGGAAGACGCCGAGTGCGTTGGAGCCGCCGCCGACGCAGGCGGTGACCGCGTCGGGCAGCCCGCCGGTCAGCTCCCGGCACTGCTCCCGCGCCTCCACCCCGATGCCCCGGACAAACTCCCGGACCATCGCCGGGAACGGGTGCGGGCCGGCGGTGGTGCCGATCATGTAGTGGGTGTGGTCGACGTTCGCCACCCAGTCGCGCATCGCCTCGTTCATCGCGTCCTTGAGGGTGCGCGAGCCGGTGGTCACCGGGATGACGGTGGCGCCGAGCATCCGCATCCGGGCGACGTTGAGCGCCTGCCGCTCGGTGTCCACCTCGCCCATGTAGACCACGCACTCCAGGTCGAGGTACGCGGCCGCGGTCGCGCTCGCCACCCCGTGCTGGCCGGCGCCGGTCTCGGCGATCACCCGGGGCTTGCCCATCCGCTTGGTGAGCAGCGCCTGACCGAGCACGTTGCGCACCTTGTGCGCGCCGGTGTGGTTCAGGTCCTCCCGCTTGAGCAGGATGCGCGCGCCGAGTTTGGCGGAGAGCCGTTCGGCCCGGTAGAGCTTGGACGGGACGTTGGCGTAGTCGCGCAGCATGGCGTCGAACTGGGCCCGGAACGACTCGTCGGCCAGCGCCTCCCGGTACGCCGCGTCGAGTTCGTCCAGCGCGGCGACCAGCGCCTCGGGGACGAACCGGCCGCCGTACCGGCCGAAGTGCCCGCCGGCGTCGGGCAGCAGGGTGGCGTCGGTGGGCAACGTCGGCGCGCTCATGGTCGACCTCCTCGCGCTCATCGCACCGGCCGGGGCGTGGCGGGATGGTTGCCGGCGTTGACCAGTTCGGCGACCGCCTCCCGAGGGCTCTTCTGGGTGACCAGTCCCTCGCCGACCAGCACGGCGTCGGCGCCGGCCGAGGCGTAGCGGATCAGGTCGTGTGGGCCGCGCACGCCGGATTCGGCGATCTTGACGACGTTGTTCGGCAGGCCGGGCGCGATCCGCTCGAAGACGGAGCGGTCGACCTCGAGGGTGCGCAGGTTGCGGGCGTTGACCCCGATCACCTGGGCGCCGGCCTCCAGGGCCCGGTCCGCCTCCTCCTCGTCGTGCACCTCGACCAGGGCGGTCATGCCGAGCGACTCGATCCGCTCCAGCAGCCCGACCAGGACGTTCTGCTCCAGCGCGGCGACGATCAGCAGGACGAGGTCGGCACCGTGCGCCCGGGCCTCGTGCACCTGGTAGCTGGAGACGACGAAGTCCTTGCGCAGGACCGGGATGTCCACCGCGGCCCGTACCGCCGCCAGGTCGTCCAGCGACCCGCCGAACCAGCGGCCCTCGGTCAGCACGCTGATGCAGCGGGCGCCACCGGCGGCGTAGTCGCCGGCCAGGTCGGCCGGGTCGGCGATCTCGGCGAGCTGCCCCTTGGACGGCGAGGAGCGCTTCACCTCGGCGATCACCCCCACGCCCGGGCGGCGCAGGGCCGCGTAGGCGTCGCGGGCGGGTGGCGCCGCCGCGGCCAGCTCCTTGATCTGCTCCAGCGAGACCTCTTGCTGTCGCCGCTCGACGTCCTCCCGGACCCCGGCGAGGATCTCGTCGAGCACGTTGGCGGACGCGGCCGTCCCGGCGTCGTCCCCCTCGGCGTACACATGCTCTGCAGTCACCAGCGGACTCCCCTCTCCGGGTGTCATGGGCCGATGCTAGGCGGCGTCCAGGGGGCGGGCGGTGTCGGGGGTATGGCGCGCCTCACGGAATGGGCTGGGGCATAATGACCGACTTTTGGTGAGCGGGACATCACACAGCGCCATGGGCGGCATCGGCAGGGCCCGATCGCCCGACCCCGGCCGGGGTGGCCGGACCCGGTGCGGTGCCGGGCCGGCGCCGGTCGCCGCACCCGGGCGCCACCGGCCGGTCCGGAACAGTTGACCCGGGGGTGACCGGCCGGAAACACCGCCTCGGCACCATCAACGTCGGGCACACTGGTCGCGGAGCGCCGCCGGCCGGTCGGATCGATCTTCGGGCAGGGATGACATGGGCACTGCGACACCGGACTCGACCATCGACCTGACCAGCATTCCCCGGGCGGTGCTCTCCGTAGCGGTCGGCGTGGTGCACAGCGTGGAGCGGGCGATGGTGGGCGACGCCCGGGTCCGGACCTCCCGGGGCAACGCCTGGGAGGCGATCTGCGCCGACCGGGACCGGGCCCTGCGCCGCGACGAGATCCGGGCCCTGGTGGCCGCGCTCGCCGCCGCCGGCGACCGGGCGGCCGGCCCCGGTCCCGCAACCCGCTGCGGGCCTGGCCCGGACGGCGGGCCCGCGGCAGGCGGCCGGGCGGTCCCCGGTGGCGGTGCCGGCCGGGCGCCCGGTCAGTTGACCGTCGGGTCCTCGCCCCGGTCCAGCGCGTCCCAGGCCGCCCTGGTCCGCGTCCCCTCGACCCGGCCACCGTCGGCGGGTGGCGCCGGCGGCGCCGCGCCGCGCGGCGCCCGTTCGTAACGCGCGCCCATCGCCGGCCAGGCCGCGCCCCGGACCGCGGTGAGCAGCCCGGCCGCCCCGGCCAGCAGCCCGCCGAGCAGGCAGAGCAGTGGCCATCCCCGGTGCGCCCCGGCCAGGTCGGCCCCGAACGCGCCGTACGCCCCGCCGGCCGCCACACCGGTCCCGACGAGCAGCAGCAGCCCGCCGACCAGCCGCCGCCCGAGTCCCCGGGTGCCGAGCACCGCGCCCGCCCCGGCCAGCCCGACCAGGGCCAGCGCCGGCAGCCAGGGCAGCAGGTCGGCACCGGTCCGGACGGTACGGGTGGGTGGCAGCGGCGCCGGCCGCGCCGCCAGGTCCACCGCCCAGGTCCGGGTCGCGGCGAAGACCGCCAGCCCGGCGCCGGCCAGGCAGAGCAGGACGGCGTACGTCAGCGCCCGCCGGCCGGCCCGGCCCGGCCCGTCCGGTGGCACCGTCGGGTCCGCCCCGGGTGGCGCCGCGGCGCCGGTGGCCGGGTCGGCGCCGCTCATCGGGCCGGCCGCAGTGTCTCGGCCGCCGCGATGGCGGCGAGTACGGCGGCCGCCTTGCTGCGCGTCTCCCGGTCCTCGGCGGCCGGGTCGGAGTCGGCGACGATCCCCGCGCCGGCCTGCACGTAGGCCCGCCCCCGCCGGATCAGGGCGGTACGGATGGCGATCGCCATGTCCAGGTCCCCGCCGAAGCCGAAGTAGCCGACGGTGCCGCCGTAGAGGCCGCGCCGGGTGGGCTCCAGCTCCTCGATGATCTCCATCGCGCGGACCTTCGGCGCGCCGGAGAGGGTGCCGGCCGGGAAGGTGGCGGCGAGCGCGTCGAATGCGGTCCGGTCCTCGCGCAGCGTCCCCACCACGGTCGAGACGATGTGCATCACGTGGCTGTACCGCTCGATGGTGGCGAACTCCGGCACCTGCACGGTGCCGGGCCGGCACACCCGGCCGAGGTCGTTGCGGCCGAGGTCGACCAGCATCACGTGCTCGGCCCGCTCCTTGGGGTCGGCGAGCAGTTCGGTGGCGAGCCGGCCGTCGTCGGCCGGGCTGGCGCCCCGGGGCCGGGTACCGGCGATCGGGTGCAACAGCGCCCGCCGCTGCCCGTCAGCGGCGGCGGTGACCTTGAGGTGCGCCTCCGGGGACGAGCCGACGATGTCGAAGTCGTCGAAGCGGAGCAGGTACATGTACGGGCTGGGGTTGGTGGCCCGCAGCACCCGGTAGACGTCCAGCGGGTCGGCCCGGGTCTCCCGCTCGAAGCGCTGGGCCAGCACGATCTGGAAGCACTCGCCGGCCCGGATCGCCTCCTTGGCCACCTCGACCGCCTTCGGGTACTCCCCCTCCGGGGTGCGGCTGAGCACCTGGCCCGGTGACGCGCGCTCGATCGTGGAGATCATCGGCGGGATCGGCCGGGACAGCGCGGTGGTCATCGCGTCCAGCCGGCCGACCGCCTGGTGGTAGGCGGCGGCGACCCGGGCCGCCCGGTCGCCCGCCGGACCGGTCGCGTCGTCGTCCGGCAGCGGGTGGGACGGTGGGGGTAGCACGGCGTTCGCCACCAGGATCGCCGAGCCGTCGAAGTGGTCCAGCACGACCAGGTCGGTGGCGAGCATCATGCCCAGCTCGGGCAGGCCCAGGTCGTCCTCGGTCAGCGACGGCAGCCGCTCGATGCGCCGGACGACGTCGTAGCCGAGGTAGCCGACCATCCCGCCGGTCAGCGGCGGCAGCGGGCCGGCCCCGGCCCCGGCGCCGGCATCGGCGGGGGCAGTGGCATCGGCGGGGGCAGTGGCGTCGGCGGGGGCGTCGGCGGGGTGGGTCAGCGCCGCCACGGTCGCCCGGAGCACCGCCATCGGGTCACCGTCGGTCGGCACACCGGTCGGCGGGGTGCCCAGCCAGTGCGCCCGGCCGTCCCGCTCGACCAGCGTGGCGCTGCTGCGTACCCCGATGAAGGAGTAGCGCGACCAGGCGATGCCGGCGGCCCCGGCGCCCTGCTCGGCCGATTCCAGCAGGAAGGTGCCCGGCCCGCCGGCCAGTTTGCGGTAGACCCCGACCGGGGTCTCGCCGTCGGCGAGCAGCCGCCGGGTGACCGGCACCACCCGTCGGGTCCGGGCGAGCCGCTGGAAGGTGGCCTCGTCGGGGCTCACCGCGCCGCTGGTCATCGGTTCCCACTCTCCGTTCTCGCGCTCACCGGGCCACTACGCCCCGTCCGGGCGGGCGGGGGCGTTCCCGGTCCCGGTGACCGGCAGCTCGTCGAAGAAGCAGGTCGGGTTGCCGGTGTGGCAGGCGGCACCGACCTGCTCGACGGTGACCAGCAGGGCGTCGCCGTCGCAGTCCAGGGCCACCGCGCGGACGTACTGGTGGTGACCGGAGGTCTCGCCCTTGACCCAGTATTCCCGGCGGCTGCGCGACCAGTAGGTGGCCCGGCCGGTGCTGAGGGTGCGGTGCAGCGCCTCGTCGTCCATCCAGGCGACCATCAGCACGTCGCCGGTGTCGTGCGCGCGGACCACCGCGGTGACGAGTCCGTCGGGGTTGCGGCGCAGCCGCGCCGCGATCGCCGGGTCGAGGGCGGAGGGCCGCGCGGGGCCGCCGTGCGTCGGCCCGGCCGGGTTCGCGGGCGGCGCGGCGGAAGGCTCGGGTACGGGCATAGCAACCGATTCTTTCGCACGGGGTGCCGGTGCCGTCCACCCGTCCCGTCCGGGACCCGCCGTGGAGGTGCCGGGGGGGCCCAGTTGGGCCACGTAACGGTCCAGCCGGCCGTCGCCGAGGGCGGCGACGAGATCCGCGCCGACCACCGGTCGCAGTTCCTCGGCGTACGGGCGGGCCAGCGCGACGGCGCCGGCCACCAGGCGGCGGGCGGCGTCGGTCAGCCGGGGCAGGGTGTCGGGGCGCAGCCCGAGGCAGGTCAGCATGTCCTCGCGGTAGCCGTCCGGCGCGACCGGCAGCTCCAGCGCGGCGCTCAGCGCGCCCCGCCGGCTGGCCACGGTGACCGTCCGGTTCGCCAGCCGGAGCACCGACGGGCAGCGCCGGGCCAGCTCGGCCGCGGCGAACCGGGCCCCGACCTCGTCGCCGGCCACCCACGCCCCGGTGACCTTGCCCAGCGCGGCGACGAGGTTGTCCAGATCCGGGTCGGCCGGCCGGTGCCGCACCTCCGTCAGGTCGAGGGAGGACCGCCACTCGTCGCTTGCCCAGAGTAATCGTGCGGGCGCGACGACCGGGAGTCCGAAGGACCAGTCGGCGGGCTCGTCGAACCGGGCGAGCCAGGATCGGACGTCCCGGACGGCGACCGAGACGTGCGTCAGCCGCTCGCCCGTCTCGGCCAGGTAGACCCGATAGGCGACGTACGGCCCCCCGCTGACCAGGACATCGATGTCCACGTCGCTGTACGGTGTGGCGGCGCCCCGGGCGTGGCTGCCGCGCAGCAGCACACCGACGACGGGCGGGCCGGAGATCCGGCGCAGCCGGTCCGTCCAGTCCTCCAGAAAACCGCGTTGTAGTAACGGACCGTGACCCACGGCGTCATCGTGCCCCAGCTCGGATCATGAAGCAACGCCCGATCGAATGCCCCCTGGGTGTTTCGTCGGCTAGTTACCGATAAATCGCATTGATCGCTCGGGGTACCGTTCGCCGGCCACCTCGTCCGGCGGGACCGCCTCGGAGAGCCGGTAGACCTGTTCCGGGCTGAGCACCAGGTCGGCCGCCGCCACGTTCTCCTCCAGGTAGTGCACCCGCTTGGTGCCCGGGATCGGCAGCACGTCCTCGCCCTGGGCGAGCAGCCAGGCCAGCGCGGCCTGGGCCGGCGTACAGCCGATCTCGGCGGCGACCTCCCGGACCCGCTCGACCAGGCCGAGGTTGCGGTCCAGGTTCTCCTCGGCGAACCGGGGCGCCCCGGCCCGGAAGTCGTCCGACCCGAGCTGGTCCCGGCCGGTGATCGTGCCGGTCAGCAGCCCCCGGCCGACCGGGGAGTACGCCACCAGCGCGACGTCCAGATCGCGGCAGGTCGCCAGCATCTCCCGCTCGACCGAGCGGCTGAACAGGGAGTACTCCATCTGCACCGCCGCGACCGGGTGGACGGCGTGTGCCGCCCGCAGCGTCGCCGGGCTCACCTCGGACAGCCCGATGAACCGGACCTTCCCGTCGACGACCAGGTCGGACAGCGCCCCCATGGTCTCCTCGATCGGGGTGTCGGGGTTGCGCCGGTGCAGGTAGTAGAGGTCGATGGTGTCGATGCCGAGCCGGGCCAGCGACGCGTCGCAGGCCTCCCGGGCCCAGTCCCCGCTGCTGTCCACGTACGCGCCCGGGGAGGCGGTGGAGACGGCCTCACCGGTGAACCGGTTGCCGAACTTGGTGGCCAGGAACACCTCGTCGCGACGCTTGCGCACCACCGGGCCGAGCAGTTCCTCGTTCTGTCCCCGCCCGTAGATGTCGGCGGTGTCCAGGTGGTTCACGCCGAGGTCCAGCGCCCGGTGCAGGGTCCGGGTCGACTCGGCGTCGTCGGCGGCCCCGTACGCCATGCTCATGCCCATGCAGCCCAGGCCGATAACCGAGACCTCCGGTCCGATCGCGCCCATCCGGGTCGTCCTCATCGCTCCCGCTCCATGCCCAGCTCACCTTCCGCGCGGCCGTACGCCTCGGCCTGGTGGTGGAACACCCTGAGGTCCTCCTCCAGCTCGGCCATCCGGGGCCAGTACCCGGTTGCGGCGCGCTTCGAACAACGCCCGCCGGGCGCCCGGCGCCCACCCGGGCAGCCTCGCACTTCGGGTGGGCTCGACGTCAACCCCGGCCCGGGCCCGTCGCCCCGGCGGTTGCCCCCGGGGAGGATGTCGGCTAGCGTTGAATTTCAACACACGATGAATTGTTTCCGGAGGAGGCGCCATGGAGAGCGCGGTCGAGGTCCGGGACCTCGTGGTCAACCGGGGTGGGCGGCGCGTCCTGCCCGGGATCAGCTGCACCGTCGCCCGGGGCAGCGTCACCGGCGTGCTCGGCCCCAGCGGCAGCGGGAAGACGACGCTGCTGCGCGCGATCGTCGGGGTCCAGGTGGTGGCCGGCGGCACCGTCACGGTGCTGGGCCAGCCCGCCGGCTCGCGCCGGCTGCGCCGCCGGGTCGGCTACCTGACCCAGGCACCCAGCGTCTACCCCGACCTGACCGTCCGGGAGAACGTCCGCTACTTCGCCCGGCTGTACGGCCGGCCCGCCCCGGACGCGGACCGGGCCGTGGCCGAGGTCGGCCTGGCCGACGCGACGGACCAGCTCGTCGGCACGCTCTCCGGTGGTCAACACAGCCGGGCCTCGCTGGCCTGCGTGCTGGTCGGCCGTCCCGAGCTGGTGGTGCTGGACGAGCCGACGGTCGGTCAGGACCCGGTGCTCCGGGCCGAGCTGTGGCGGCGGTTCCACGCCATGGCCGCCGAGGGCGCCACGCTGCTGGTCTCCAGCCACGTGATGGACGAGGCCGCCCGCTGTGACCGGCTGCTGCTGATCCGCGAGGGCCGGCTGATCGCCGACGACACCCCGGCGGCGGTCCGGGCCGCGGCCGGCACGGACGACCTGGACGAGGCCTTCCTGCGGCTGATCCGGGCGAGCGAGGCCGCCCGGGGCGGCGCGCCCGGCCGGGCCGGCGGAGCCGTCCCGACCGGCCGTGCCGGGCGGGCGCCGGAAGGAACGGCGACCCGATGAACCCGACGATCCTGGCCGCGACCACCGGCCGCATCCTGCGCCAGCTGCGGCACGACCGGCGGACGATCGCGATGCTGCTCGTGGTGCCGGCCCTGCTGCTCACCCTGCTCAACTACATGTTCGCCGACCAGCCCACCCCGCCGGGCGCCCCCGGCACCTTCGACCGGATCGCCCTGGTCATGCTGGGCGTCTTCCCGTTCGTGATCATGTTCCTGGTGACCAGCATCGCCATGCTCCGGGAACGCACCTCCGGCACCCTGGAGCGGCTGCTCAGCACCCCGCTGGGCAAGCTCGACCTGCTCTTCGGCTACGGCATCGCGTTCGGCGCCGCCGCCGCACTCCAGGCGACCGTCGCGGCCGGCGTCGCGTACCGGCTGTTCGGTCTGGAGACCGCCGGCCCGACCGGGCTGGTCATCCTGATCGCGGTGCTGAACGCCGTGCTGGGGGTCGCGCTCGGGCTGTTCTGCAGTGCCTTCGCCCGCACCGAGTTCCAGGCCGTACAGTTCATGCCGGTCGTGGTGATTCCGCAGATCCTGCTCTGTGGTCTGTTCGTCCCCCGCGACCAGATGGCCGGCTGGCTCCAGGCGATCAGCGACGTGCTGCCCCTGTCGTACGCCGTCGAGGCGCTGCAACAGGTCGGCGCGCACGCCGAACCGACCGCGACGGTGTGGCGCGGCCTCGCGGTGACGGCCGGGGCGACGGTCGTCGCCCTGGTGCTCGCCGCGGCCACGCTGCGGCGGCGCACCGGCTGAGCCGGCGGCCGGGCGGCGTCGGCCACCGCCTGCGCAGACGCAAACGAGCACGAGGACGGCGATGGCACGGAGGAGCGGACGGCGGCCGGGCAACCCGGACACCCGGGAGGTGATCCTCGGCGCGGCCCGCGAGACGTTCGCCGAGCGGGGCTTCGACGGTGCCTCGATCCGGGCGATCGCGACCAGCGCCGGGGTCGACCCCGCGCTGGTGCACCACTACTTCGGCACCAAGGACCAGCTGTTCCGGGCCACCATCGACATCCCGTTCGACCCGCAGGAGGTGCTGCCGCAGATCCTGGCCGGCGACATCGACGGCGTCGGCGAGCGACTGGTCCGGACCTTCCTGCGGATCTGGGACTCCCCGGCCGGCACCGCCGGGGTGGCGGTGATGCGCTCGGCGGTGAACAACGAGTGGGGCGCCCGGCTGCTGCGGGAGTTCCTGGTCACCCAGGTGCTGCGCCGCGCGGTCACCGCCCTGGGCCTCGACCCGGCGGAGGCGCAGCTGCGCGCGTCGCTGGTCGCCTCCCAGATGGCGGGCATGGTGATGGTCCGGTACATCATCCGGATCGAGCCGCTCGCCTCCGCGCCGCCGGACGTCGTGGTGGCCGCCGTCGGGCCGACCGTGCAGCGCTACCTGACCGGCGACCTGTCCGGCCTGACCGCCACCGCCGAGTCACCGGCCGGGTCGGGATAGCCGGCGGAAGCCGCCCGGCCGGGCCGGAACAGCCGGCGGAAGCCCGCCGGCCGGGTCGGCACCGGCGGAGTGGGCGGACGGCTCAGGCCGGGTCGAGGCGCTCGACGGGGTCGAGGCGGTCGGCCGGGTCGCGGCGGCGGCAGAGCACCGGATGCAGCAGCGTCGCCAGGTCGGCCTGGTCGCGTACCGGACGCGGGAAGGCGAGCCGGGCCCGGCAGCGGGCGTCGGGCCGACCCAGGTCCACCACCAGTCCGTACCGGTCGAGTCGGACGATGCGCGGCGCGGATCCGTCCAGGGTCGACGGTTCCGCGGACCGGCCGAGCTGGCGCAGCACGAAGCGGGCCACCTCCGGCTGGTGGTGGTCGGCGAGGTCCGCCAGGAGTTCCCGCTCCACCGGGTGCAGGGGATCCGGCTCGGCCGCCGCGTACTCGGCCGGCTCGATGTCGAGCATCTCGCCGCCCCGCTCCAGCCGGATCTCCGCCGGCTCGAACCGGTACAGCCGGAACAGCCGGCCGACGTCGAGCAGGTCACCCGTCGGGTTGACCTCCGCGAAGTCCAGGGCGGCCCGGCGGGCCTCGGCTCCGGCCAGCGCCTCGGCCCAGCCTGAGGCCCAGACCCGGCCCAGCGCGGGCGCCCCGGCGGCCGGTGGCAGGTCGGGCACGTCGAGGACCAGGGCCGTGCCGGGCATCCCCGGCGCCGGCCGCAACGCCGCCGCGAGGTCGCTGACCACCGGAACGAGCAGCAGCACCCGGCCCACCGGGTCGGTGGCGTGCCGGACCTCGTGCGGGCCGGGTCGGTAGGCGACATGGGCGGCGCCGGGGAGCCGGCCGGTGGCCAGGGTACGGGCCACCTCGGCGGGGCTGGGCTGCATGGAAACCGTCCTCCGGCGTAGTTAGGATCACCTTAGTAAGGTGATGCTAACTTGTCTACCGGCGGTGGTCACCGACTACCGGGTCTGCTCCAGCCAGGAGCTGTAGAGCAGGCCGTAGACCGACGACGGGTCCCGGACCAGTTCCTCGTGCGGTCCACGTTGGACGATCCGTCCCCGGTCCACCACGATCACCTCGTCCGCCGACTGGGCGGTGGAGAGCCGGTGCGCGATCGCCACCGTCGTCCGGCCCCGGGTGACCGCGTCGAGGGTGCGTTGCAGCCGTACCTCGGTGGCCGGGTCGACCGCGCTGGTCGCCTCGTCCAGCACCAGCAGGTCCGGGTCGGCGACGTACGCCCGGGCGAGCGCGACCAACTGCCGCTCCCCCACGCTCAACGCCTCGCCCCGCTCCCCGACCTGGGTGGCCAGCCCGGCCGGCAGCTGGTCGACCCAGTCGCCGAGCCCGAGCTCGACGAAGGCCCGGGCCAGCTCCTCGTCGGTCAGCTCCGGCCGGCCGAACCGGACGTTGGACGCCACGGTCGCGTCGAAGAGGAAGCCGTCCTGCGGCACCATCACCACCCGGGAGCGCAGCGAGTCGAACCGCACCCGGTCCAGCGGTACGCCGGAGAGCAGCACCGCCCCGCTGGTCGGGTCCATCAGCCGGGTGAGCAGCTTGGCGAAGGTCGTCTTGCCGCTGCCGGTCTCGCCCACCACCGCGACCCGGGTCTTGGCCGCGATCTCCACGTTGATGTCGGAGAGCACCGGCGGCCCCCCGGGATAGCGGAATCCCACCTCGGCGAAGCGCACGTCGATCGGCCCGACCGGCAGCGCGACGCCGCGCTCCCCCGGGTCCGCCACGTCCGGCGCCACGTCCAGCACGTCGAGCACCCGGCGCCAGCCGGCGATCGCGTTCTGCGCCTCGTTCAGCACCTCGGTGGCGATCTGCACCGGCTGGATGAACATGGTGACCAGGAAGAGGAAGGCGGTCAGCTCGCCGATGCCGATGGTGCCGGAGACACCCAGCCGGACCCCGAGCAGCACCACACCGGCCAGCGCCAGCCCGGCGGCGATCTCGCCGGTCGAGAAGCTGACCACGCTGGTCCGGATGGCCCGCTGCTGGGCCCGGCGCTGGGCGTCGATCGTCTCGTCCAGCCTGGCCGAGGTACGCCCGGCCACCCCGTACGCCCGGATCACCGGCGCGCCGACGACGCTCTCCGAGATCGCCGCCAGCATCGCGCCCATCCGCTGCCGGACCAGCCCGTACGCGGCGGCCAGCCGCCTCTGGAAGATCCGGATCACCACGACCGCCGGTACGAACGCGGCGTAGACCACCAGGGTCAGCTGCCAGGAGTAGACCGCCATCACGACGGTGGTCACCACCACCTGCCCCAGGTTGACCAGGAGGATCACCCCGCCCCACTGGAGGAACTGGGTGATCTGGTCGACGTCGCTGGTGACCCGGGAGACCAGCGAGCCGCGCCGCTCCGACTGCTGGTGCAGCATCGACAGGTCGTGCACGTGCCGGAAGGCCCGGATCCGTACGCCGGCCAGCGCGGTCTCGCTCACCGTGAAGAGCCGGCGCATCATCAGGTAGCCGCACGCGGTGGTCACCACCAGGACGGCGGCGGTCGCCGCCACGACCAGGCCGACGACGCCGACGTCCGGGCCGCCCGGGGCGCGCAGTCCCCGGTCGATACCCTGCTGGATGGCGACCGGTACGGCGGCCCGGCCCAGCATCGAGACCAGGGCCAGCCCGAGGGTGCCGGCCAGCCCGGTCCGCAGCTCCGGGGAGAGCGCCAGGCCCCGGCGCATCGTCTGCCAGGTGCCCTCGGCCTGCTCGGGTGCCGTCGCGTCCGTGGTCGTACTCACGCGTCCACCTCTTCGCCCTGCCGCCCGACCGGGCCACCGGCACCGGGCTCCTGGTACGCCCGCTCCCGCTCCCGTTCCGCCTCGGCCCGCTCGTACGCGCTGACCAGGCCGGCGTACCCGGGGGTGCTCCGCAGCAGCGTCTCGTGCGTGCCCCGGCCGACCACCCGGCCCTGCTCGACGTAGACCACCTCGTCGGCGAGCGCGATCGTCGCCCGCCGGTACGCGACCACCAGGATCGACGCGGCCGGGGCGGTGGTGTGCGGGTCGGGGCCGGCCGTACCGGCCCGGTCCGCCGGCTGCCGGTCGCCGCGCAGCGCGGCCAGGATCGCCGACTCGACCCTCGGGTCGACGGCACTGGTGGCGTCGTCCAGCACGAGCAGCCGGGGCCGGCCGGCGAGGGCGCGGGCCAGGGTCAGCCGCTGCCGCTGGCCGCCGGAGAGGGACGTGCCGCGTTCGCCGACCATGGTGTCCAGCGCCTCCGGCAGCGCGGCGACGAAGCCGTCCGCCTCGGCCAGCCGCAGCACCGCCCAGACGTCATCGTCGGTGATGCCGTCCCGACCCAGCGTGATGTTGGCCCGGACGGTGTCGTCGAAGACGAACGGCACCTGGGAGACCAGGGCGGCGGTGGCGGTCAGCGACTCGGCGGTCAGCGACCGGACGTCGACCCCGTCCAGGCGTACCGTCCCGGCGTCGGGGTCGACGAGCCGCACCGCCAGGGAGACGATCGTGGACTTGCCGGCGCCGGTGGGCCCGACCAGTGCGACGGTACGTCCGGCGGACACCGTGAACGAGACCTCCTGCAGTACCGGCGCCCCCGCCGCCGGCGACGCGCTCGCCCCGGGCTGGTCCATCGCCTCGCCGGCCGGCCCGCCGGCGCGCACCTCGGCGGCACGCCGGGCCGGGTCGCCCTCGCGCGTGTCGTCGGCGGCGCGGACCTGCGTGCCGTCGGCGGCGGCGCGGGCCGGTCCGGCCTGCTCGGCGGCGGCGCCGTCCACCCCGCCGGGTTCCGCCCCGGCCCCGGTCAGCTCGGCGGCGGCGTCCGGCCCGGCCGGCCCGGCGGCGGGTTCCTGCTCCGGCGGCGCGTAGCCGAAGGTGACCCGGTCGAAAACCAGCGTGGCGGGCCGGCGCTCCCCCGGGTCCAGCGTGGTGTCCCCGTACGGCATCTGTCCGGTGGCGGTGAGCACGGACTGCAGCCGGTCCCAGCCCGCGACGCTGCGCGGCAGTTCGGCGAGGACCCAGCCGACCGCCCGCACCGGGAAGGCGAGCACGGTGAAGAGGAAGGCGACGCTGATCAGCTCGGTGATGGTGACCGCGCCCTGGCCCAGCCGTACCGCGCCGACCAGCAGCACGGCGAGCGTCCCGAGGCTGGGCAGGGTCTCCAGCATCGGGTCGAAGACCCCGCGGAGCCGGCCGACCGAGATCAACGCGTCGCGCAGCTCACCGGCCCGGGCGGCGAACCGGGCCGTCTCGCGCGCCTCCTGGCCCATCGTCTTGACCACCAGGGCGCCGTCGAAGCTCTCGTGCGCGATCGCGCTCACCTCGCCGCGCATCTGCTGCGCCCGGGCCTGCCGGGGCGCCATCCGCCGCGAGTAGACGACGTTGAGGGCGAAGAGCGCGGGGAAGATCGCCACCCCGACCAGCGCGAGCACCCAGTCGGTGAGGAACAGCGACCCCATCGCGGCGACCAGCATCACCAGGGTGCCCACGGCGAACGGCAGCGGCGCGATCGGGAACCACGCCGCCTCCACGTCCGAGTTGGCGTTGGAGAGCAGCGTGCCGGTGGCGTGCCGGTGGTGCCAGGACACCGGCAGTTCCAGGTAGCGCCGGGTGACCCGGCGGCGGTAGCTGGCCTGGAGGCGGTACTGCATGTAGCCGGCGCCGAGCCGGCGGCCGAACATGCCCGCCACCCGACCCAGGCTGACCGCGATCAGCGCGGCGGCGCTCACCAGCACGGCCGCGGTGTCGGCCCGGCCGCGCTCCAGCGCCGGCACCACCACCTCGCCGACGATCGCACCCACGACGTACGCGCCGGTGATGATGAGCAGGCTGTAGACGATGCTGCCGCTGACCGCGACGGCGAAGATCCGCGGCTCTTCCCGGACCGCGTAGCCGAGGACCCGGATCCCCCTGCCGAGCACGTCCCGGCTCGTCACACCCGCCACGCTGTCCCCCGCCGTAAGCCGTCTTCCTCCTGCTCATCCTTACTGATCACGCCCGCCGTTGACGACGCCGAGAGCGGCTCCGCACCGATTGTGTCTGCTGTCACAGGCCCCCCGCACCCCGAACCGGCGAAGCCCGATCGGGTCGGGGGCGTCCGGACCGGTGCGGATGGCCGGATCACCCCTACGATCAAGGGCATGCCCCGGTACGCGGATGTCGAGCGTCAATCCCTGGCCGATCTCCTCCTGTCCCTCGGACCGGACGCGTCGACCGTCATCGAGGAGTGGACCACCCGCGACCTCGCGGCACACCTGGTGATCCGGGAGCGCCGGCCGGACGCCGCCGCCGGGATCCTGCTCCGGCCGCTGCGTGCCCACTCGGAACGGGTCCGGACGGGGCTGGCCGCGCGCCCCTACCCGGCCCTGGTGGAGCTGGTCCGGCACCGACCGCGGTGGAGCCCGCTGAGCCTGCCGGCGCTGGACGAACTGGCCAGCCTGACCGAGTTCTTCGTCCACCACGAGGACGTACGCCGGGCGCAGCCCGGCTGGCAGCCACGGGAGCTGGCCGAGGGGCACCACGGCGCGCTCTGGCGGCGGATCCCCGCGCTGGCCCGGATGTCGCTGCGCCGGTTCCCGGCCGACCTGCTCATCCAGGCCCCGGGGCACGGCGAGACCTCGACCGGGGCCGGCGGGGAACAGCTCCGGCTGGTCGGTTCGCCCGCCGAGCTGACCATGTTCCTGTTCGGCCGGCAGCGGGTGGCCCGGGTGCAACTGGCCGGTCCCACCGAACTCGCCGACCGGCTCCGCACCCGTCGGCTCGGGGTCTGAGCGCCACCCGGAGCGGAACCGGGCCGTCCGAGCGGTATCACCGACAGGGGGTCGGATGCGTACCTTCGCCGCGGCGGCGCTGGCCGGGCCGCCCTTCCCGGCCCGGCACAACGGACACGCCGGCGAGGTCGGCCGGCAGTCCGTCCGGTGGGCCGTCGGGCTCGGCCTGGTGTCGGGGGCGGACGCCGCGCGGCGGTTGGACCGGGCGGACGCCGCCGGCCTGGCCGGGCGGGCCTGCCCGGACGCCCGGCCGGAACCGCTCCGCCTGCTGACCGACCTCTTCACCTGGCTGTTCGCCTTCGACGACAGCTGCGACGACGACGAGCTGGGCCGGGCCCCGGGGCGGCTCGCCCCGGTCGTCGGCCGGCTGCTGGACGTGCTCGACCTGCGCGGCGGGCCGGCGTCCGCGGCGGTCACCGCCGCCGGCCCGGCCGGCGCCGCACTGCACGACCTCTGTCGGCGGGTACGCGCGCACGGCGGCCCCCGGCCGCTGCTCGACTTCACCAACCACCTGCGCGACTACCTGCTCGCCCTGCTCTGGGAGGCGGCCAACCGGGAGCGGCACCGGGTGCCGGGCGTCGCCGAGTACCTGCAGATGCGCCGGCACACCGGGGGCGTACGACCCAGTTTCACCCTGACCGACCTGGCGTACGGCGGTGGTCCGGATCCGGCCCGCCGCGCCGACCCGGTGGTGGCCGGCCTGGACGACCTCGCCACCGACCTGGTGTGCTGGTGCAACGACGTCTTCTCCTACGCCAAGGAGCGCCGGCTCGGCGGGGACGGACACAACCTGGTCGTGGTGCTGACCGGCGCGTCCGGCGGGGACGAGCGGTCCGGGCTGGCCGAGGCCGCGCGGCGGTTCAACAGTGGACTGGACGCCTACCTGCGGCTGGAGTCCGAACTGCTGGCCGGGGCGGATCCGGATCTCCTCCGGTTCGTGGCCGCCCGGCGCAGTTGGATCCGGGGCAGCTACGACTGGTCCCTGGGTGCGCGCCGGTACGGCTGAGCCCACACCCGCCCACCGGGTGGCCGGAGCCGGGCCGGAACGCGGTCGGCGCGGCAGCGGGGGGTCAGCGGGGCACGGACCAGTGCCGGCGATGGTCGCGGGGCATGCGGAGGCCGCCGTGACTGGGTGCCCAGTCCGCGCCGTCCCGACTGTCGACCGTGAGACCGAGCGTGGAGGCCAGTCCGAGCCCGACGGCGAAGAGCAGGAAGAGCAACAGCGCCATAATCGTTGCCAATCTCAATGATTTAGTTGACTTAGGCAAAGATAACACCGCACCGTGCCCGCCGGAACCCCCGCCGGACCCGCAGCCACCTTGACGAGACCGGGCGGAGATGAAATCTTGACTTCGTCAACTGATTATTTGAGGTGGTCAGCTATGTCGGATCCTCGCGGCACCAGGACGGCGGACTCCCCGACCGGGCTCCTGGGCACCCAGACCGCCGCCGTACGGGACTTCAACCGCTTCTACACCCGGCTGATCGGCGCCCTCGACGAAGGGCTGGTGCGGTCGCCGTACTCGCTGACCGACGCCCGGGTGATCTTCGAGCTGGCCCGGCGACCCGCCACCGAGGTACCGCACCTCCGTCGCGAGCTGGCCCTGGACCCCGGCTACCTGAGCCGCATCCTGGCCCGGTTCGCCGCCGAGGGGCTGATTGCCCGCAGCCAGTCCCCGACCGACGCCCGGCGTCAGGTGGTCGAGCTGACCGAGGCCGGGCGCGCCGCGTACCAGACGCTCGACGGCCGGTCCCAGGCCGAGATCGAAACCCTCCTGGCGGAGCTGTCCGGCGAGGACCGGCACCGGCTGGTCGCCGCCATGCGGGTGATCCGGGAGCTGCTGGACCGCACGAGCGCCGCACCCCGGGGCTACCTGCTGCGCCCCCTCCAGGCCGGCGACCCGGGCTGGATCGTGCAGCGGCACGGCGTCCGCTACGCCGAGGAGTACGGCTGGGACCTGTCGTTCGAGGCGCTGGTGGCCAGGATCGTCGCCGACCACCTCGACGGCGCCGACCCGCGCCGCGAGGGTGCCTGGATCGCCGAGGTCGACGGGGACCGGGTCGGCTGCGTCCTCTGCGTACGACGGGACGACGAGGTGGCCCAACTGCGCCTGCTGCTCGTGGAACCGGGCGCCCGGGGAATGGGCATCGGCACCCGGCTCGTCGACGAGTGCCTCCGCTTCGCCCGCCGCGCCGGCTACCGGGAGATCATGCTCTGGACCAACGACGTGCTCGCCGACGCCCGGCGGATCTACGAGAAGGCCGGCTTCGAACTGCGCGACCAGGCTCCGCACCACAGCTTCGGCCAGGATCTGGTGGAGCAGACCTGGTCGCGCAGTCTGTGACCACCCACCCGATCCACGGCCGACCGGTCAGTCGTCGCCCTCGGTCCAGGACGGCACCGGTTCGCCGGCCGGGCACTCCACCTCCACCTCGATGTGGCGACCGGAGCCCCGGAACGTCAGCTCCGCGTCGTCGTCCGGGCCCCGGTCGACGTCCTGGACCCGGAAGCCCTGGGCGGGAGTCCAGGAGGCGAGCCAGACCCGCTGGCCGGTGCACTCGGCGACCACGGTCCCGCCCGGGGTGGAGAGCAGCCGGCGGGTACCGCTGGCGGAGGCGCCGCCCGGAGCCGGTGAGCCGGGGTCGGACGGGCCGGGCGAGCCGAGGCCGGACGTGCCCGGGGAGCCGGAGCCGGCTGGTCCGGGCGGCGCCGCACCGGACGGGGCGGCCGGCCCGGGACTGGCCGCCAGCGCCCGCGACACCTCGTCGGGGCTGCGCACCTCGCCCGCCGGACCGGTGAGCCCGGCCCCGATCACCTGTACGGCGGCCAGCCCGGTGACCGTGGCGGCCCCCGCCGCCAGCAGCCACCCGGTCACCGCCAGGCCGGTACGTCGACGCATCCCCCGACTATGCCGCACCGGTCGTTAAGGACGGCCCCGGCAGACCCTAAGGCGGGGTTAACGGCGGTCGGACGCGTCCGGCAGGGGCCCGCCCCGGTACGGCCGGCGGGGCGTACCGGGGCGGGCGGGGGCTCAGTGGACCGAGTCGAGTTGCCGGCGGATCAGCCGCTCGGTGGCGGTGGCACCGGTGGGCTGCAGCTCGGCACCCCGTCCGTCCCGCTGCACGTCGATGGTCACCGTGATCCGGTCCGTACCCGCGATGATCATCTCGAACATCCTGGCGAACCGCACCGGCACCTCCTTGCCGTCCTCGGTGATCAGGAAGAGTTCTCCGCCGTGGGCGGCATCGTGCAACTGCCGGGTACGGAGGCCGGTGATGTCGGAGTAGCGGAAGTCGAACGAGTCGGTGTTGGAAACGACGCAACGGACGAAATCCCATTCACAGGAGAACACCGATATCCTGTTGTGCCCGAGCATGGCAGAGCCGGCGACCTTGTATCGCGAGAACCGCCGTATCGCATGGACCGCGCCGACCGCCTGGTCGGCCGACGAAGAGCTCGTGCCCGATCTGCCATCTGCGGCTCGCAGATGAGATCGTCCAGCGAACGGTCCGAGTTTCCGAGTGCCCGGTCCAGCAGTCCGAACTTGTCGAAGTGCAACCAGAGGTCCATCTGCTCGTCCGTGGGCTTCGGCTCGGCGGCCGACAGCGCCCGGGCGTACGCGGACCCCAGCGCGGCGCGCCGG
The DNA here is from genome assembly GCF_050936375.1 of Plantactinospora sp. CA-290183. Classification (NCBI taxonomy): domain Bacteria; kingdom Bacillati; phylum Actinomycetota; class Actinomycetes; order Micromonosporales; family Micromonosporaceae; genus Plantactinospora; species Plantactinospora sp. CA-290183. The sequence goes on along the minus strand of NZ_JBNJMX010000016.1, from coordinate 7,557 downwards.
ATGCCGCCCTTGCCCAGCAGATAGACCGCACCGATCCCCATCGGCACCGAGAGGCAGAGCAGCCCGGCGGAGTCGGTGTCCGCGATGCCCACCAGGGTGAGCACGAACGCCAGCAGGACGCCGATGCCCCCGGTGACCATCAGGGCCTGGGCACCGGTCAGGTCGGGAGGGTTCGGGGTGCGGACGAAGTACTTGTGCACGTTGGGCCGCCGCGCCTCGACGCCGGCCCGGGCCATGGTCAGCGCGGCCTGCCAGAGCGGGTTCTCCTGGGTGCTCACCAGTGGTGCGATCTCGGCGGCGTGCACCGGGTCGACGGTGCGGGCCCGGGCCTCCAGGCCGGCCAGCGGCGGCCCCGGGTCCAACCGGTCCGCGTAGTGATCGCGCTTGACGGCGGCCCAGAGGGCGTAGGCGTGTGCGGCGTTCGGATCGTGCTCGATGGCCCGTCGCAGTTGCTCCTCGACCCGCGGCACGATCTCCTGTGCCTGCGTGCCCAACCGGCTCGGCTTGCGCCCGCCGAGCAGTGCCAGGGCGAGGTAGTAGTGCGGATCCGCCCCGGTGGCGCCCTTGGCGATCGCCTCGGTGAAGAGTTCCACCGCCTTCGGGTAGAGCCGCTCGGCGATGGCCCGCATGCCGTAGCCGAGCAGTTCGTCCGCCGAGGCGGACGACCGCACGTGAACCGTGTCGGCGTTGATCTGGGTGCCGAAGATGCGCTGGTACCGCTGGTCGTGGTCGGTCATGACGCCGCTACCGAGAACGCGTTCCACGCGGTGACCAGCGCCGCGCCGAGGGCCACCACCGGGGCGGCCACCTGGAGCGCCGCGACCGCCCTGCCGAGGTGCTGGGCCGCAGCGGCCCGGTCCTGCCGGTCGAGACTGGCCACCGCGGCGCGGACCTCCGCGGTCACGGCCGGCTCCGCCGCCGGGTCGAGCAGGCCGGACGCCGCGGCGTGTCGCAGCCCGTCGACGAGACCGGTCAGCCGCGCCGACAGCTCGGCGGTGTCGCCGCCGGCGAGCGTGCTGAGGGCGGCACCGCGCAGGTCTATCAGATCGGCGTTGTACTGAGGTCCGTGGACATACTGTCCCTGTTGATGAAAGGTAGCCATGGTCTCCTCCGGAATCCCGTGCTGGATTACTGGTGGGTGATGCCAGATGGCTGCGGTTGAATGAGAGCCCACCAGTAGCCGGGCAATACCGCAAGACGCCTTTCGGTGGCCGCCCGTGTCACGATTACGACAACCGGTGCCAATGGCGCGGGAAAGGCTCCGATCATCGCCGGCCAATGCTTATCCCGGCCACCCGCAGCCGTCGAATTCCACAGTCGAGCGGATTCCCGGCCGGGCGGCCGGATCCGAATGGGCGGCCCGGCCCGCCGCCTATGGGTGCGGCCGGGCCGGCCGGCCGATCGCCGAACGGGGGTCGGGGACGGCCACGGGCGTGCCGCGACGACGGACATCGGCCGTCCCGCCGGGTTACCGTGCCATGGTGGCCCGCCTACTGCTCATCGAGGACGATCCCGCGATCAGTGACCCGCTGCGCCACGCGCTGCGCGAGCGGGGGCACGCGGTGGCCGCGGTGCGCAGCGCGATGACCGGGTTGCAGGGTGTCCTGGACGACCGGCCCGACCTGGTCATCCTCGACCTCGGGCTGCCCGATCTGGACGGTCTGGAGATGCTCCGGATGCTGCGCGCGGTCAACGCCACCCCGGTGATCATCGCCACCGCCCGGGACGACGAGGCCGACATCATCCGGGGCCTGGACGCCGGCGCCGACGACTACGTGGTGAAGCCGTTCACCGCCGCCCAGCTCGACGCCCGGATCCGGGCCGTACTGCGCCGCGGCGCCGCCCCGGCGAACGGCCCCGCCCCGCTGGCCGTCGGCGAGCTGCGGGTCGATCCGGGGTCCCGCCAGGCGACCCTGGCCGGCACCCCGCTCGAACTGACCCCGCGCGAGTTCGACCTGCTGCACCACCTCGCCGGCCGGGCCGGTCTGGTGGTGACGAAGCGGGAACTGCTGACCGAGGTGTGGCAGCTCCCCTACGGCGGGGCGGACAAGACGGTGGACGTACACCTGTCGTGGTTGCGCCGCAAGCTCGGTGAGACCGCGCAGCGCCCCCGCTACCTGCACACGGTGCGCGGGGTCGGGGTGCGGCTCGAGGCGCCCGGGACGGACGCGTGAGGCGGCGGCTCACCCTGCTGGTCGCGGCCACGATGTGCCTGGTGCTGTTGGCCTTCCTGGTGCCGCTCGCGGTGCTGCTGCGCGGCGTGGCCGCCGACCGGGCGGTGGTGGCCGCCGGCGCCGACGTCCAGGGCCTGGTCCCGCTGGTCGGCACCGCCGACCCCGGCAGCCTGCGACTCGCCGCCGAGCAGGTGGGCGCCGCCGCCCGCCGGCCGGTCACCGTCTTCCTGCCGGACGGCTCGGTGCTCGGCACGCCGGCACCGCGCACCGACGGGGTGCGGCTGGCCGCCCGGGGCGAGAGCCTGACCGTGGCCCGCCCCGACGGCCGGGAGATCCTGGTCGCCGTGCAGGGCCGGCCGGACGGTACGGCGGTGATCCGGACCTTCGTGCCGGACGCCGAGCTGACCCGGGGCGTCTACCGGTCCTGGCTGGTCCTCGCCGGGCTCGGGGTGGCGCTGCTGCTGCTCGGTCTCGCCGTCGCCGACCGGCTGGCCCGCGCGCTGGTCACGCCGATCACCGAGCTCGCCGAGGTCTCGCACCGGTTGGCCCGCGCGGAACTGACCGCCCGGGCCCGCCCGTCCGGGCCGGCGGAGCTGCGCCAGGTGGCCAGCGGGCTCAACCACCTGGCCGGGCGGATCCAGGAGCTGCTCCGGGAGGAACGGGAGCAGGTCGCGGACCTCTCCCACCGGCTGCGTACACCGCTGACCTCGCTGCGGCTGGAGTCCGAGTCGCTGGCGGACCCGCATGAGGCGGCTCGGCTGACCGCCCGGGTCGACGCCGTGGAGCGGGCGGTCACCGGGCTGATCCGGCAGGCCCGGCGGCGGGGCGACAGCGGTGGCGAGCAGTCCTGCGACGCCACCGCGGTGGTCCGGGAGCGGGTCGCCTTCTGGTCCGTGCTGGCCGAGGACACCGGCCGGGGGGTCACCCTGGACCTCGCCGACGGCCCCCTGCCGGTACGGCTGCCCGCCGACGAGCTGGCCGCGGTGCTGGACGCGCTGCTCGGCAACGTCTTCGCGCACACCCCGGACGGGGTCGGATTCACCGTCACCCTGACCCGGCGGGCCGGCGGCGGGGCCCTGCTCACCGTCGTGGACGCCGGACCCGGGTTGCCGGCCGCCCTGGTCGACCCGGCCGCGCTCGTCCAGCGGGGCGCGAGCGCCGCCGGTTCGACCGGCCTCGGCCTGGACATCGCCCGCCGCGCGGCCCGGGCCAGCGGCGGTCGGCTGGAACTCTCCGCCGATGCCGGCGGCGGGGCCCGGGTGGCGGTCGCGCTCGGCCCCCCGGTCCTCGCCCCGGCCTGACGCCTCCGGCCCGGCCTGACGCCTCCGGCCCGCGCCGCGCCGTCGGAGCCGCGCGCGCCCAGCCTGACCGCGCGCCCAGCCGTGCAGTGCGCCCAGCCGTGCAGTGCGCCGAGCCGTGCGGCCGGACCCGTCCCCGGTCGTGCCGGGTCAGGCGGGAGGCCGGCGCCGGGCGGCGGTCACCCCGGCGAGCAGGGTGAGGAGCAGGACGAGGTTCGCCACGACCATGATCCCGAGCGGCGGGAGCAGCGGCATCGCCGGGCCGGCCGCGACCAGCGCCAGGATGGCGACCAGCCGGGACCAGAGGATCCGCCCGGTCATCACGTAGTCGAAGAGGGCGGTGCCGAGCAGGAACAGCGCGGGACCGCCCAGCAGGACGACGATCCAGGCCACCGGCGCCGTCCCGAACGGGCGGGTGAGGGCCAGCGAGGTGCCGGCCGAGATCACCACGGCGCCGGCCACCATCACCAGGTGCCGGTACGAGGTGGCGGTGCCCGGCTGGACCCGTTCCACCGCCGCGACGTCCTGTGGTCCCTGAAATTGCCGGATCCGGTGGAAGTAGAGCTGGTAGAGCAGCACCGCGTTGACGAACGCCACCGCGCAGACGGCCACCCGGCCCGCCTCGAAGTCGCTGCGGGCGAGCCCGAGGCCGGCGGTCAGGATCAGCTCGCCGAGCGCGATGATGAGGATCTGCCGGTGGCGCTCGGACAGGTGCATCCCGGCGAAGATCTGACTCGCCAGCTCGGTGCGGCCCAGCCGTGGCGTGGGCCAGCCGATCCGGGCGGAGCCGAGGTCGACGGTCACCGCGATCCCCCAGAGCACCAGGCGGGCCGTTCCGTGCGTGAACGCCCCGCCGATCCACAGCCCGGCGGTGACCAGGAACCAGAAGAAGACCCGGATGCTTCTGGCCTGGATGGGCCGGTGCACCCGGGTGCCCGGGATGAGGACGGCGTCCCGGGCGATGTGGATGCCGAAGTACGCGGCCACGAAGGCGGCCCCGTGCTCCTCGAAGGCCCCCGGCACTACCACCGCCATGACCAGGGTGCCGAACATGATCACCAGGACCAGCGCCTGGATCACCGGCAGCCGGGGGTTGAACAGGTCGGTGAGCCACGCGGTCAGCACCCAGACCCACCACGCGGCGAGCAGCAGCACGGCCACCTGCGCCGCGTTGCGGACGCTGAGATCGTCGGCCAGTCCCTGGGACAGCCGGGAGAGCATGAAGATGTAGACCAGGTCGAAGAAGAGTTCCAGGGCGATGGGGTATGAGCTCGCGCCGCCGATCGGGGCGGCACCTCGGTCGTCGCCCCCGGCACTCTCTGACGGCTTCACGCTGGTTGCTCTCCTGCTCTTCGACATCGCCGTGTTCAGCCAACGGTGGCGCCAGTGGCCGGACCAGGCTCGAACATCCGACGACGGGAGCTGGGCGGACGGTCTGGACCAGGCGACCCGCCCAACCTTCCTGGAACTCTTCTTCGACCTGGCGTACGTCTTCGCGCTGATCGCCCTCTCGGAGCGGCTGGTCGACGATCTGAGCTGGGCCGGCGGTCGGCCTGGCCTGCTCTGCTGCTCCTGGCGTTCACCCTGGTCGGGCGTTCACCGCCTGGGCCGGTGACTCGGTGGACCTGAGCCACCCGGTGGTGGTCACCCAGATCATCGCGATCATGGCCGGCAGCCTGCCACTGGCGACACCAGTGGCCGGCACGCGTACAGCGGCTTGCTGCTCTTCGTCGTACGTCGTCCGCAATGTCAGGACCGGCCTCTGCGCCGACCGACTGGGCCCAAGTCCGCCGGATCCTGTTCTGGGGTCGTCTGCTCGTGCGTGGATTCGGCGACTGCAACGGCCAGCCCGCGCTCTGGGCGGTGTGGTGGAGTACGCCTGGCATGCCTGCTCCGGCCAGCCGCTTGCGTGAAGTCCCGGCACCGGCCACCCGGCCAGGGGTGGGTGAGCGGATCGCCGAGCGCTACCGGCAGTTCGTGATCATCGCGCTCGGCGCGTCGCTCTTCGTGACCGTCGACGCGTTCAGCCAGAGCCGGTACACGGTGCGGGACGCCCAGGCACTCACGGTGGTCTTCATCACCACGGTGCTGATCTGGCGGATCTACATCCACCGCGCCGGGGAGCTGATGACCACCACCATCGCTGCCTCGGCTGGATCAAGCCAACTGAGCCGCTCCGCGTTCGTCCACCTGGTGATCGTGGCCGGCATCATGGACGCGGCGGTCGGTGGGCAACTCGTGATCGAACGCCCCTACGGCGACACCCCGCCCGCCTGGGCCGGGGCGATCATCGGTGGCCCGGCGCTGTTCCTGATCGGCCGGCTGGTGCTCAGCTACACCGTCTTCGCGCAGGTCAGCCGGGTCCAGTTGACGGTCGGACTGCTGGCGCTGGCCGGCCTGGTGCCGGCGACGACCCGGTTGGCACCGATCATGCTCTTGCCCTCGCTGGTGTGGCGATTCCTGGCCGCCGTGGCGGCGGCAGGCCATCGAAGGTCCGCGCCCGGCCTGCGCGGTGCCGCGCCGCGGTGACTCTTTGCAAGACCTGGCGTTCACCCGGCGCGCCGCTATCCGGCGCCGGAGCGAACAACAACGCTCGACACCGGGCAGCGGGTCCGGCTGGCGAGGAACTGTGATGCGGCGCAAGACGCTGATCGTGACCGTGGGCGGCACGCTGGCCGCCGCCGCCATCGTGGGCACCGCGATCGGCGCGGGCGCGCCCGAGTGGAGACCACGGCGGACGCCTTCGGCGACCACGCCCTGGCGGGACCGGTGACGGCGGTGTCGACTTGACGACGGACTGGTAGCCGACGGGTACGCCGGGCGGCCCGACCGGTACGCCCGGCCCGACCGGAACCGCTCCGGCCGCCGGTGAGGTGAGCTCCGAGCGGGCCGTCGAGATCGCGATGGGCAGTGCCGGCGGGGGCCAGCTCGACGAGGTGGAGCGGGAGCAGGAGCACGGCCGGGCGGTGTGGAGCGTGGAGCTGACCAGGGACGGCCGGGAGTTCGAGGTGGACGTGGACGCGACCACCGGCGCGGTCGTCCGGACCGAGCAGGACGACGACGCGGACGACGACGCGGACGACCGGGACGACGACCAGGACGACGACCAGGACGACGACCAGGACGACGACGCGGACGACCAGGACGACGACTGACCCGCTGCCGGTCCCAGCGCTGAGGGGGCCGGCGCCGGATGGTGCCCGGGTTCCGGTTCGGCTACGGTGGTGGCGGCTCGGTGCAGCCAGCCGCTCGCGCCCCTGAGGGGTTCGGTGAATGCGCCGGACAGGTCGAGTCGAGCCCGGCTTTCGAGCGCGGCGTCCGCCGACAACGCGAGCACCGGCCGGTGTAGCCGCGCGGAAGGCCGAGCATGACCGCCACGAATGCCTGCTGGCGGGCCAAGGGTCTCGCCAGACTGCTCCGGCGCGATCTCGCCGAGGCGGGGATCGAGATCCCGCACAGCCTCGCCCTGGAACTGGTCGCACACCAGCACGGGGCCAGGGACTGGAACGTCCTGGCGGCGTCGTGGCGCCGCCGGGCGGTCCCGGACACCGGTGATCAGCCCCGGGGTGCCGGTCCTGCGCGTGCTCTCAGCCGAGGTGGCGCTGCGGTTCTACGTCGACTACCTGGGCTTCACGGTGGACTGGGCACACCGGTTCGAGCCGGGGCTGCCGCTGTACGTACAGGTGTCGCGCTCGACCGCGCTGCTGCACCTGTCCGAGCACCACGGCGACGGCAGTCCGCACGGCGTGGTGTGGTTTCCGGTCGACGACGTGTACGCGCTCCGCGCCGAACTGCTCGCTCAGCCGGAGGCGGCGCTGCGCCCGGGGGTGGACGCGAACGCGCCGGGCGGCCCGACCCTGGAGGTCATCGACCCGTACGGCAACGTGCTGCGGTTCGCCCGCGCGCCGCCAGCGTCCTCGCTTTCGGCGGCCATGCCGTGAGCGGCGCCGGCCGTCCCAGGCACTGAACCCCAGTGCCCTCCGTTCGCCACCGCCGCCGAGCAGCAGCCGTCGCAGAACGCGAGCACCGCTCGCCTGCTGGGCGTCCTCGTCGAGACCGTCGCCCGCGTCGACCTCCAGCAGGCA
>NZ_JBNJMX010000024.1:0-55063 GCF_050936375.1 Plantactinospora sp. CA-290183 | reverse complement strand
CGATGATCGTCGTGATCAGGGAGCCGTTATCGGGACAGGCCGACGACACGCGCGGAAAGGTCCCTGATCACGACGATCCTGCGCGGGGGCGGGGGTCAGGCGTGGCCGTTGAAGGCGTCGCGCATCCGGGAGAAGAAGCCGCCCTGCTTGCTCAGCTCCGCGACCTCCTCGCCGCGGGTCTTGGCGAAGTCGCGCAACATCCGCTCCTGGTCGGCGTCGAGCTTGGTGGGCGTGCGCACGTCGAGGTGCACGTAGAGGTCGCCCCGGCCGGTGCCGCGCAGGTGCGGCACGCCCCGGGCCCGCAGCCGCAGCGTGCTGCCCGGCTGGGTGCCCGGCTTGACGTCCACCGGCTCCTCGCTGTCCAGCGTCTTGATGGTCAGCCGGGTGCCCAGCGCGGCCGCGGTCATCGGCACGGTCACCCGGCAGTGCAGGTCGTCGCCCTTGCGGGAGTAGACGTCGTGCGGGCGCTCGTGGATCTCCACGTAGAGGTCACCGGCCGTACCGCCACCCGGGCCCACCTCACCCTGCTGGGCGAGCCGGATCCGCATGCCGTCCTCCACCCCGGCCGGGATCTTGACGGTCAGCGAGCGGCGGGTACGCACCCGCCCGTCACCGGCGCAGGTGGGGCAGGGGTGCGGGATGACGGTGCCGTAGCCCTGGCAGACGGTGCACGGCCGGGACGACACCACCTGGCCGAGGAAGGTTCGCTGCACCGACTGCACCTCGCCCCGACCACCGCACGCCTCGCAGGTGGCCAGGTGCGTGCCGGCCGCCGTACCGGCACCGGAGCAGGTGGTGCAGAGCACCGCCGTGTCGACCGCGATCGGCGCCTCCACGCCGAACGCCGTCTCATGCAGGTCCAGTTCGAGCCGGAGGATCGCGTCGGCACCCGGCCGGGTCCGGGGACGGGGCCCCCGGGAGCCGCCCGCGGCACCGAAGAACGCGTCCATGATGTCCTGGAAGCCGACGAAGGGCCCGCCGGCGCCACCCGGGCCCGCCCCGGGACCGCCACCGGGGGCGAGGGGGTCGCCGCCCAGGTCGACGATCTGCCGCTTCTGGTCGTCCGAGAGGACCTCGTACGCGGCGTTGATGTCCTTGAACTTCTCGTGCGCCTCCGGGTCCGGGTTCACGTCCGGATGGAACTGCCGCGCCAGCTTCCGGTAGGCGCGCTTGATCTCGTCGTCGGAGGCGTCCCGGCTGACGCCGAGAATTCCGTAGTAGTCCTTGGCCACTGCGTTCCGTGTCCTCATGTCTCGCGTTACCGTCCGCCGGTCGTCAGGTCAGTGTCTCGTCGGATCAGTCTGCTGGTCACGTCGGTCGGTGTTCAGTTCTCCGCCAACACGTCGCCGACGTAGCGTGCCACGGCGCGCACCGTGGCAATGGTGCCCGGGTAGTCCATCCGGGTCGGGCCCAGGACGCCGAGCCCGCCGACGATGGTGGCCCCCGGACCGTATCCCGTGCTGACCACCGAGGTCGCGCGCAGGTTGTCGAACTCGTTCTCGTCACCGATCCGGACCCGCAGCGTGCTCGGCTCGACCTCGCCGATCAGCTTGAGCAGGATGACCTCCTCCTCCAGCGCCTCCAGGATCGGCCGCAGCGACCCCTGGAAGTCCAGCAGCCCGGCCCGGGTCAGGTTGGCGGTGCCGGCTAGGGCGATCCGCTCCTCGGAGCGCTCGATGAGCGTCTCCAGCAGGACGGTGGAGAGCGTGGCCATCGTGGCGCGCAGCTCGGCCGGCACCTCGTCGACCAGCACCTGGACCAGCGGCGGGGTGTCGGAGAGCCGGTTGCCGCAGAGCTTCTCGTTGAGGATCCGGCGCAGGTCCGTCACGTCGTCCGCACCCACCGGCGCGGGCAGCTCCACCAGGCGCTGCTCCACCCGGCCGGTGTCGGCGATCATGACCAGCATCAGCCGGGTCGTGGAGATCGGCACCAGCTCCAGGTGTCGTACGGAGGAGCGGGTCAGGCTGGGGTACTGCACGACGGCGACCTGGCGGGTCAACTGGGCCAGCAGCCGCACCGTACGGTGCACCACGTCGTCGAGGTCGACCGCGCCGACCAGGAAGCGCTCGATCGCCCGGCGTTCGGCCGGGGTGAGCGGCTTGACCCGGGAGAGCCGGTCGACGAAGAGTCGGTAGCCGCGGTCGGTGGGCACCCGGCCGGCACTGGTGTGCGGCTGCCGGATGTAGCCCTCCTCCTCCAGCACTGCCATGTCGTTGCGGACGGTGGCCGGGGAGACCCCGAGCTGGTGGCGCTCGACCAGCGCCTTGCTGCCGACCGGCTCCTGGGTGGCGACGTAGTCCTCCACGATCGCCCGGAGTACGTCCAGCTTGCGGTCGTCGAGACCCATCCTCACCTCCCTGCGACGCGCCGACTCCGGAGCCGGCGCGACCGGAGCGGCCCCGACGGTCGGATCACGACACCCATCTTTGGCACTCGACTGTAGCGAGTGCCAGTCTACGACCAAGAACCCCCCGTAGGCGATGATCATTTGGCCGGCCACCCCCCGGCCCCGACAATCCGGCCGGCCAGCTCACCCTACCTCGGGGCACATACCAGGCGCGGCCGGCTATTGTCCAGATTCAATCAGCCGGCCCGTCTGGCGCGCCTTGATCCGGCCCCCTACGGTGGCCCCATGACCGAACCGCCCCGCCCGCCCGGAGAGGGCGGCCCCTGGCCCGACCCGACCTCGCCGCCGCCTCCCGGATCGCATCCGATGCCGGGCGAGGGATACCCGCCACCCAGCTCCGGCGGCGCGGCCTATCCGCCGCCGACCCCGGGCGGGGGCGCCTATCCCCCGCCCACCCCGGACGGCGGCTACCCCCCGGGCGGCGGCTACCCCGGCGGACCGGGCGGCTACCCCGGCGGACCGGGCCCGAGCGGCTACCCCGGCGGACCGGGCCCGAGCGGCTACCCCGGCGGACCGGGCCCGAGCGGCTACCCCGGCGGACCGGGCGGCCACCCCGGCGGACCGGCGCCGGCCGGCTACGCGAACAGCGACGAGAAGACCTGGGCACTGATCGCGCACTTCGGCGGCGTCCTGGTGGGCTTCATCGCCCCGCTCGTCGCGATGCTGGCCAAGGGGAACGAATCACCCACGGTCCGCGCGCACGCCGTCGAGGCGCTGAACTTCCAGATCACCTGGGGGATCGCCACCATCGCCGCCAGCATCCTCGCGGTGTGCAGCTTCGGCATCCTCTCCTTCCTGCCCCTGATCACCCTGGCGATCATGGTGATCTTCGCGATCGTCGGCGGCATCAAGGCCAACGAGGGCAGCCTCTACCGCTACCCGATGAGCTACCGGATGGTGACCTGACCGGCGTCGGGCACCGGTCGAGGTGACCCGTGCGGGGTCCGGCAGCGGATCCCGCACGGACGCATCCGCGGTTCAGGGCAGCAGGTCCCGGACGACCGCGTCGGCGAGCAGCCGCCCGCGCAGCGTGAGCACGGCCCGGCCCACGTCGTACTCCGCCCCGTCGAGCAGCCCCGCGTCGCGCGCCTCGGCCGCTCCCGACCGGCCCGCGTCGTCCAGCACCGCCAGCGGCAACCCGGAGGCCAACCGGAGCCGCAGCATCACGTCCTCCACCCGCCGGTCCGCCGCCGACAGCAGCTCCCGGCCCTGCCCGGGTGACTCCCCGGCGCCGAGCCGCGCCGCGTACGCGCTCGGATGCTTCACGTTCCACCAGCGGACTCCGCCGACGTGGCTGTGCGCGCCCGGCCCGAGGCCCCACCAGTCGCCGCCGGTCCAGTAGAGCAGGTTGTGCCGGCACCGCGCGGCCGGCGTCCGGGCCCAGTTGGAGACCTCGTACCAGGAGAAACCGGCACCGGAGAGCGCGGCCTCCGCGGCCAGGTAACGGTCCGCCGCCACGTCGTCATCGGGGTACGGCAGCTCGCCGCGCCGCATCCGGACGGCCAGCCGGGTGCCCTCCTCCACGATCAGGGCGTACGCGCTGACGTGGTCGACCCCGGCGGAGATCGCGGCGTCCAGCGAGGCCGCGAAGTCCTCGGCGCTCTCCCCCGGCGTGCCGTAGATCAGGTCCAGGTTGACGTGGTCGAACCCGACGTCCCGGGCCTCCCGGGCGGCGGCCGTCGCCCGACCGGCGGAGTGCCGGCGGTCCAGGATGGCGAGCACCCCGGGCGCGGCCGACTGCATGCCCAGCGAGATCCGGTTGTAGCCGGCCGCCCGCAGCTCCTTGAGCGACTCCGGCGTCACCGACTCGGGGTTGGCCTCGGTGGTCACCTCGACGTCGCCGGCCAGACCCCAGAGCCGGTCGATGCCGTCCAGGATCCGGGCCAGGTCGTCCGGGGGCAGCAGGGTCGGCGTGCCGCCGCCGACGAAGACCGTGTCGACCCGGGCCGGGGGGCGCCCGCCGAGCACCCGGCCGGCCAGCGCCAGCTCGGCGAGGACCTGGTCGGCGTAGCCCTCCCGGCTCACACCCCCGCCCAGTTCACCGGCGGTGTACGTGTTGAAGTCGCAGTAGCCGCACCGGCTGGCGCAGAACGGGACGTGGACGTAGACGCCGAACCCGCGCGCACCGGCCTGGGCCAGCGCGGTCTCGGGCAGCGCGCCGTCGACGGGTACGGGTCGGCCTGCGGGGAGGGTGCCGGGCATACGACTAGTGTGCCGGCATGACCTCCGCCCCCGCCCCGCTCGTCCGGGTCTCGACCGCGCACGGGGTGACCACGCTCACCCTGGACAGCCCGCACAACCGCAACGCGCTCTCCACGCCGCTGATGATCGAGCTGATCGCCGGGCTGGCCGCCGCGGTGGCGGACGACGTCGTACGGGTGGTGGTGCTCTCGCACACCGGGCCGGTCTTCAGCTCCGGAGCGGACCTGAAGGAGACCGCCGCGGCGTACCAGAGCGGCACGGTCCCGGTGGCGATGCTGGGCGACCTGCTCACCGCCGTGTGGGAGTGCCCGAAGCCGGTGGTGGCCCGGGTCGGCGGCCCGGCCCGGGCCGGCGGGCTGGGGCTGATCGCGGCGGCCGACATCGCGATCTGCGCGCAGGATGCGACATTCGCCTTCACCGAGGTACGGATCGGGGTGATCCCGGCGGTCATCTCCGCGACCGTGCTGCCCCGGCTGCACCCGCGGGCCGCCGCCGAGCTGTACCTGACCGGTGACACCTTCGACGGACGCCGCGCGGCCGAGATCGGGCTCGTCACCGGCGTCACCACGGCGGAGGCGCTGGACGAGACGGTCGCCTCGTACTGCGCCGCCCTGCTACGCGGCGCGCCGGGCGCGTCGGTCGGGGTGAAGGAACTGCTGCGCCGCCCCCCGGCGGCCGGGTTCCGCGCCGATCTCGCCGAGTTGACCGAGTTGTCCGTCCGGTACTTCCACTCCGAGGAGGGGCGCGAGGGCGTCGCGGCGTTCCGGGAGAAACGGCCGCCACGGTGGGTATCCGGGGACTAGCCCCGCCCGGGTCGAACGGGCCGGGTGGGACTCGTCACAGCGGTAGGCACAGTTTTTGGGCGGGCGACGTACGCTGTGTCCATTATCGAGCAGGGGGTGGCGGTGCGGGCTCGGTCGATGGTGGCAGCGGGAGTGGCCCTGGCAGCGGTCGCCGGTTTCGGCCTCTACCTCGGGGCGCGGGAGCTGGGCGACACCCTCACGCTGCCGAGGATCTCCCGGGGCTGCGTGGTCGAGGCGGACGGCCGGGTCGCCCTCAACGCCGAGCAGATGGCGAACGCGGCGACGATCGCGGCGGTGGGGATCCGGCGCAAGATGCCGGAGCAGGCGGTCGTGGTCGCGCTCGCCACCGCGTTCCAGGAGTCCCAACTGCACAACCTCGCCGGCGGTGACCGCGACTCGATCGGGCTGTTCCAGCAGCGGCCGAGCCAGGGGTGGGGCACGCCGGAGCAGATCCGCGACCCGCGCTACGCCGCGACCAAGTTCTACAACGCCCTGCGGAAGGTGCGCGGCTGGGAGTCGATGGAGGTCACCGTCGCCGCCCAGGCGGTGCAGCGCTCCGCCTTCCCCCGGGCCTACCAGCAGTGGGCGGACGACTCGGCGGTGCTGACCCGGGCCCTGCTCGGCAACGCGACGGGCGCGGTGGCCTGCTCCGGCGAACGGGAGCCGGTGCTGCGGGGCACCGCCGCGACCACCGCCCTCACCGCCGGCCTGAGGCTGGACTGGGGCCGGTTGGAGACCGCCGCGGCGGCCGAGCTGGTCGGCCTGACCGTGGCGACCGCGGACGCGCAGGCCGGCTGGCGGTACGCGCACTGGCTGGTGTCGCACGCCGGGGACCATGGCGTCCGCCGGGTGCGCTACGCCGACCTGCAGTGGACGGCCGACGAGGGGACCTGGGCTCCGGTGCGGGACGCGCCGCCCAGCACCGACAGGGTGGTCGCCGAGGTCTTCGCGGACTGAGCCGGCCGCCCGCCACGCCCTCGCGCCCCACGCGCTTGCCCAGACCCACGATGTTTGACTCGCGGTGACTGCACAACGGGACATAGCGCTCGATTTCGTCGGGCCAGATCACCTTTCCGTGACGTCCCGTGAGATCGCAGCTTCCGTGCGTAGGACCAACCGGGCCCGCCGCGCACCCGGGCTGAGCACGCCCTTGCGGGTCTTGCCCCGCACGTTACGATCGGCAGCCTGTGTGCTCAGAGAAAGTTTCACCCTATGGGGAGGGATGGACGCGGTGTTCGACTACGGCGGCCGGACGGGTTACGAGCCGATCAGTGACACGGACCGCAAGGAGTTCCACGAGCAGGGCTTCCTGCTGCTGCGCAACGTCCTGACCGAGGACCACCGCGCGGCCCTGGAGGCGGCGGTGGACCGGGTCTACGCGGAGGAGAAGGCCGCCGGCAACACCACCAAGGACGGCACGCTGCACCTGCTCGGCTTCCTGGAGCGGGACGAGCTCTTCGGCAACCTGCTCACCCACCCGATCGCGTTCCCGTACATGTGGGGCCTGGCGGGCTGGAACATCTACACCCACCACAACCACCTGGACGTCACGCCGCCGGCACTGGAGCCCGAGAAGCCGTACTGGGGCTGGCACCAGGACGGCTACCGGCAGAACTCCGACCCGGAGACGATGGACCCGAACCTGCCGCGGCCGATGTTCTCGCTGAAGGTCGCCTACGTGCTCTCCGACCTGTCGGAGACGGGCCGGGGCGCCACCAAGGTGATCCCGGGCAGCCACCTGTGGAACTCGCTGCCCCGCCCGGCCGACCTCTCGGTGCACAACCCCGACCCGGAGGGCACCGTCGAGATCACCGCCAACCCCGGTGACGCGTTCATCTTCGACCGGCGGCAGTGGCACTCCCGGTCCACCAACCTCTCCAACATCACCCGGAAGATGCTCTTCGTCGGCTACACCTACCGGTGGATCCGGCCGCTGGACGAGCTGCACCCGGACGTGAACGGCGAGTGGTACGCGAACCGCACCCCGGTGCAGCGCCAGCTGATCGGCGAGGGTACGCACACCGCCAACTACTGGGGCATCAACTGGAACGGCTACGTGGACGACGAGATCCCGCTGCGCAAGGAGCTGAAGGAACGCGGTCTGCTGGACCGCAGCATCCCCTGGCTGCGCTGAGCACGGCCGGGTAAGGAGGGGGCCCTTCCTATCGTTTTTTGTATAGGAAGGGCCCCCTCCTTACAGGCACGCGCACAACGGCGAGGGGCGCCGGGCCGATCGGCCCGGCGCCCCTCGCCGCGGATCTGCTGGGGGTTGTGTCAGTAGCGGGTGACCCGGCGGCGTCGGCCGACCCCGGCCACCAGCGCGACCGCGATGGCGGCCAGCGCGATCTGGATCAGCAGCTCGATCCAGTCGACCCCGCGGGTCGTCGCCACTCCGGTGGCCCGGGCGATGACCGTGCCGAGCAGCGCGGCGCCGACACCGATCAGCATGGTCAGCCAGATCGGGATGTCCTGACGACCCGGTACGACCAGACGGCCGAGGGCGCCGATGACGAGGCCAACGATGAGCGCGGTGATGATACCCCAGACGGTGAGTTCCACGGCCGTCCTCCTTCAGTCGTCACACGTTGTTGTGGTGACTGCTAGATTCCCGGCGGCCGGAGAAACCAAACCGACCAGTTGCCCCAGACGTCGCGCCGCGTCCCGAACGGCCGCATCCATCGTGGAGAAGGCCAGCGGCGGCGGGCTGAGCAGGGAGAACCAGGCCATCTCGGAGGACTCGGCAGGGTCCAACGTGATTTCTTGATCACCCAAAGTCGCCAGGAAGAAGCTGTCCAGCACCGGCAGAAGCTCGTCCTGGAACTCGTAACTGCCGACGTACATCCCGATGAAGTCACCGAGGGTGACCTCCACCCCGAGCTCCTCGCGGGCCTCGCGCACCGCGGCGTCGGCGGGGTGTTCCCAGCCGTCGCAGAAGCCGCCCGGCGTCTCCCAGCGTCCGGCCATCGGCGGCGACGCCCGCCGGAGAGCCAGGAAGCGCGGCGCCGACCCGCCGGCACCCTCCGCCGGGCGGGGGTCGCGGTCGAGGACGAAGAGGCCGACGGTGGGACGGGGGTTGACGAAGAGCTGGTACCCGCAGCCGACGCAGGTCGTCGGCGGCGGGCCGGACAGCGGTGCGGCGCACCGGGGGCAGAAAGAGGCGCCGGGCCCGTACCCCCGGGGGTTCACTTCTTGCCGCCGGCCTTACCGTCGCCGGAGTCGCCGGTGGAGAGCGCGGCGATGAAGGCCTCCTGCGGCACCTCGACCCGGCCCACCATCTTCATCCGCTTCTTCCCCTCCTTCTGCTTCTCCAGCAGCTTGCGCTTCCGGGTGATGTCACCGCCGTAGCACTTGGCCAGCACGTCCTTGCGGATCGCCCGGATCGTCTCCCGGGCGATCACCCGGTTGCCGATCGCCGCCTGGATCGGCACCTCGAACTGCTGCCGGGGGATCAGCTTCTGCAGCTTCGCCGCGATCCCGACGCCGTAGTTGTACGCCTTGTCCTTGTGCACGATGGCGCTGAACGCGTCCACCGGCTCGCTGTTGAGCAGGATGTCGACCTTGACCAGGTCGGACTCCTGCTCGCCCGAGGGCTCGTAGTCCAGCGAGGCGTAGCCCTTGGTACGGCTCTTGAGCTGGTCGAAGAAGTCGAAGATGATCTCGCCGAGCGGCAGGGTGTAGCGCAGCTCGACCCGGTCCGCGGAGAGGTAGTCCATCCCCTTCAGGGAACCGCGGCGTCCCTGGCACAGCTCCATCACCGCGCCGACGTAGTCGTTCGGGGTCAGCACGGTGGCCCGGACCACCGGCTCGTACACCTCCGCGACCTTGCCGGTCGGGTACTCGCTCGGGTTGGTGACCGTCACCTCGGAGCCGTCCTCCAGGGCGACCCGGTAGACGACGTTCGGCGCGGTCGAGATCAGGTCCAGCCCGAACTCGCGCTCCAGCCGCTCCCCGATGATCTCCAGGTGCAGCAGGCCGAGGAAGCCGCACCGGAAGCCGAAGCCGAGGGCGGCCGAGGTCTCCGGCTCGTAGTTGAGCGCGGCGTCGTTCAGCTTGAGCTTGTCCAGCGCGTCCCGCAGGGCCGGGTAGTCAGAGCCGTCGATCGGGTAGAGGCCGGAGTAGACCATCGGCTTCGGGTCCTTGTAGCCGCCCAGCGCCTGGGTCGCCGGCCGGGCGTTGATGGTCACCGTGTCGCCGACCCGGGACTGGCGTACGTCCTTCACGCCGGTGATCAGGTAGCCCACCTCGCCGACGCCGAGCGCCCCGGCCTTCTCCATCTCCGGCGAGATCACCCCGAGCTCCAGCAGCTCGTGCACCGTGCCGAGAGACATCATCTTGATCTTGTCGCGCGCCTCGATCCGGCCGTCGATGACCCGGACGTAGGTCACCACTCCCCGGTAGACGTCGTAGACCGAGTCGAAGATCATGGCGCGGGCCGGCGCCGCCGCGTCACCGACCGGCGGCTTGAACTGCCGGACGATCTCGTCGAGCAGGTAGGCCACCCCCTCGCCGGTCTTGCCGGAGACCCGGATGCAGTCGCCCGGGTCTCCGCCGATCAGGTGCGCCAACTCCTCGGCGTACTTGTCCGGCTGGGCGGCCGGCAGGTCGATCTTGTTGAGCACCGGGATGACGTGCAGGTCGTTCTCCATCGCGAGATAGAGATTGGCCAGCGTCTGGGCCTCGATCCCCTGCGCGGCGTCAACCAGCAGGATGGCGCCCTCACAGGCGGCCAGCGAGCGGGACACCTCGTAGGTGAAGTCCACGTGCCCCGGCGTGTCGATCATGTTGAGCACGGCCTGCTCGCCCTGCCGGTCGCCCTCGCGGATGGTCCACGGCATGCGGACCGCCTGGCTCTTGATCGTGATGCCGCGTTCCCGCTCGATGTCCATCCGGTCGAGATACTGGGCGCGCATCTGCCGGGGGTCGACCACACCGGTGAGCTGCAGCATCCGGTCGGCCAGGGTCGACTTGCCGTGGTCGATGTGGGCGATGATGCAGAAGTTTCTGATCCGACCGGGGTCGGTGGCACCGGGGGTGTTCATGCCGGGGTCGAGCGTCGGTGGCACAGCAGTCCGTTCTCGTCGCGTGGCTGGTCTGGTCGCCGACTGGCGGTGAGCGACGGCCGGCATGCACCGGCCGCCCTCTATGATCCCACGCCGCCCGGACGGGAATCAGCACACTCCTCCGGCGGCCTCGCCCCGCCGGTCCGCCCGTCCGCCCCGTCCTGGCGTCACTGCCCCGGCGGCGGGATCGGCGTCACTCCCCCGACGGCTCGGCGTCACTCCCCCGGCGGCTCGGCGTCACTCCCCCGGCGGCTCCAGGAAGAGGCCGGCGAGCCGAGGCAGCCGGCGACGTGCCTCCTCCTCGTCGTCGAAGTCCCAGAAGTCACCCACCTGCGGAAGCGGCGCCGGATCGGCCGCCGCCGGCAGGTCCTCCCCGGTGACCCGGTGGTACGCCTTCTCCGCCACCGAGAGCATCTCCCCGGCCTCGAACTCGGCACCCGTCTCGGCGGCCCGGCGGACCACCGGCAGCTCCGCCAGCGAGTCCGGTTCGGCGACCGCCCGGGCGAAGACCGTCCGCCCCTGAGTGATCAACCAGCCACGGAAGTGGTCGAAGCCGTCGTCGGAGCAGCCCCCGTTGATCAGGTACGCGGCACCCCACAGATCCTCCCGGTGCGAGGCCGTCAGCACGCGGTCCAGGTGCCGGTCGAATCCGACGATCTCGGTGGCGTCGCGGCGGGACAGCTCCGCGACCACCCGCTGCGCCACGGCTGCCGCCGTTCCGTCGGCGCCCGCCCGCGCCGCGTCCATCAGTGCCCAGAACTCGTCGGTCCGCATGACCGGGCAGTCTGCCAGCCGGGACGCCCGGCCCGCTGCCGCCGCCCGGCCCGCCGCCGCGCCCGGCCCGCTGGCGGCGCCCGGGGAACAGCGCCCTGGCCCGCCGGCCGTCTGCTCGGCCAGGACCGACTCCGGCCCTCCCGGGCGCGGACGCGTCGAACCAACCGGACCGCCGCCCCCGGGCGTGACCCGGACCACCCGCGGTCCGCACCCCCGCGCGGCCGGGGCGGCGCCGGCCGGCGCACGGGGCAGGATGGTCCCCATGCGTGCGATCCCGTTGCCGCCCGTGCCGTACGGCGCGACCGCCGTGCGCCCCGACTGGGCCGACCTGCCCGCGGAGCTGCGAGCCGCGATCGCGGCCCGACTGGGCGCCCCGGTCACCTGGGCCGGTACGGCCGGCGGCGGCTTCACCCGGGGCTTCGCGGCCGTACTGCACACCACCGCCGGGGACCGGGTCTTCGTCAAGGCCGCCTCCCTGGTGGACCAGCGCCACCTCAGTGACTGGTACGCCCGCGAGGCGGCGGTCACCTCCGCGCTTCCGTCCGGCCTCGCCGTCGCCCGCCCCCGCTGGACCCTCACCGCGGCCGGGCACCACGTCGTCTGCATGGACGCCATCGAGGGGCGGATGCCGGCCCTGCCCTGGCGCCCCGCCGAACTGGACGCGACGCTCCTGGCGTACGCGGCCGTCGCCGACGCGCTGCGCGAACCGCCCGTCACACTGGCCGCCCTCGGGGCGCCCCAGCTCGCCGACCTGGCCCGCGCCGATCTCGCCTGGTGGGCCGAGCTGGCCGCCGGACGCGAGGCGCTGCCCGACCTGCCCACCACCGCCCGATCCCGGCTGGACGAGCTGGCCGCGCTGGAGTCCCTGCTGCCGGCGTACGCCGAAAGCAGGTCGATGATCCACTGCGACCTGCGCGTCGACAACGTACTCATCGACGCGGCGGGCGCGGCCTGGCTCTGCGACTGGACCTGGCTCTGCTACGGACCGGCCTGGTTCGACCTGGCGGGCCTGCTGGTCACCGCGTACGCCAGCGGGCTGGACGCCGACGGGCTCTTCGGCGCGCATCCGGCGGCGTACGGCGCACCCGCCGACGCCCTGGACGCCGCCCTCGCCGCACTCTCCGGTTACTGGCTGATCCGGGCGGCGGCCGGTCCCAGTACCGCCTCCCCGCACATCCACGCCCACCAACGCTGGAGCGGGGAGACCGCGCTGGCCTGGCTGGCGGAGCGGCAGGGTTGGCGGTGAGCCGACCCCGTGCGTGGTCGAGGCGTTTTGCTGCCCCCGCTGCTCACCTGGTAACGTAGCTCTTCGCGCGTGCCGACACGGCCGCATCGTGACAGTGCGACGTCGCCCGCGCATCAGGCAAACGAAACCCTAGCTACCAGGACGAGGCTGTCGCGTGGCGAACATCAAGTCCCAGATCAAGCGCAACCGGCAGAACGAGAAGCGCCGGCTGCGCAACAAGTCGGTCAAGTCGTCGCTGAAGACCGCCATCCGCAAGTTCAACGAGGCGAGCGAGAGCGGAGACGTCGACAAGGCCACCGAGCTGATGCGCGACGCCGCACGCCGCCTCGACAAGGCGGCCAGCAAGGGTGTGATCCACTCGAACCAGGCGGCGAACCGGAAGTCTGCGATCGCCAAGCGCCTGCAGACGCTCGCCTCCTGAGGCGATCCGCGATCTGACGATGGCCCTCGAGCCCGCCGGCTCGGGGGCAACTCGCTGTGCCCACGGACTGACGCAGGGCCATCGCCGGCTCCGCTGACCGCCGCCGCGCCCATGGTCCCGGCGGCGGGCGTGCTCACTCGTACCGGCGCCGGGCGGACTGGCGTGCCCGCTGCCGGGCGTCCATCGGATCGAACCGGTTCGGCCACCGGCGGTCGCTCCGCTGGTCCAACCGTTCGGACGGCTGGCTGTTGCGCGGCTTACCGGGCCTGGTTTCCGGCCCCGGCAGCGGCTCCACCTGGTCGGCACGGGTCGCCGTCGACCGCGGCTCGGCCGCGCCGGCTCCGGGCGCCGTCGACCCGTCGCCGGTACCCGGCCGGTCACCATCGGTGTCCGCCCGCTCGACGCCGGAAGCCCCCGCCCCCTCGTCGCCGCCCTGCCGGCCGGGCGGCCGGCCGGTGGCGGACGCCGGGACGGGGTAGGGCTTCCGCTCCCCGGGCGGCAGGGCGTAGGGCCGGGGCTTCGCGGTCAACTCCTGGCGGGGCCGGGCTTGTCCGCCCAGCTCCGGCCGCGACCGCATCAGCGCGGTGATGCTGAGCGGACGCCCCGCCGAGCCGAGCCGGGCCGGCAGGCGGCCGGTCGTCGGGGTACCCGTCGAGGCGGCGACGGAGCCGGCCGGCGACCGCTCGACCTCGGCCCGGGAACGCCGTGGGACGGTGGCCCGGCCAACCGCCGGCTGCATCTCCCGGCGGAACCGCTCCCGCTCGACGGCGGGCACCCGGGCCGCGGAGCGGACCACGGCGGCGGCCACCACATCGTTGATCTTGACCATCACCGCCACCGTCGCGGGCAGGATCAGCACCCCCCACCAGCTCACCAGCTCGGCCAGGGCGAGCAGCAGGCCGAGCACCACGGTGCCCTCGAAGAAGACGAAGCAGAGGATCCCGCCCGGGTCGACGTGGTGCAGCCGGAGCACCCGGGCGTAGAGCGGGCGTAGCCGCTCCTCCTCGGGTGACAGCGCGGCCGACCAGGTCATCTGGGGTTGCTCGCCTGACGTGCGGCGGCGACCGCGAAGACGGCTCGTTCGAGGGCGTAGCCCCGGTCGTCGGCCCCGCCCTTCACGGCGGCGTTGCACTCGGCGGCGGCGTGCATGGCGTCGGCCAAGCCCTCCGGGCTCCAGCCCCGGCTCACCCGCTGCGCCTTCTCGACCTTCCAGGGCGGCATGCCGAGGCTGCTGGCCAGCTGGTAGGCGTTGCCCCGACCGGCGGAGCTGACCCGCGCCACCGTCCGTACGCCGTCGGCGATCGCGTCCGCGATCGGGACGGGGTCGACGCCGACGTGCAGCGCCCAGCGCAGCGCTTCGAGAGCGCCCGGCAGGTCGCCCACCATCGCCGCGTCGGCCACCGTGAACCCGGTGACCTCCGCCCGCCCCCGGTAGTAGCGGGCGACCGTGTCCACCCCGATCCGCCCGTCGGTGTCGGCGACCAGTTGGGAACAGGCCGAGGCGAGCTCCCGCAGGTCGTTGCCGACCGCCGCGATCAGCGCCTCGGCCGCCTCCTCGGTGCATCGTCCACCAGCCCGGCGTATCTCGTCGCGCACGAAGGCCACCCGGTCCCGGTGCCCCTTCAGCTTCGTGGCCGGTACGACCTCGGCACCGGCGGCCCGGAGCCCGTCGGCGAACGCCCTGCCCTTCGCCCCACCGGCGTGGGCCACCACCAACTGCACGTCGGGGTCGGGATTCTTCGCGTACGACAGCAGCGCCGCCGCCAGGTCCTTGCGGGTGTCCTGACCGGATCGGACGACCAGCACCCGACGGCCACCGAACAGCGACGGACCGAGCAACTCGGCGATCTCACCCGGGCTCAACGTGCCCGCCTCGTGCTCCCGTACGTCGACGGCGGGGTCGGCGGCTCTGGCCGCGTCGACCGCGGCGGCGATCGCCCGGGTGGCGAGCAGTTCCTCGTCGCCGAGCACGAGCAGGACAGGAGCGAGGCTGGCAGGGATCACGCCGTCATCGTCGCACGCCCCACCGGCGCATCGGGCCTGGTCACCCCGGTCGCCGTGGCTGACCCCGCACTTAGCGCAAATCCAGACATCTATCTTAATTCCGGCATAGCTCCTCGCGGCGCGGCCGGCCCGCCCGCCGGACGCTGGCCCGCCGCCGGACCGGTCCGCCGGGGAGTGGCCGGGGCCACCGGCACTCCGCCCGAACTGGCGCAGTGCCGCCGGCGGTCCGCCCGGGGGAGGCCGACCGGGGGGTCCCGGGCGATCCACTCAGGACCGGTCGGCGTCGGACCCGGCGCGGTCACCGGGAAGCATCAGGGGCCCGGCAGGATCACCGGGCCCCGCACCGTGCCGATCAGCCGCCGAGGCCCTCCAGGTCCAGCTCGGAGACCGAGCCACCCCGATCGCCCCGCCGGCCAACCGGTCCCGCCCGGAACGCCGAACAGGGCATCCGCGGGTCATCGACCGGCCTCGACCGGATCCAGCCCGCGTACCGCCACCGCGAGCCCCTTCCCGCCGGTCAGCACCGCCAGGTCCCCGTCCAGGTCGGTACGCAGCACCCGGGCGCCGGATCGGGTCAACCGGGCCAGCACCCCGGGATTCGGGTGCCCGTACCCGTTGCCGGCGCCCACCGGCACCAGGGCCACGGCCGGCGCCACGGTGTCCAGGAAGGCCGGTTCCTGGTACGCGGAGCCGTGGTGCGCGACCTTCAGCACATCCGCCCGCAGCAGGTGGGACGGGAACCGGTCCAGCAGCGCCCGCTGCTCCTCGGACTCCGCGTCGCCGGTCAGCAGGACCACGGTGCCGCGCACCTGCGCCCGGAGCACCACCGAGTTGTTGTTCGGATCCGAACGGGTGCCGTGGATCGGATAGGTCGGGCCGAGCAGGGTCAGCGCCAGCGGACCGACCGCCCGGGTCCAGCCGGCACCGATCGCCACCACCGGGACCGCGTTCGCGGCGGCCACCCGCTCGACCGCGGCCCGCCCCTCACCCGGCTCCGGCCACTGCGGGGTGAGCACCGCACCCACCCGCCGCCCCCGGAACACCCCGTCCAGGCCGCCCACGTGGTCGACGTGGAAGTGGCTGACCACCAGCAGCGGCACGGACCGTACCCCGAGCCGGCGCAGGCAGCGGTCCACGGCGGCGGGCTCCGGGCCGGCGTCCACCACCACCGCCTGGCCGGCCCCGACCGGCAGCACCACCGCGTCGCCCTGGCCGACCGCACAGACCGCGACCAGCCAACCCGGCGGTGGCCAACCGGTGGCGACCAGTCGTACGGGGAGCGCGCCGACCACGACGCCGAGGGCGATCACCGCGACGAGGCGACGGACGAGCGGCCGGCGGGCGGCGACCAGGAGGGCGACGGTCAGCACGCCGAGCAGCAGTCCACCGGCCACCCCGTCCAGCCAGGGCAGTGTGCCGGCCGGCAACCGTGCGCCGTACCGGGCCACCAGGACGAGCCACCAGGCCGCCCAGCCACCGAGCCACGCGACGGCCTCGGCACCCGTCGGCCAGAGTGGAGACAGCGCCGCCGCCGTCACCCCGAGCACCGTGGCCGGGGCGACCGCGGGGACCGCGAGCAGGTTCGCCGGTACGGCCACCAAACTGATCGTCCCGGAGAGCCCGGCCACCACCGGCGCGCAGGCGAGCTGGGCCGCAGCCGGGACGGCCAGTGCCTCGGCCACCCCGGCCGGTACGCCACGGCGGCGCAGCCCGTCCCGCCAGCGTGGGGCGAGCAGCAGCAGCCCTGCGGTGGCGAGTACGGAGAGGGCGAACCCGGCGTCGCCGGCCAGCTCCGGATCGACCACCACCAGCACGGTGACCGCTCCGCCCAGCGCCGGTACCGCCGCCCGGGGTCGCCCGGTGGCCAGCGCGATCAACCCGATCGCGCCCATCGTGCCGGCCCGTACGACGCTCGGCGAGGGGCGGGCCAGGATGACGAAGCCCACCAGGGCCACCCCGCAGAGGGCGGCGGCGAGCCAGGGCCCGGCCCGGGCCCACCGGGCCAGCAGCAGGACCAGCCCGAGCACGATCGCCACGTTGGACCCGGAGACCGCCGTCAGGTGGGTCATGCCGGTGGCGAGGAAGTCGTCCTCGACGGCCGGGTCGAGCCGGCTCGTGTCCCCCACCACCAGGCCGGGCAGCAGCCCGCCCGGCTCGCGGGGCAACGGTGCGCAGGCCCGCTGCAACCCGGCCCGCAGCGAACCCGCGGCCCGTTGTGCCCAGGAGGGGCGGCCGATCGGCACCGGCGGCATGCCGGCGGTCAGGACGGCGGCGGTCAGGTCGCCGCCACGGGGCACCGCGAGCCGGCCGACGGCGCCCACCCGCTGCCCCGGCAGCAGGTGCCGCCAGCCGGGATCGCCGGCCAGCACCAGGACCCGGACCGGCGCCTCGATCCGGACCCGGTCCGGGCCCTCCAGCCAGCGCAGCCGGGTGGCGACCAGGTAGGTCGACGGGCGGCCCGCCGCCGCGCCGACCGCCCGGGGGTCGTCGCTCACGACCAGCTCCACGGTGACCCGGGCCCGGGCCTCGACCAGCTCGGCGAGGGGAGCGGCGTCCCGTACCGCGAGCCGGGCGCCGGTGGCCACGCTGCCGCACACCACGCCGAGCAGCACCGTCGCCACGACCCAGCCGTGCCGGTCGAGCGGTCCCGGCGGACGCGACCGCGCCACCGGCCCGGGCCAGCGCCACCCGGGCTGGCGGGCCCGGACGAGCCGGTGGGCGATCGCCAGTACGCCCAGGGCGGCCAGCGCCGCGACCGCCAGCGCCGTGCGGGCGGAGAGCAGGAGGCCGGCCAGCGCGGAGAGCCAGGTGCCCATCGCCAGCCCGGCCAGCCGCAGGTCCGGCGGTTGCCGGTCGGGCGCCGCCCCGGCGGGCTCGGGTACGACGGCGGGGCGCGCCTTGCCCGCTGTCACACCGTCACCAGGTCCTTCAGGTCCTCGTACCGGGCGTCGCCGATGCCGTTGACCTGCCGCAGGTCGCCCACCGAGCGGAACCCGCCGTGCTGTTCCCGGTGCTCGACGATGCGCTGGGCGAGCACCGGCCCCACTCCGGGCAGCGCGTCGAGCTGCGCCGGTGTGGCCGTGTTGAGGTTGACCTTTCCGCCGCCCTGCGCCCCGGTGGCGGCTCCGGCGGATGCGCCGCCCGGCTGCCCGGCGGCTCCGGGCGGGGCGGTGATCCCGACCAGGATCAGTTCGCCGTCGGTCACCTTCCGGGCCAGGTTGAGCAGGGCCACGTCGACCCCGGGGAGCGCACCTCCCGCGGACTGGAGCGCGTCGGCGACCCGGGCGCCGGCCGGCAGGCGTACCAGACCGGGACGCCGCACCTTGCCGGCGACCGCGACCACCACCTCGGCGGCGGCCGGGTCGGACGCCGGCGGTGGTGTGGCCACCATGGACGGTGCGACCGCGACCGGCTGGGCCCGTGGCCGGGAGGTCCACGCCCACCCGGCGGCGGCCAGCGCGACCACGACGGCCACCACGGCGAGCGCCCGGACCCCGCGGCGGCCCGGGTCGAACGCGCCGGGTCCGGCCAACCCGCTCGGGCCGGGCACGACCTCCTCCCCGGCTGGTACGGCGGCGGGCGGCGGTGCGCCGTCCCGGGCCGGGGTGGCGGGCCGGGCGGTGGGCGCGGTACGGCCGGCGCGGAGCAGCCGTGACAACCGTTCCCGCACCATCGTCTCGTCGTCGGACACGCGCCGAACCTAGCCACGGAACCGTCGTCCGGGCCGGTCGGAAGCGGGTGGCTGTGGACAGCGGGGGGCTCTGTGGAAAACGCCCTGATCAAGCGCTGAGGTGGTATATGCGGCAGCTGGGCCGGGCTTTGCACTGACTGTCCAGACGGAATCACGGCGGGTGATCATCCGTGGTGAACCGCACTGCGCCCGCGCTGCGGCTGACCCGGAGCGCTCCGCCGGTCGATGCGGGGCGCTCCGGGTCGGCGGATCAGTTCGGGTTCCCGGCGTGGGTCAGGGTCTCCCAGGCCACGAAGAGATAGTTCGTACCGGCCGGCCGCTGCCGCTCGGTGAGCTGCTGGGTACGCGTCATGGCGATGCCCCGGCGGTTGCTCAGCGCGTTGAAGGCGACCTCGGTGACCGGGCCGAGGCCGAGGGTCAGGCTGCCGCCGCAGAGCGTGCCCGGGACGGCGTCGCCCAGTTCGTACTTCGCGTGCAGGCCCAGCGCGTGGCGCAGCCGGTCCTGGATCTCCGGGTAGATGTCCTGGCCCTGGTGCCGGAGGGTCTCCGCCACGTGGGAGATGGCGGAGATGCCGTACCCGGTGTGCACGAAGTCGCGGCAGGTCTCCTGGGAGAGCCCGTCGAGGAAGACGTCCTGGCCGTGCCAGTACGACACGACCTCGGCCCGGGTGTCGATGCTGCTGCCGACCGGGCCGCGCGGGTACGCACCGTCGCTGGTGAGGTATAGGAAGGCCGGCAGCCGGTCGCGGAACTTGCCCACCGCGCGGTCGTAGACGCCCCGGTCCTCCAGGAACACCGCGATGCCGAGTGCGGCCTCCATCATGCTCAGTTCCCAGTTGCCGTTGCTGGTCATGTTGCCGTTGACGATCTCCGGCAGGTAGACGTTGCGCAGCATGGTGCCGAACCGGTTGATGCCGGTCGAGGACCAGCCGCCGTAGGTGTAGCGGATGATCTCCGCCGCCCGGGGCCAGCTCGATCCCGCCCAGGCGGTCTGCAACGGGGCGTTGCTGTTGGTGTGGTCCTGGATCGTCGCCGACCAGGCGTCCATGATCTGGATGGCCTTCTCCGCGTACCGGCTGTCCTGGGTGATGTACCAGGCCAGGGCCAGGGTGTACGCGGCCAGCGCGTCCTGCCGCTCGTCGGTGCAGCCGTTGTTGGGGTTGGAGTACGAGCCGCACTCCACCACCGCCCTCGGCTTGGGCGTACGGGACAGCGAGGCGAACGCGCTGCCCATCATCTGGTCGTAGGCGGCCCGCCAGGGCTGCGCCCCCGCGTTCACCCGGGACCGGACGAAGTCGAGTTGGGGGCGGCTGACCAGCACACCGGGGTGGGTGAACGTGGGCGGTGCGGCGGCGACCACCGTCGGCACCGCGGCCGCGGACGCGGCGGGACCCGCGTGCGGCACGGCGGCGGTGGTGGCGAGCAGGGCCCCGAGGGCGATCGCCCGGGGCAGTAGGACGCGGAAACGTGACCTGGACACAGCGCTCCTCCAACTGGCGGGACCAGTTATTATTAGGAAGCTTTACTGTCCCAATACGATCATTCGGATCGATCCGAGTCAACCCCTGCCCGCAGCGGCGCGGCTCAGGACCGGCGGTGCACCACCACGCAGGCCAGGCCCGGCCCGGCGTGCGCCGCGATCACCGCACCGGCCTCGGTCACGTACGTGGCGCGCAGCCGCTCGCCGAGTCGCGAGCCGAGCGCCTCGGCGAGTTCGGCGGCGCGGCGCGGGGTGGCGAGGTGGTGCAGCCCGATCTCGACCTCGGCCTCCCCGGCCGCCGCCACGGCCAGGTCGACGAGTCGGGCCAGCCCCCGGCCGGCGGTGCGGACCCGGTCGCGCAGCGCGATGGTGCCATCGGCGACGTGCAGGATCGGCTTGACCGACAGCGCGGTGCCGAGCAGGGCCTCGGCGGCGTTGATCCGGCCACCCCGGCGCAGGAACTCCAGCGTGTCGACGTAGAAGAACGTGCTGGTCCGGCCGATCGCGTCGACCGCCGCGCGCCGTACCTCGGTCAGCTTCGCGCCTCCGGCGGCGGCCGCCGCGGCGGCGAGCGCCGGGAACCCGAGGCCCATCCCGGTCGACCGGGCGTCCACCACGTCGACCCGCTCGCCCACCTCGGCGGCGGCCAGCCGGGCCGCCGCCACCGTGCCGGAGAGCTCCGCCGACAGGTGCACCGAGACGACCCCGGTGGCACCGGCGGCGAGGAGCCGGCGGTACGTCCGGACGAACTGCTCCGGCGCCGGCCGGGAGGTGCTCACCGAGGCCCGGCGCGCGCCCAGCGCCCGTGCCGCGTCCGCCGGGAAGACGTCGATCCCCTCCAGGCCCTCCGTTCCGTCGAGCACCACGGTGAGCGGTACGACGGTGAGCCGGTCCCGCTCGACCAGCTCGGTCGGCAGGTAGGCGGTGGAGTCGGTGACGACCGCGACGGGCATGCCGGCACGGTAGCCGATCACCGGAGCGGGCGCCGAGGGCGTGACCCGGGCGGCGGCCGGGTCAGATGGCCGTCGGTGGCGGGCCCTGGGCGATCAGGCCGACGTTGTGCCCGCGCAACTGCCAGCCCCGCACCTCGTCGTAGCGCAGGTCGGTCCAGTGGCAGTTGTTGAGCGGTCCGACCGAGCGCAGCACCGTCGAGTCCCAGCCGAGCAGGTAGCCGCAGCCCTGCCGGGCGCCGCCGCCGTGGGTGGCCACCACGATGGTGCCGCCGGAGGCGGAGTCCGCCGCCTCCTGCAACGCGGTGCCGACCCGCTTGCCGAGTTCCTCCAGGCTCTCCACCGAACAGCCCGGATCGGGCTCCCCGGCCCGCCAGCGGGCGTGTTCGGTCGGGAACCGCTGCGCGACCTCGGTCATGGTGAGCCCCTGCCACTCGCCGTAGAAGCGCTCGCGCAGGCGGGGATCGGTGCGGACCGGCAGGCCGGTCACCGCGACCAGGGCCGACGCGGTGTCCGCGGCCCGGCGCAGGTCACTGGCGACGACGGCGTCCGGACGCAGCGCGGCCAGCAGCGGGGCGGCGCTGGCCGCCTGTTCACGGCCGAGGTCGTTGAGGGGTACGTCGAGCTGCCCCTGCACCCGGTTGACGGCGTTCCAGTCGGTGTTGCCGTGCCGCCAGACGATCAGACGGGTCATTCGGCGGGGCCCGCCTCGGCCTCCACCAGGTCACGATCGACGAACGGGATCGTCGGGCAGTCTTTCCACAGCCGGTCGAGCTGGTAGAACTCCCGCTCCTCGCGGTGCTGGACGTGCACCACCACGTCGATGTAGTCGAGCAGGACCCACCGGCCCGCCCGCTCACCCTCCCGCCGGACCGGCTTGGCCTTCTCCGGCAGGGCGGCCAGCCGTTCCTCGATCGCGTCCACGATCGCGATCACCTGGCGCTCGTTGGGAGCGGAGGCGAGCAGGAACGCGTCGGTGATCGCCAGCTGGTCGCCGACGTCGATGATGACGATGTCCTGCGCCTTTTTGTCGGCGGCGGCCTGCGCGGCGGCCGTTGCCAGCTCACGGGCCCGGTCGGAAGCTGTCACCATTCTCCTTCGATCAACTCCTCGGACTCTTCTAGCCTCTCACACGGCGGCGCTCTACGGTCTGCCGGTTGACCAACGAAAAGCACCAAACCGGGCGAAATCACCGCTGATAGAGACCGCGTTTCGCGATGTACTGCACCACACCGTCCGGCACCAGGTACCAGACCGGCTCTCCGGCGGCGACCCGGGTGCGGCAGTCGGTCGAGGAGATCGCCATGGCCGGCACCTCCACCAGGCTGACCGTGTCGGCCGGCAGGTGCGCGTCGGAGAGCACGAAGCCGGGCCGGGTCACCCCGATGAAATGCGCCATCTCGAACATCCGGTCGAGATCCTTCCAGGAAAGGATCTTCTCCAGCGCGTCGGCGCCGGTGATGAAGAAGAGCTGCACCTTCGGGCCGTACTCGGCGTGCAGGTCGCGCAGGGTGTCGACGGTGTAGGTGGGGCCGCCCCGGTCGATGTCGGCCCGGCTGACCTGGAAGCGTGGATTGGAGGCGGTCGCGATGACCGTCATCAGATAGCGGTCCTCGGCCGAGCTGACCGGCTCCTGCGCCTTCTGCCAGGGCTGTCCGGTCGGTACGAAGACCACCTCGTCCAGCTCGAACCGGTCGGCCACCTCGCTCGCGGCGACCAGGTGCCCGTGGTGGATCGGGTCGAAGGTGCCCCCCATGATCCCTACCCGCCGGATGTCTTCCTCCACGCCCTTGATCGTAGGCCCGGCGCACGCCCCGGACGCCCCGGCATGAGCCAGATCGCACCGACCCGGCCGTCACCCCCGGGCACCGACCGGGCCGGGCCCCCTCGCCGGCCGCGCCGGCCCGCCGACCCCGCGCCGCCCCGCCCCCGCGCCGGCTCAGCCTCCGCGGCGCGCGGTCGAGGCGGCGGAGGACGGTGGTGCCGGCGACGAGCCGAGCGCCCGCGCCGCCAGCGCCCGGCGCAGGTCGTCGTCGGCGTCGGTCACCACCCGGCGCAGGCCGGGGACCAGGTCGTCGCGGGCCAGCAGCGCCGCGGCCAGTTCCCGGGTCCGCTCCGCCACGGCGTAACGGGGGTAGGCGAGCCGGGCGACCCGGTCGGCGGCCCAGGGCGTACGGCGGCTCGTCATCGCCGGCATCTCCGCGAAGTACCGCTCCACATAGGATTGCGTCAGCTCGCCCTGTTCCGGCTGCCAGAACCCGCTGGCACTCGCCTCGACCAGCCGGTTGGACGCCGTACCGTCCATGGTGACCACCTGCCAGGCCCGCTCCTTGGCCGCGGCGTCGGGCAGGGCGGCGCGACAGGCCGCCGCCCGCTCCGCACCGGTCGCGCTCCGGTCGGCCGCCTCCTCGGCGGCGATCTCCGCCTCGCCCGCGGCACCGAGCACGACCAGCCGGCCCAGCACCGCCCAGCGCAGGTCGGCGTCGACGGCGAGGCCCGCCGGCACACCGGTGCCGGACAACCAGCCGACCAGCCGGGCCTCCTGCACCGTCGTCGCGACCAGCGCCCGGGCGGCGGCGAGCTGCCGCGAGCCACCCGGTTCGGCGACGCTCAGCAACCGGTCGCAGGTCGTCGCCAGCCGGGCCAGCGCGCTCGGCCGGGCCGTGGCGTCGAGGTAGCGGTCGACCAGCGAGCACACCATGCTCAGCACGTCCGCCACCAGGATCACCTCCGGCTCGGCCGGCAGGGCGGCCTCGACCAGCGCCAGCAGCTCGGCCACCGGCCGGTCCCCGTCGGTCACCGCGTCGAGCGCCTCGCTCCAGAGCACCGCCCGGGCCAGCGGGTCGACCAGGCCGGGCAACATCGCCGGTACGGCGGCCGCGGAGCCGGGGTCCAGGCGTACCTTCGCGAAGGTCAGGTCCCCGTCGTTGGGCAGCAGCAGCCGCGCCGCCCGCTCGCCGGCCAGCTCGCCGACCACGGTCCGGCCCCCGTCCCGGGCGGGGGCGAGGTCCACCTCGACGCGCCGGCGGGGCCGGGTTCCGGTGGACCCGTTGCCGTCGGCGTTGCCGGGAGCGTCGTAGAGCCCGATGCCGATCCGGTGCGGACGCGGCACCGGGTGCTCCGGTGGCGCGGTCTGCACCACGGCCACCTCGGCGTACCGGCCGTCGTCGGTGAGCCGGACCTCGGTACGCAGCGTGTTAACGCCGGCCCGGCGCAACCAGAGTTCCGCCCAGTCGGTCAGGTCCCGTCCACTGCTGGCCGAGAGCGCGGCGAGCAGGTCGGCGAGGGTGGCGTTGCCGAACCGGTGGGCGGTGAAGTAGTCGCGCAGGCCGGCCCGGAACACCTCGTCGCCGAGCCACGCGACGAGTTGGCGGAGCACCGAGGCGCCCTTGGCGTACGAGATGCCGTCGAAGTTCAGCAGTGCCTGGGCGGCGTCGGCCACCTCGGTCGGCGCCACGGGGTGGGTCGACGGACGCTGGTCTGCCGCGTACCCCCAGGCCTTGCGCCGCAGGCCGAAGGTGGTCCAGGCCCGGTCGAACCGGGTGGCTTCCGCCGTCACCCGGGTGCCGAGGTACTCGGCGAACGACTCGTTCAGCCAGAGGTCGTCCCACCAGCGCATGGTGACCAGGTCACCGAACCACATGTGCGCCAGCTCGTGCGCCACGACGGTGGCCCGGAGTTCCCGCTCGCTGTCGGTGACCGCCGAGCGGTAGACCAGGTCGTCCCGGAAGGTGACCAGTCCCGGGTTCTCCATCGCCCCCGCGTTGAACTCCGGCACGAACGCCTGGTCGTACTTGCCGAACGGATAGCGCACGTCGAAGAGCTCGTGCAACCGGTCGAAGCACTGCCGGGTCACCGTGAGGATCTCCTCGGCGTCCCGGTCCAGGTGCCCGGCGAGCGAACGGCGACAGTAGAGGCCGAGCGGGATGCCGTCGTGCTCGGCCCGCAACACGTGGTACGGCCCGGCGATCAACGTCACGAGGTAGGTGGCCAGCGGCGGGGTCGGCGCGAACCGCCACACGCCCGGGGCCGGCGTCTCCGCCAGCGACCCGTTGCCGGCCACCGTCCACCCCGGCGGTGCGGTCACGGCGAGCGTCACCGGGGCCTTGAGGTCGGGCTGGTCGAAGCAGGCGAAGATGCGCTGGGCGTTGTCCAGGAACGACTGGGCGTAGAGGTAGGTGTCGCCGTCGGCCGGGTCGACGAACCGGTGCAACCCCTCCCCCGTGTTCGAGTACGCCATCTCCGCCTCGACCGTCAGGGTGTTACCGGCGAGCAGCCCGGGAAGCGGCAACCGGTTCCCGTCCAGCGCGGCCGGGTCCAGGGCCACCCCGTTGAGCCGTACGCCGAGCAGTCGAACCGGGCTGACCTCGACGAACGTGCCGGCGCCCGGTATGGCCGACCGGAACCGGACCGTCGTGGTGGACCGGAACCGGTCGGCACCGCCGGTCAGATCCAGCGCGATGTCGTACGACTCGACGGTGAGCAGGGCGGCGCGTTCCGCCGCCGCTGCCCGGGTCAGGCTCGGCATCCGCTTATCCTGCACGATGACGCGTGTCCGGCCCGGCCCGGACGCATCGGAGCGATGGAGGAACTGACGATGGCGCAACCCCAAGGGCGATTTCGACCTGTCCCGCGCCGTGTGGCAGCGCGCCGAGGGTGACGACTCGGAGGGCGCGGTCGAGATCGCGTTCGTCGACGACCTCATCGGGATGCGCAACTCCGCCGAGCCGGACGGCCCGGTGCTGGTCTTCACCCAGGCCGAGTGGGACGCCTTCGTGGCCGGCGCCCAGGACGGCGAGTTCGACCTCGACTGATTCCACCACATGTGCTGATATCCGCCGTATCGAAGGCTGATATCAGGGTTGTCGAGGGCCTCCTGCGCAAATGGTGTCCGATCGCCGACCGATTCGATGTGCAATTCGTCGTCTTTCGCCTTCGTGGCCTCGTGGTCGGGCACCCGGATCGTCGCGAGGTGACCGCGCAACGGGCCGGACGGGTTTCGGTGCATCGGCCGGCATCGGCATGGCAGGACCCGCCGGAAAATGGTGGCGGTTCCGTCGCAGTCCTTATTTGCGAACCGCCGACCGATAGGCGGGAAAATGTCCGATCGCCGAGTGGGCGTACCGGTTCAACCGGACGTCAGTCCTGCTCAGCCCGTCGGCCCGGGCGGTCCGCCGACCGGTCAGGTTACCTACGCTGATTCGCCGAGACGGTGCGTCGGGGTCCGGGCGGCATCATCCCTATTGGATGGGCGACGAGCGGTTGGCCCGTAGTCACGACATGCTCACTCTGGCCGCGACCGGGATGCCCCGACGCGCCACTCCCCCTAGCGTGACAGATCCTTTGTGCACTTGGAGCTGCGCCAAGTAGGGGGAATGCATGCCATCACCCGCGCAACCACGCAAAATCGTTCGTGTCATCCGTACCGGTCTGGCGGTCGGGCTGGTCGCCGCGTTGGCGGTGCCGGCCGGGCAGCCGTCACCGGCGGCGGCTGTCGTCTTGCCCACCGGTTTTCAGGAACAGGTCGTGTTCACCGGCCTGAACCAGCCCACGAATATCGAGTTCGCCGCCGACGGCCGGGTCTTCGTCGCGGAGAAAGGCGGCCGGATCAAGGTATTCGACGACCTCGCCGACACCACCGCCACCGTCTTCGCCGACCTGTCCGCCAACGTCCACAACCAACACGACCGCGGCCTACTCGGCCTGACCCTGCATCCCCAGTTTCCGACCCAGCCCTACCTCTATGTCCTCTACGCCTACGACGCCCCACCCGGGCAGACGGCCCCCTACTGGAACGACAACTGCGCCTCGGTCGGCGGCACCAACGGCGGCCGGTGCATCGTCACCGGCCGGCTCTCCCGGCTGACCGCCAACGGCAACAGCATGACCGGCACCGAGCAGGTGTTCGTCTCCGACTGGTGCCAGCAGTACGCCTCGCACGCCACCGGCGACCTGCGCTTCGGCGCCGACGGCATGCTCTACGCCACCGCCGGCGACGGCGCCAGCTACGACCTGGTCGACTACGGCCACCTCGGCACCCCACCCAACCCCTGCGCCGACCCACCCGGCGGGACGATGACCCCGCCGACGGCCGAAGGTGGCGCGCTGCGCTCGCAGGACTCCCGTACCACCGGCGACCCCACCAGCCTCGACGGCACGGTCATCCGCCTCGACCCGTCCACCGGTGCGGCGGCACCCGGTAACCCCTCCGCCGCCAGCCCCGACCTCAACACCCGGCGGATCGTCGCCCAGGGGCTGCGCAACCCCTACCGGTTCACCATCCGACCCGGCACCAGCGAGGTCTGGACCGGCGACGTCGGCTGGAGCCGCTGGGAAGAGATCAACCGCGTGGTCAACCCCACCGCGGGCGTCGCGAACTTCGGCTGGCCCTGCTACGAAGGCACCGGCCGGCAGTCCGGCTACGACGGCGCCAACCTCGACATGTGCGAGACCCTCTACACCGGCGCCGGACAGACCAACCCGTTCTACACCTACGACCACGCCGCCACCGTGGTGGCCGGGGAAGCCTGCCCGACCGGCAGTTCCTCGGTCTCCGGGGCCGCGTTCTACCCCGCCACCGGCGGCAGCTACCCGGCGGAGTACTCCGGGGCGCTGTTCTTCTCCGACTACTCCCGCGACTGCATCTGGGCCATGCTCCCCAGCGCCCCCGGCGGGCTACCGGTGGCGACCAGCCGGCGCACCTTCGGCAGCGCGGCGGCGAACCCCGTCGACCTGGCCGTCGGACCCGGCGGCGACCTCTACTACGTCGACCACGCCGGCTCGGTACGCCGGATCCGCTACTACCCCGGCAACCAACCACCCGTGGCCAACATCGCCGCCACCCCCACCTCCGGGACGGCACCGCTGACCGTCAGCTTCGACGGCACCGGCAGCAGCGACGCCGACCCCGCCGACCAGGGGCGGCTGCGCTACGAGTGGGACTTCACCAACGACGGGACGGTCGACTCCACCGCCGCGACCGCCACCTACACGTATCCGGCCGGCGGCCCCTACACGGCCCGACTCCGCGTCTACGACACTCTCAACGCCTCCGCCACCGCCACCGTCCCGATCCAGACCGGCAACAGCATGCCCACCGCCGTCATCGACACCCCCGCCGACGGCTTCACCTGGAAGGTCAACGACCCGATCAGCTTCACCGGCCACGCCACCGACCCCGACCAGGGCACCCTGGCGGGCAGCGCGCTGCACTGGCGGATGCTGCTGCACCACTGCTACACCCTCGACAACTGTCACACCCACACCCTGCAGGACTTCACCGGGACCAGCGGCAGCATGTTCGGCCCCGACCACGAATACCCGTCCTACCTGGAACTGGTCCTCACCGCCACCGACAGCGGCGGTCTCAGCCACACCACCAGCCGCCGGCTGGACCCGAAGACCGTGGACCTGACCTTCGACACCACCCCGAGCGGCCTGCAACTGGTCTTCGGCTCGGGCGCACAGGCGACGCCGTTCACCCGTACCGTCATCCAGGGCTCCAGCAACACCGTCAGCGCGGTCACCCCGCAGACCATGGCCGGCACCTCGTACACCTTCGGCACCTGGTCCGACGGCGGAGCCCAGTCCCACGTCATCACCGCACCCACCACCGGAACCCGCTACACCGCGACCTACAACCCGCAGGCGGGCAGCGTCCGGCTGCCCCAGTCGCAGTGGAGCGTGGCCGGGGCGGACAGTCAGGAGACCCTGCTGGTCAACGGTCGGGCGACCAACGTCCGGGACGGCAGCAGTTCGTCGATCTGGCACACCCAGCGGCTGCTCTCCAACCCGGCGCACCCGCACTGGATCGACCTCGACCTGGGCACCACCCGGGCGGTCAACCGGCTCTACTACCTGCCCCGGCAGGACTCGACCGCCGGCCGGATCACCGGCTACGAGGTGTACGTCTCCGCCAACCGCACCACCTGGGGCAGCCCGGTCGCCACCGGCACGTTCCCGAACAGCACGGCGGAGCAGACCGTGACCATCCCACCGACCAACGGCCGCTACATCCGGCTCCGCGCCCTCGGTGAGGTGAGCGGCAACCGGTGGACCTCCGTCGCCGAACTCAACGTCGGCGTGGTCCCCACCGGCTGAGGTGTAAGGAGGGGGCCCTTCCTATCGTTTTCGGTATAGGAAGGGCCCCCCATTAACGCCGTCAACTCCGAGCCAACCCCTGCTACCGTGGACGGCATGCGGATGAGCGCGAACGGTTGGTGGGCGCCCTGACGGGCGGCCATCGCATCCGCGTACCCCGAAACCACCTGACGGCCGCCCTCCCGGGCGGCCGTTTCGCATGCGCGCAACCCGGGCGGCGGTCGGCGTACCCAGGGAGCTGACCATGACCCCGACCACTGCGACCCTGACCACGAACCCGGCACCGGCCGGTGCCGGCGGCGGACCCGCCGGCGCCCGCGGCATCCGGCGGCTCACCGGCCTCAAGCCCACCGGACACCTGCACCTGGGCAACCTGCTCGGCGCGATCCGGCCGATCGTCGGTACGCAGTACCGGGCCGAGACGATCGTGTTCCTGGCCGACCTGCACGCGCTGACCGTGCCGCACGAACCGGCCCGGGTCCGCGCGCTCACCCTGGAGCAGGCCACCCTGATGCTCGCCACCGGGCTCGACCCGGACCGCTCGCTGCTCTACGTGCAGTCCCAGCTGCCGCAACACACCGAGCTGCACTACCTGCTGGAGTGCACCACCGGCTACGGGGAGGCGCACCGGATGATCCAGTTCCGGGAGAAGTCCACGGCCGAGCAGCAGGTGCGGTTGAGCCTGCTCAGCTACCCGGTGCTGATGGCCGCCGACATCCTGCTGCACGACACGGACGAGGTACCGGTCGGCAACGACCAGAACCAGCACCTCGAACTCGCCCGGGCCGTGGCCGGCCGGTTCAACGCCCAGTACGGCCAGACCTTCACGATGCCCCGCGCGGCGCTCCCGGAGGTGTCGCCCCGGGTGATGGACCTGTCCGATCCAGCCCGGAAGATGGGCAAGACGGGCAGCAGCGACGCCGGCACCATCTTCCTGCTCGACCCGCCCGAGGTGATCCGGCGCAAGGTGCAACGGGCGGTGACGGACCCCGGCCGCACCGTCGGGTACGACCCGCGGCGGCGTCCGGGGGTGGCGAACCTGCTGGAGATCCTGGCCGCCTGCGTGGGCGGCTCACCGACCGGACTGGCCGCCGACTACCGGTCGTACGCGCAGCTCAAGGGCGCCGTGGTGGAGGCGGTCGAGGGGCTGCTCCGGCCGATCCGGCTCCGCCACACGGAGCTGGCCCGCGACCCCGGGTACGTGCGACGGGTGCTCGCCGACGGCGCCGAACGGGCTCGCGAGGGGGCCGAGGACACCGTGTACCGGGCGAAGCGGGCGATCGGGCTGCTCTGCTGAGCGCGGGACCCCGGCCTGCCGAACCGACCCGGCAGGCCCGGCGCGGCGCGGCTGTCCCCTCGGTCGGACCCGGGGGGAGCAGCCGGTCAGGCCGGGATCGGCAGCCGCTTCTCCAGGCAGAGCCGGTGCGGGTGGCCGACGTACCCGCCGTACCCGGGGATCTCGGCGTAGCCGGACGAGGCGTAGAGGCGCAGCGCCGCGGGCAGGTAGGTGCCGGTCTCCAGCCGCAGCACGGTGTGCCCGCCCCGGAGGGCCAGCTCCTCGAGCGCACCGAGCAGCTGCCGGGCCAACCCCCGGCCCCGGTACGCCGGGCGGACGTACATCCGGGTGAGCTCGGCGGTGTCCCGGTCGAGCGCGCGGATCGCGCCGCAGGCGACCGCCCGGCCGCTCAGCACGCCGACCAGGTGACGGGCTTCGTCGTGCGGCTCGAAGAGCTGCCCGACGAGGCCGCCACCGGCCTCCCGCAGCTCACGCTGCTGGGCCACCATCAGGGCGCCGAGCTCCGGATCCGACGACACACGCGACTCGATCAACACCCGTCGAAGCTAGCCGGGGGGCATTTCAGCAAGGTTTCCCCCAGGTGGCCCCGATACGGAGCAAGGTGGGCTAATTCGCGTCCTCGTCGTCGTCGGTCCGCCCACCCAGGGTCTCCACCGGCGCCCCGGCCGGGCCGTCGACCCCGCTCGTCACCGGACCGTCCGCCACCTCCTCCGGCGCGCGCCGTCGGCGGGCCTTGCGGGCGGCCAGCCGCTCGGCCGCGCTGGGCCGGGAGGAGGCCTCCTCCAGCCGGCGGTCCGTGCCGCGTGAACTGGGCACGTAGTCCACCCCGGCGTAGAGCGTCGGTCGCCAGTCGAACTCCCGCTCGCCGATCCGGACCAGGCTGCCCGGTTCGGCGCCCGCCTTGGCGAGCTTCTCCTCCACGCCCAACCGGGCCAGCCGGTCGGCGAGGTAGCCGACGGCCTCGTCGTTGTCGAAGTTGGTCTGCCGGACCCAGCGCTCCGGCCGCTGCCCGCGCACCACGTACGCGCCGTCGGGGGCGGTCTCGATGACGAAACCGGCGTCGTCCACCGCCGTCGGGCGGATGACGATCCGGGTCGGCTC
Organism: Plantactinospora sp. CA-290183; assembly: GCF_050936375.1. Taxonomy (NCBI): domain Bacteria; kingdom Bacillati; phylum Actinomycetota; class Actinomycetes; order Micromonosporales; family Micromonosporaceae; genus Plantactinospora; species Plantactinospora sp. CA-290183. Next base: position 23,527 of record NZ_JBNJMX010000024.1, on the reverse strand, counting down.
CGCCGCCGGCGCCGCCGCCCGGGCCTGCCGGACCAGGTCGGCCATCGCGAAGGTCAGCTCGCGCAGCCCCTCGCCGGTCGCCGCCGAGACCTCGAAGACACGCAGACCCCGGGCCTCGATGTCCGGTCGGACGATCTCGGCGAGGTCGCGGCCGTCGGGCACGTCCACCTTGTTGAGTACGGCCAGCCGTGGCCGGTCGGCGAGCCCGCCGTACTCGGTCAGCTCGGCTTCGAGGGCGTCGATGTCGGCGAGCGGGTCCCGGCCCGGGTCCAGGGTCGCGGAGTCCACCACGTGTACCAGCACCGCGCAGCGCTCGATGTGTCGCAGGAACTCCAGGCCGAGCCCCTTACCGCTGGCCGCGCCGGGGATCAGGCCGGGCACGTCGGCGACGGTGAAGGTCTGCTCGCCGGCCCGGACCACGCCCAGGTTCGGTACCAGCGTGGTGAACGGGTAGTCGGCGATCTTCGGTTTGGCGGCGGAGATCACCGAGATCAGCGAGGACTTGCCGGCCGACGGGAAGCCGACCAGGCCGACGTCGGCGACGCTCTTGAGCTCCAGTACGACGTCGAGCTGGTCGCCCGGCTCGCCCAGCTCGGCGAAGCCGGGTGCCTTGCGCCGGGCGTTGGCGAGCGCGGCGTTGCCCCGGCCGCCCCGGCCGCCCCGGGCCACCTCGTAGGTGGTGCCGGCGCCGACCAGGTCGGCGAGGACCGTGCCGTCCATGGCGTGCACGACGGTGCCGTCGGGCACCTTGAGCACCAGGTCGGCACCGTTGGCGCCGTCCCGGTTCGAGCCGGCGCCGCCGCGGCCGTTCTCGGCCTTGACGTGCGGCCGGAAGTGGAAGTCGAGCAGGGTGTGCGCCTGCGGGTCGACGACCAGGGACACGCTGCCGCCGTGCCCGCCGTTGCCACCGTCGGGGCCGCCGAACGGCTTGAACTTCTCCCGGTGGATCGAGGCGCAGCCGTGCCCGCCGTCACCGGCCTGCAGGTGCAGTACGACCCGGTCAACGAACGTCGTCACGCTGCCAATCCTTCCATCGGCGCCGCAGGTCGGCGCGCAAATTCGTTCCGGCCCGCCGGTCGGACCACGCTGGGGGGGAGCCGGCCCGCCTGCCGGGGTGGCGCTGGGGAGGGCCGATCCGCCCGGACCAGCGCCGGGGAGGGCCGGATCACTGCTGGGAGCTGACCGGCCGGACGCGCAAAACGGCGGAGCGGGCCCGGACACCAGGTCCGCGGCCCGCTCCGCCGGAAGCTGACGCTACGGCTGGGTCGCCGGCACGATGTTGACGACCTTGCGGCCGCGCTTGGTGCCGAACTGGACCGCACCGGCGGCCAGGGCGAAGAGCGTGTCGTCGCTGCCCCGGCCGACCAGGTCACCGGGGTGGAACTTCGTGCCCCGCTGCCGGATCAGGATCTCGCCGGCGTTGACCCGCTGTCCGCCGAAGCGCTTGACACCGAGACGCTGCGCCGCGGAGTCGCGACCATTCCGCGAGCTGGACGCACCCTTTTTGTGAGCCATCTGAGGACGACCTAACTTTCCGCTGGACGCTTACTTACCGTTGGTGATGTCGGTCACCTTGACCTGGGTCAGCGGCTGGCGGTGCCCCTGGCGCTTGTGGTAACCGGTCTTGTTCTTGAACTTGTGGATCCGGATCTTCGGACCCTTGGTGTGGGCGGCGATCTCGCCGGAAACCGCGACCTTGGCCAACTGCGCCGCGTCGGTCACCAGGTCGTCGCCGTCGACGAGGAGCACCGCCGCGAACTTGACCGAGTCACCGGGCTGGCCGGCGAGCTTCTCGACCTCGATCACGTCGCCCTCGGCGACCTTGTACTGCTTGCCGCCGGTCTTGACGATCGCGTACATCGGACGCGTGCTCCCTGTCGTTGAGGCTGCGGATGGTGTTCGCGAGGGCCCGTCTCGACCGCAGGTGCGGGGTCGGGCACGCGAGAACGTGGCGCGTAATGCACCGCAGGCAAGCGTACGCCATAGCGCGTCCGCTGCCCAAACCGGGCTCGGCGGTCAGCTGCCGCAGAGCTGGTCCAGCCGCTGCTGCAGCTGGTCGAGCTTGTTCTCGTCGACGGATTCGACGCTGGCCTTCATGGTCCCCACCTCGGTGGCGATCTCGGCCAGTACGGTCTTGAGCCGTTCGTCGGTGGCCCGGGACGACTGTTCCCGCATCGTCGCACCCCAGGCGCTCAGCGCGGCCTCCGCCTTGCGCTGGGCCTCCTGGGCGCCCCTGGTGTCGTTGGCGCCGGCGGCCTGCAACGACTTCCCGAGCTCCTCGACGAAGGTCCGCACGGACTCGGAGCTGGACCTGGTGGCCGCGGCGCAGACCTCCTTGGCGTTGCCCCCGGCGGGGGCGGTCTCCCCGGCCGGCGCGCCGGGCGCGCTGCCACCGGGGCTCGGGCTGCCGGAGGCCGTCGCGCCGGCGGAGGGGCCGGCGCCCGGCGAGGCGGTGCCGGCGGCGCCGTCCCGCTCGCCCGAGCAGCCGACCGTGCTGAACAGCGCGGCGGCGATGGCGGCGGTGACCAGCAGGCGTCGCATGTCTTCTCCTCGGGGTGCGGAGGTCGCTGTTGGCGAAGGATACGTCGCGGAGCTGCGGATCGCCGCCGTGCCGGTCGCCGGTGTCCGGACGGGCGCCCCGGACCGGGCCGGGCCGGTCATACCCGGGGTTCGGCACGGAGCTGGCCGGGCGGGCGGGAGCTCCCACCCGGCCCGGCGCGCTGTTGGTGTCTCAGGGGCGGGTACGGCGGCGGGAACTTCCGCGACGCGTCCGGCGCCGGCTCCCACCGACGTCCACCGCGTCGCTCTCCTCGCCGAGGTCCCCGGTGTCCTCGATGCCGTCCGGATCGCCGGCACCGGCCAGCCGCATCGACCCGGCCGGCTCGGCCTCCGCGACGTCTCCGCTGGTGGGCGTCTCCGCCTCGTACCGGGACAGGTCGTAGCCCATGGTGTCCTCGTCGTCGGACACCTCCACCACGACCCGCTCCGGCGCGGCGCCCCGCCGGCCGCGACGGCGGCCCGCGGCGGCACCGGACGGCTCTGCGGCCGGCGGCGTGACGGCGGGGGCGGGGGCGGCCGCCGAGGCGACCGCCTTGACCTTGTCCCCCGCTCCCGGGCGGGACTTCTCCCCCACCGGCTCGGTGTGGATGATCACGCCCCGGCCCTTGCAGCAGTCGCAGGTCTCGCTGAACGCCTCCAGTAGGCCGGCGCCGATCCGCTTGCGGGTCATCTGCACCAGGCCGAGCGAGGTGATCTCGGTCACCTGGTGCTTGGTACGGTCCCGGCCCAGGCACTCGGTGAGCCGGCGCAGCACCAGGTCACGGTTGGACTCCAGCACCATGTCGATGAAATCGATCACGACGATGCCGCCCAGGTCCCGCAGCCGGAGCTGGCGGACGATCTCCTCGGCCGCCTCCAGGTTGTTGCGGGTGACCGTCTCCTCCAGGTTGCCCCCGGCACCGGTGTACTTGCCGGTGTTGACGTCGATCACCGTCATCGCCTCGGTCCGGTCGATCACCAGGTGACCGCCGGAGGGGAGGAAGACCTTGCGGTCCAGGCCCTTGAGGATCTGCTCGTCGATCCGCCGCTCGGCGAAGACGTCCCCGGTGCCGGTGTGCCGGCGCAACCGGGGCACGAGGTCCGGGGAGACGTGCGAGAGGTAGGAGTCGACCATGTCGTACGCCTCGTCGCCCTGCACGACCAGTTCGCGGAAGTCCTCGTTGAACAGGTCCCGGACGACCCGGATGACCAGGTCCGGCTCCTCGTACAGGAGCACCGGCGCACCGCCCTCGGTGGCCTTGTCCTGGATGTCCTCCCACTGCTTGCCGACCGCTTGTCCAGGGCAGGCTCGGCCTCCTCGCGGCGCCCTCGGCGGCAGTACGGACGAACTCGACGCCGCCGTCCAGGTCGGCCTTGCCGAGGACGTCCACGTGCGCTTGCGCTCGGTGTCGGGCAGCTTGCGACTGATCCCGGAGGCGTTGCCGTGCGGTACGTAGACCAGGTGCCGGCCGGAGAGGGCGATGTGGCTGGTCAGCCGGGCGCCCTTGTGCCCGATCGGATCCTTGGTGACCTGCACCAGCACCGAGTCGCCGGAGCGCAGTGCGTGCTCGATCGAGCGGGCCCGCCCCTCCAGCCCGGTGGTGTCCCAGTTGACCTCACCGGCGTACAGGACGGCGTTGCGTCCGCGCCCGACGTCGACGAAGGCCGCCTCCATGCTGGGCAGGACGTTCTGCACCTTGCCCAGGTAGACGTTGCCGGCCATGGTGCCGGCCGAGGCGCGGGTGACGTAGTGCTCGACGAGCACCCCGTCCTCGAGTACGGCGATCTGGGTGCGGTCGCCGCGCTGGCGCACCGCCATCACCCGGTCGACCGCCTCGCGCCGGGCCAGGAGCACCTCCGACTCGCTGGGATCGACGTGGTGCGCGCCGCTGTTCGTCGGCCGGCGCGCTGCCGCTTGGCCTCCAGCCGGGTCGACCCGGAGACGCCCTGCACCTCGTCGGCGCTCTTCCGGGGCTCACGGATCTTCACGACGGTGGGTACGCCGTCCTCGGCGGCACCGTCGGCGTCCCCGGCGCCCTTGCGGCGGCGACGGCGGCGACGGCGGGTCACCCCGTCACCGGCGTCGCTGTCGCCGTCCTCGTCCTCGTCGGCCGCGGCCTCGGGCCCGACCTGCGCCGGCAAGCTCTCGGCGTCGTCGGCGATGTCCTCGGCGTCGTCCGCGGTCCCCGCTAACGGCCCGGCAACGACGGCGACGACGGGCGGCGGCGGGCGGCCGCCTCCTCGTCCTCGTCGTCGTCCTCGTCCTCGGTCTCGATCTCGGCCTCGGCGACTGCCGCGTCGGTGACGACCTCCAGTTCGACCTCGACCTCGGTCTCGGGCAGCTCACTCCCCCGGCGGCCGCGACGGCGACGCCGTACCGGCTCGGTCTGCTCGGCGTCCTCGCCCGGCACCTCCGCCTCGGCGGCGGCGCTCGTGCTCCGGACCGGGACGGCCGTCTCGGCCACCACGACCGGGGTCTCCGGTTCCGGCGCCATGAACAGCACGGTGGGCGCGGAGAGCGCGGCGCGGCGCCGACGGACCCGTGGGGCCTCCGTCGGCGCTTCGCCCGGCTCGGTGCCATCGGCGGGGCCCGTCTCGGCCACCGGTTGCTCCGGCGCGGCGGGATCCGATGGTGCGGCGTCGGGGCCGGCGGTCGGGCCGATGGCCGGAGCCGCGGTGGCGGGGGCCCCGGTCGCGTCGGCGATGGGTTCGTCACCGGCCTCGGCGGCCGGTGCGGCGGCCTTCTTCCGGCGGGTACGGGTCACCTTGACCGGCGGCGTGACCTCGGCGCCATCCGTCGGGTCCGAGCCACTGGTCGGCTCGGCGCCACCGGCGCCGTCGGGGGCGGCGTCGGCCGAGATGGTCCGGTCGTCGGCCAGCTGGTCGGAAGCGGCCGCCGAGCCGATGTCGCCGATCCGGGCGCCTCCGGCCTGGATCGCGGTGGACTCGTCCTTCTTGTCCGCCGTGGTGGCCTTGCGGCGTCGGCGGGGTGTCTTGGGAGCGGGTTCGGTGTCCCCGGCCCGCGGCGTCAACACCTCGGCGTCGGCCGCCTCCCCGCTGACCGACCGGGTCGCGGTGGGCGCCTCCATCGGTACGCCGGTCGCCGGCGGCTCGGTCGAGGTGGAGGAGGTACGCCGGCGCGTCGTGCGGGTGCGCCGCGCGGGTGCCTCGGCACCGTCGCCCGGCACGTCCGCGGCACCGGCCACGGCGTCACCGCGACCCGCCGAGGCCGCGTCGCCGGCACCCGGTAGGTCGTTGTTCCCACTGTTCGAAGCGGTGGTGTCACCGCTCTGGGTAGGCTCGACGGCCGGCTGCTCGCCGGTCCGCTCGTCGCCCTCGGGCTCGTTGTCGAGCATGGACGTCTCCAGTTCTGGCTTCCCCGGGCGCGGGTGAGCGCTGCCACGCAGGGTTGCCGCAAAGTATTTCCGGCGACTGGTCTAGTGACCGGGCCACCGAAGTCTGCCTGCCTGCCCGCCGGCCGGACTCCCGGCTAGCGTTCGCCGATGGTTGTCCCGTCGCGATCCGCCTCCAACGGATCGACGATCTCCCCCTGCGCGGTCAGCGTGCCCTGCGCCAGCCGGGTCGCCCTCGGCGGCACCGGCTGCTCCAGGTCGGCCACCACGCGGAGGCGGGCCGGAAAGGACGTCATCGGGTCGTACGGACGGGGTGACCTGCCGGACGACCATTCGGTGCCTCGCGCCTGGTGCCGCCCGCGACCTCGGAAGGTGCCCCGGTCTGGTCTATTACATCGATGCTCGTCACCGCAGGTCGCGCGTCGAACACCCGCCGGCCCTGCTTCGTCATCCGCTCCACCAGCACCTCCGGAGCGGACAGGAACGCCGTGACGGCGGCACGCAGGACGGCGGGTTCGACTCCGGGCAACTCGACACGCCACCGCGAGGCCTCGATCCGGTCCGCCAGACTCCCGCCGCCGGCGACCACGGCGTCGAGCACGTCGAGCCCGGGCGAGAGCGCGGCGTCCAACGCGGCGCACAGCGCGGGCGGATCGACCGGCTCGCGGAGGCCGATCTCCAGGTACTCCGCCTCGCTGGCCACCCCGGTGGGCGCCGCGCTGGCGTACGAGATCTTCGGGTGCGGGGTGAAGCCCTGGGAGAACGCGATCGGGACACCGGCCCGGCGCAACGCCCGCTCGAAGGCGCGGGCGAAGTCGCGGTGCGAGGTGAACCGCAGCGGCCCACGCTTGGCGTACCTGATGCGGATCCGCTGTACGACCGGGGCCTGTCCGCCCTCCGGCTGTGGTTTCCTGCTGATCGTGGCGCTCCTAGCGACGGCTCCGGTGGGTCACGTGGTGCCACTCCGCCCGGCGTACCGGACGGAGAGGATCACGTGACCAACGACCCGGAACGGGGCATCAAGGGGACGGAACCGGGGCGACCGGCACCGTGAGCCCGGCGTTGACCGGGGTCAGCGGCAGCAGCTTACGGCCGGTCGGCCCGATCTGGATCTCGGTGTCCATGGACGGGCAGACGCCGCAGTCGAAACAGGGGGTCCACCGGCAGTCGTCCTGCTCGTACTCCGACATGGAGTCCTGCCAGTCCTGCCAGAGCCAGTCCTTGTCGAGGCCGGAGTCGAGGTGGTCCCAGGGCAGCACCTCGGCCGGCTCCCGCTCCCGGGTGGTGTACCAGTCGAGGTCCACGCCGAAGCCCGGCAGCACCTCGGTGGCGGCGTCGACCCAGCGGCGGTAGGAGAAGTGCTCGCTCCAGCCGTCGAACCGGCCGCCGTTCTCCCAGACCCGCCGGATCACCGCGCCGACCCGCCGGTCGCCCCGGCTCAGCAGGCCCTCGATCAGCGACGGCTCGCCGTCGTGGTAGCGGAACCCGATGGCCCGGCCCAGCGAGCGGTCGGCGTTGATCGCCTGCTTGAGCAGCCGCAGCCGGTTGTCGATGACCTCCGGGGTCTCCATCTTCGCCCACTGGAACGGGGTGTGCGGCTTGGGCACGAACCCGCCGATCGAGACGGTGCAGCGGATGTCCTTCGACCCGGTGGCCGCCCGGCCCGCCTTGATCACCTCGTGCGCGAGCCGCGCGATCTGGAGGACGTCCTCGTCCGTCTCGGTCGGCAGGCCGCACATGAAGTAGAGCTTCACCTGCCGCCACCCGTTGGTGTACGCGGTGACCACGGTGCGGATCAGGTCCTCCTCCGACACCATCTTGTTGATCACCTTGCGGATCCGCTCCGACCCGCCCTCGGGGGCGAAGGTGAGTCCGGTACGCCGGCCGTTGCGGCTCAGCTCCTGGGCCAGCTCGATGTTGAACGCGTCGACCCGGGTGGAGGGCAGTGAGAGGGAGACGTTCGTGCCCTCGTACTGCTGGGCCAGACCGGAGCACATGTCACCGATCTCCGAGTGGTCCGCCGACGAGAGCGACAGCAGACCCACCTCGTGGAAGCCGGAGTACTCCAGCCCCTCCTTGACCATCTGTCCCACCGTGGTGATGGAGCGTTCCCGGACCGGCCGGGTGATCATCCCGGCCTGGCAGAACCGGCAGCCCCGGGTGCAACCCCGGAAGATCTCCACGGCGTACCGCTCGTGCACGGTCTCGGCGAGCGGCACCAGCGGCTTCTTCGGGTACGGCCAGGCGTCCAGGTCCATCGTCGTCCGCTTGTGCACCCGGAACGGCACGTCCGCCCGGTTCGGCACGACCCGCTGGATCCGCCCGTCGGGCAGGTAGTCGACGTCGTAGAAGCGCGGCACGTAGACGCTCTCGGTGCGGGCCAGCCGCAGCAGCAGCTCGTCGCGCCCGCCGGGGCTCCCCTCGGCCTTCCACTCCCGGACGATCCCGGTGATCTCCAGTACGGCTTCCTCGCCGTCACCGAGCACGGCGGCGTCGACGAAGTCGGCGATCGGCTCGGGGTTGAACGCGGCGTGCCCGCCGGCCACGATCACCGGGTGCTCGTCGGTGCGCTCCGCGGCCAGCAGCGGAATGCCGGCGAGGTCGATCGCGGTGAGCAGGTTGGTGTAGCCCAGCTCGGTGGAGAACGAGATGCCGAACAGGTCGAACGCCGCGACCGGCCGGTGCGCCTCGACGGTGAACTGCGGCACGCCCTCGGCGCGCATCAGCGCCTCCAGGTCGGGCCAGACCGCGTAGGTCCGCTCGGCCAGCACGTCCGGCAGCTCGTTGAGCACCTCGTAGAGGATCTGCACGCCCTGGTTGGGCAGGCCCACCTCGTACGCGTCGGGATACATCAGCGCCCACCGGACGGTCGCCGACTCCCAGTCCTTGACCACCGCGCCCAGCTCGCCGCCGACGTACTGGATCGGCTTGCTCACCCGTGGCAGCAGTGGTTCGAGCCGCGGCCAGACGGACTTCACCGCCGACGTGCTCGCGGCGCTCATGGAACCTCCCGGGACGACCCACTGGAACACGGACGGACCAACCATTCAGGGTACGCGCCGCACGCCCGACCCGATCGGGTAGGGAGGGCGGCGCCCCGCCGACTCGCGCGCCCGATCAGCACCCGACCCCGCCGACACCCGACTCCTGGCTCGGCGGTACTAACCTCGGACGGGCCGAGAGGAGATCCGCACAATGTCCCAGCCGCAGCCGGGCGACGCTCAACCGGCGGGCCGAGCCACCCCGTCCGAGCCGTCGCCGGCGGTGCCACCCATCCGCGAGGCGGTCGACGAGGGCCGGGACAGCCGGTTCACCGGGACCGGGGCCGAGCCGGGCGCCGTCCCTTCCCGCTCGGACGGGCCCTCGGAGGTCCCCTCGGCGGGCCCGGAACCGGGCGCGGGCCCAGACCCGGACCCGGGCCCGGACCCAGACCCGGGTGCGGACCCGGACCCGGGTGCGGACCCGGACCCGGACCCGGGCCCGGAGGCCGGTTCCCGGGCGGCGTCGGGCCCTGCGGCCGGGGACCCGCCGGACCCGACGGTTCCCGTGCCGCCGCCCGCCGGTGACCCGGACCCGACGGCGGTCGACGCGGCCGCCGAGGCGGACGAGCCCACCGCACCCGCTGCGGGACCGGACGAATCCGGCAGGCCCGCTCGGGCCGAGGGGAAGACCGCACCGGAGCCCCGGGCCGAGGAGCCCACCGCGCAGGCGCCCCGGCCCGACGACACGGCGGCCGGGACCGGCACCGCGGTGGACCGGACACCGGAGGGCGACGCCCCCGCCGCCACGCCGGGCGCCGACCCGACCAGGCGCGACGACGTGCCGGGGGCCGACCCGACCAGGCGCGGAGACGTGCCGCCGACCGCGGTCGCCGCGCCGCGCTGGACCGGCTCGGCGTCGGTACCGCCGCCGAAGCCGCGCAAGCGGCGCTGGTTCGGCGCCGGGGCGGGACCCGAGCCGGCCGGGCCGGCGGCGCCACCGGACCCGACGCTGCGGATGCCGAGCGTCGAGGCGGACGAGCCGGACGTGCCCACGCCGGTCGACCCGTGGGCCGGGGCCGCGCACGACCCGTGGGCCGCGCCGATGCCGTACCCGGACCTCGGCGACCACCCGCCCGCCATGCCGCATCCACCGGCCCCGCCGGTGCCACCGGCCGCGCCGCACCCACCCACCGCGCCGCAGTGGCCGGCCGGTCAGTTGCCGGCGACCCGCCGTTTCCCCGCCCCGGAGGGCCGGCCCCCGGGCCCGCCACCACCACCGCCGCGCGCCGCGCCGGCACCGCCGCCGCGCCGGGCCGCCGCCGCGCACCCCAGCCGCGTCGCGCGACCCGTCCACCGGCCCCCGGCCCGCGCCGGCACCGCCGCGCCGCGCCCAGGAGCCGCCGAGCCGCCGGCGCCGCCCCGGCGGCGCGAGCGGCGACCCGAGGTCCCGCCGCCGCCTCCGCCGTCGAGCCGGCGCCCGCCGCGCGACTCCGCCCCCCGGCCGGCACGGCGACGCCGGCGCTGGCCCCGGGTGATGTTCATGCTGACCCTGCTCACCGTCGCCTGCTGCTGCGGCCTGCCGGGGTACTACGCCAAGCCGGTCTGGGAGCAGTATCCGGCGCACCCGCAGGATCCCCTGCCCGCCGAGGTCCGGGACCTGCGCCTGCTGGACAACTCCGACGGCCGGCAGGCCGCCGAACAGTTGAAGGCGGAGGTGCGGGCGGAGCACTGGTTCGGCGGCGAGCCCTTCGCCGGCGTCCCGCGACGGGTCCGGCAAGCGGGTCACGGTCTTCGGTACGACCGGCTTCCGGTACCGCCCCGAGTCCGATGTGGAATCGGAGTTCACCCGGCTCCGGGAGCAGTACGGGATCACCGAGGAGCAGGCGGTGGACGCGACGGAACGCGGCGAGTACCGCCGCTGCGGCGCCGGCCGGCGCGACGGGGAGTCCGTGGTCGTCTGCACCTGGGCCGATCACGGCAGCCTGGCGACAGCCCTGTTCACCCGGCTCTCCGTGCAGGACAGCGCCGACCTGCTCACCGACCTGCGTGCCGGGATCGTGCGCCGAGAGCCGTGGGGTCGGTAGGGATCAGGAGCCGGGGAGCTCGCCCCCGCCGTTCGGGTCCGTCCGTGCCGGCGCGTACCGGGGCACGTACTCCTGCCCGGTGAGCTTCTGGATCTCGGCCATGATCTCGTCGGTGACCTGCCGCAGCGAGGTCCGGTCCGCCGAGCGGCCGGTGAGGTCGATCGGCTTGCCGAACCGCACGATCACCTCGCCCGCGCCCAGCCGGGGAAGGCGGGCGCCGATCGGCTGCACCTTCTCCGTGCCGATGACGCCGACCGGGATCACCGGCACCCCGGCCTGCATCGCCAGCCGTGCCGCACCGGTGCGCCCCCGGTAGAGCCGGCCGTCCGGCGACCGGGTCCCCTCCGGGTAGATCGCGATGAGGTCGCCGCCGCGCAGCACCGGGACGGCCCCGTCGAACGCGGACAGGGCCGCGCGCCCACCGCCGCGTTCGACCCGGATCGCGCCGAGCCCGCCGACGACCGACCTGGTCACCCAGCCCCGTACGCCCTTGCCGGTGAAGTATTCGGCCTTGGCCCAGAAGGCGATGTGCCGGGGCACCACCGAGCCGAGAAAGAGCTCGTCGGCGACGGAGAGGTGGTTGCCGGCGAAGATCGCACCACCGGTCGGCGGAATGTTCTCCAGTCCCTCGACGGTCGGTCGCCAGGCCAGCCGCATCGCGACGCCCACGGTGAGCTTGCCGATGGAGTAGAGCAGCGGCACGGGACCTCCGGTCGGTTGGGTGGGCGCTGTCACGGTAGCCGACGCCCGGCTGGCACGCGCGAGTGGCCGGTGTGGCCAAACCCTCATTCGGGCAACCGGCCGGGAGGCCGGGCCAGCCGGAAACCAGGCCAGCCCGGAGCCCGGGCCGGCCGGGAGCCAGGCACCAGGTCCCGGCCGGTCGGCCCACCGTCGTCAGCTGCGGGTCACCGTCACGGTCACCCGCTCGCCCTCGCCCACCTCACCGGAGAAACCGTCGACGCCCGCCGGCACCCCGACCGGCCCGGCGACGTCGGTCGGCGCGGCCGGGTCGGCGGCCGAGGTGAAGATGAGCGAGTCGGCCAGCACCTCCCGGGCCACGAAGTCCCGGTACGCCTCGACCGCCGCCGCCGCCTCGGCCGGACCGGAGAGCGACACGTCGATCCGGTCCGACACGTCGAGCCCGGCCGCCCGGCGGGCCTGCTGCACCACCCGTACGACGTCCCGGGCCAGCCCCTCGGCGGCGAGTTCGGCGGTCACGGTGGTGTCCAGCACGACCACGCCCTCCCCACCGGGGAGCGGGGCGGAGTGCTCGGCGTCGGCGGGCACCAGCCGCAGCTCGTACTCGCCGGGCTCAAGGCGGACCCCGGCGGCCTCCGGTACCCCGTCGACCAGTGCCCAGTCGCCGGCCTTGACCGCCCGGATCACCGACTGGACCTGCCCGCCGACCCGGGGCCCGAGCGCCCGGGGCACCACCGTGAGCACCTGCTCGCAGTAGCTGGCCAGCTCGTCGCTGAAGACCACCGCCTTGACGTTGACCTCGTCGGCGACCAGTTCGGCGAAGGGTTCCAGGGTGCTCGCGGCCGGGGTGGCGACGGTCAGCGAGGCGAGCGGCAGCCGTACCCGCAGCCCCTTCGCCTTGCGCAGGGACAGCGCCGCCGACGCGACGTTGCGGGTGGCGTCCATCGCGGCCACCAGCTCGTGGTCGGCCGGGAACTCCGTGGCGTCCGGCCAGTCGGTCAGGTGCACCGAGCGCTCGCCGGTCAGCCCGCGCCAGACCTCCTCGCTGGTCAGCGGGGCGAGCGGGGCCACCACCCGGCTCACCGTCTCCAGCACCGTGTAGAGGGTGTCGAAGGCGTCCCGGTCACCGGACCAGAACCGGTCCCGGGAGCGGCGGACGTACCAGTTGGTCAGCGCGTCCAGGAAGGACCGGACCGACCCGCAGGCACCGGAGATGCCGTACACGTCGAGCTGCGCCCCGACGGCCTCGACCAGCTCGCGGGTCTTGGCCAGGACGTACCGGTCCAGTAGGTGGGTGGAGTCGGTACGCCGCACCGCCGAGTAGCCCTCCGCGTTGGCGTAGAGCGAGAAGAAGTACCAGACGTTCCAGTACGGCAGCAGCACCTGCCGTACCGAGTCGCGGATCGCCGTCTCGCTGACCACCACGTCCCCGCCGCGCAGCACCGGCGAGGCCATCAGCGTCCAGCGCATCGCGTCCGAGCCGTAGCGGTCGAACATCTCGTAGACGTCCGGGTAGTTGCGCAGGCTCTTGGACATCTTGCGCCCGTCGGAACCGAGCACGATGCCGTGCACCACGGCATTGCGGAACGCCGGCCGGTCGAAGAGCGCGGTGGCCAGCACGTGCATGGTGTAGAACCAGCCCCGCACCTGGGGGAGGTACTCGACGATGAAGTCCCCCGGGTAGTGGTCGTCGAACCACTCGGCGTTCTCGAACGGGTAGTGCACCTGGGCGAACGGCATCGAGCCGGACTCGAACCAGCAGTCCAGCACCTCCGCCACCCGGCGCATGGTCGAGCGCCCGGTCGGGTCGTCCGGGTTGGGCCGGGTCAGCTCGTCGATGCCGGGCCGGTGCAGGTCGGTGACCCGCACCCCGAAGTCGGCCTCCAGCTCGGCGAGCGAGCCGTAGACGTCCACCCGGGGGTACGCCGGGTCGTCGGACTTCCAGACCGGGATCGCCGAGCCCCAGAAGCGGTTCCGGCTGATCGACCAGTCCCGGGCGTTGGCCAGCCACTTGCCGAACGAGCCGTCCCGGACGTGCCCCGGGGTCCAGTTGATCTGCTGGTTCAGCTCGACCATCCGGTCCTTGACCTTGGTCACCGCGACGAACCAGGAGGAGACCGCCTTGTAGACCAGCGGGGTGTCGCAGCGCCAGCAGTGCGGGTACGAGTGCGTGTAGGTGTCCTGCCGGAGCACCACGCCGCGCTCCTTCAGCTCGCGGATCACCGACCTGTTGACGTCGAAGACCTGCTCACCCTGGTACGGCGGGACCAGCGCGGTGAACCGGGTGTGGTCGTCGACGGTGACGATGGTGGGGATGCCGGCCGCGTTGCAGGCCTTCTGGTCGTCCTCGCCGAAGGCCGGGGCCAGGTGCACCACTCCGGTGCCGTCCTCGGTGGTGACGAAGTCCGCGCCGAGCACCTGGTAGGCGTTCGGCCCCGCCTGGTCGACGAGGAAGTCGTAGAGCGGGGTGTAGCGGCGCCCGACCAGGTCCCGGCCGTACACCGTGCCGACCCGCTCGAAACCCTCCAGCTCGTTCGCGTACGCGCCGAGCCGGGCCGCGCCGAGCAGGTAGCGCTGACCGTCGCGCTCCAGCACGGCGTACTCGATGTCCGGGCCGACGGCGAGCGCCAGGTTGGACGGCAGGGTCCACGGGGTGGTGGTCCAGACCCCGATCCTGACCGGCCCCCGCACCAGCTCGGCGGCGTCCTCGTCGGGGGTCAGCCCGAACCAGACGGTCAGCGTGGGGTCGTGCCGGTCCCGGTAGACGTCGTCCATCCGCGTCTCGGTGTTGGACAGCGGCGTCTCGCAGCGCCAGCAGTACGCCAGCACACTGAAGCCCTCGTAGATCAGCCCCTTGTCGTGGAGCTGCTTGAAGGCCCACATGACGCTCTCCATGTAGTCCAGGTCGAGCGTCTTGTAGTCGTTGGCGAAGTCGACCCAGCGGGCCTGGCGGTTGACGTAGCGCTCCCAGTCCCGGGTGTAGGCCAGCACCGAGGTGCGGCAGGCGTCGTTGAACCTCGCCACCCCGAGATCGAGGATCTCCGCCTTGGTGGAGATGCCGAGCTGCTTCTCCGCCTCCACCTCGGCGGGCAGGCCGTGGCAGTCCCAGCCGAAGCGCCGTTCGACCCGCCGCCCGCGCATCGTCTGGTAGCGCGGCACCACGTCCTTGGCGTAGCCGGTCAGCAGGTGGCCGTAGTGCGGCAGGCCGTTGGCGAAGGGCGGGCCGTCGTAGAAGACGTACTCGTTGCCGCCGTCCGGGCCCGGGTCGCGGGCCTCGACGCTCGCCTCGAAGGTCTTGTCGGCCACCCAGTGGTCGAGCACGCGACGCTCGACCTCCGGCAGGTCCGGACTGGCCGGCACGCCGGTGCCGGCGGACGCGTTCATCGGGTACGCCATCGCGGGTCGCTCTCCTCGGGCAGCTCACTGTCAGTGGTCTGCGAGGACGAGCCCTCCGGTACGCCGTCATCCGGCGCGCCGCGGGACCCGCGGTACCACCCCGCTTGGTGGTCGGATCGACCACCCGCTCGTTGGCCGGCTGTGACGGGCCGGACCCGTCCGGTTCTACTAGGGCGGTTCGCCCGTTCTTCCGGAGGCTCGCCGGTGATGGCCGGGTCGTCGCCTTGTCGTGGTCAACGATACTCGACCCCTGCGGTATTCCTCACCCGATATGCCCCCGAGGCGGCGGCGCGGCGGCATGGCCGGGATCACACCGGCTCGCGGTCACGACGGCGGCGCCCGCCCCGTCCACCCGGTGACAACCGATTGGCGACGAACGGGAGCAGTGATGACCGCGCGACTCAACCTCGGCCAGGTGGCACCGGAGGCGTACCAGGCGGTGTTCGGGCTGGAGCGCTACGTCCGGGAGAACGTCGAGCACGCCCTCCTGGAGCTGGTGAAGCTGCGGGCCTCGATGATCAACGGCTGCGCGTTCTGCGTGGACATGCACAGCCGGGACGCGCTCGCCGCCGGCGCATCCAGCCGGCGGCTCTTCGCGCTCTCCGCCTGGCACGACGCCCCCTTCTTCGACGAGCGGGAACGGGCCGTACTGGCGCTCACCGACGCCGTCACCCGGCTGGGCGAGCACGGCGTCCCGGACGAGGTCTGGGACGGTGCCAGCAAGATCTTCACCGAGCGGGAGCTGGCTGACCTGCTGCTCGCCATCGCGACGATCAACGTCTGGAACCGGCTCAGCGTGAGTACCCGGAACCAGCCGCCGCTGGAGGTCTGAACCGCCCCGCGTCCGGCGTGTCCTCCGCGCCGGCGTGTCCTCCCCGCCCGCCCCGGGTAGGAGGGCGGGGAGGACGGCCGGACGAGCCGGGCGGGCCCCGGCGACGGCCGGAGTACGCCTGGCGGGGTCGTTCCATTCCCGGCGGATCCGGCCTAGCCTGGCCTTTAACCAGGGAGGTCCACTGTGGCAGATGGTCGTCGCCGCCAGATCGCGCCCGTGCGCAAGCTCATCGCCGCGGTGCTGGGCACCCTCGCCACCTTCGTCATCCTGTTCGGCCTCGGGATGACCAGTTGGTCCATCGCCGCGCTGGGGGTCGCCCTGCTCATCCTGGCCATCGGCCTGGTCGCGGTCAGCTCGATCCGCACCGGGGCGCGGGCCTGGGTCGCCGGCATCGGACACGTGCACAGCGTGTCGGAGCCGCCCCCGTCGTCCGCCTTCGGCCGGTGCGAGCTGCAGATCGTGATCGACGCGCCAGGGGTGCCGGGGCGTTCGGTGAAGATCCGCGACCCCCGGGTACCGGTGTCGAAGTGGCCGGACCCGGGCGCGACCCTGCCGATCATGGTGGCCATCGACGACCAGCGGCACGTACGGATCCTCTGGGACGAGGTGCTGACCCACGCCGAGGCGGCCGCCTCGACCGATCTGCCGCCCGCCTTCGACGACCTCGACCCGCTGGGCGACGACATCCTGATCGAGCAGGACGCCCCGCCGTGGGCCCAGGGCGGCCCGGACGACCCGTTCCCCGGCCCGCCACTCGGCGATCCGAGGGGCGACGACCTGACCGACGACCTCGCCCCGCTGCGCGAGGAGCCGGTGATCATCCGGCAGACTCCGGGCGGCACGAAGGTGCTGGAGGGCACCCTGGTCGAACCGCCGCCGACCGCCCTGCCCCGCCGGCCGAGGCCCACGCCGGGTCCGGGTGGCCGGCCCAGGCGGCCCGCGCCCAGCCCCACCTCGGAGACCGGTACGGGTGTCGCGGCCCCGACCGTGCCGCCGGCGCAGGAGGACGCGACACCGTCCCCCCGGTCGCACCCCGACACGTCCAGCGGGCAGCGGCTGGTCGCCGACCCCGTCAGCGGGGACCCGACCGACCTCGACGCGCCGGTGGGGCAGCGGACCGAGCAGGAGCAGCGGATCGAACGGGATCCGCCACCGCGGTGGCGGGTGCCCGCTCCGACGGCCGATCCCGAGGCGCCGCCGGCCGGAGTCGCCCCGTCCCCCGGCGCGGAGCCGGTCGACGTGGAGCCGACCCGCGCGGAGCCGGTCGACGTGGAGACGATCGAGGTGGTGTCGGCCCGCGTGGAGCCGATCGACCGGGTGGAGCCGATCGAGGTAGAGACGATCGACGTGGAGCCGGCCGGGATGTCGCCCCGGCCGACACCGGGCCGGGCGGAGCCGGCCGACGACGTACCGGCGCGGGACGAGCCGATCCACGACCGCGCGGCCGCCGACTCCGGCGACCTGGACGAGTCCCCGGGCCCGGACGGGACGCCGGCCGGCACGGTGTCCCCCGCGGCGGAGGCGCCGGCGACCGGGATCCCGATTCCCGAGCCCCGGGCGCCGGAGTCGTCCGGCACCGACCCGCTGTCCCGGACCGGGATCTTCGGCTGGCGTCCGGGAGCGCCCCGCGACGGGGTCGACATGGACCTCGACGACCCCGAGCCGCTGCCCACCCAGCGCTCCGGCCAGCCGGGTGGGCGTCCCGGCCCGCATCCCGGGTCGGACGAGCCGTCGACGGCCCCGGACGACGAGGCGATCCTCGCCGACCTCGCCGCCACGTCGCGGCCGGCGGCCCCCGCCGGCCCCGGCGCCGGTCGGTCCGGTCCGATCGCCGGTGTCGGAATCACCCTGCTGGTCACCGACCTCGACCGGTCGGTCGCGTTCTACCGGGACATGCTCGGCTTCCTGGAGATCGACGGCGGCGAGGGCAACGCGGTACTCGCGTCCAACTCGACCCGCCTCGTGCTCCGGGCGATCCCCGAGGTCGCCCCGATCAACCGGCGGCTGGTGCACCTCAACCTGGAGGTGGCGGACGTGGACGCGGTCCACGCGGAACTGCTGGCCAAGGGGGTCCGGTTCACCTACGCGCCGCGCGCCGTCAACCGGGGCGCGAAGCTCGAACTCTGGGCCGCCGCGTTCCGGGACCCGGACGGGCACGGCATCGCGCTGACCCAGTGGCGGGACCGCGCGACCGGTTGACCGGCCCGGCATCCGGTCCTCAGCCGAGAATGACCCGCCGTACGTGCAGCACGTATAGCCAGACCGCGCCGAAGATGATCCCCAGCACCGCCAGTGACCAGTGCAGGAAGCCGGCGAGCATCAGCAGGCCCTGCAACGCCGCCGCGGCGTACCAGGCCCACGGGTGGCGCAGGAACCCGATGAGCAGCACCGCGAGTACGGCGAGTCCGACCACCGTGCCGATGGCCGCGCCGCCGAACTCGCCGCCGAGCAGCCGGATCGGCTGGATGGCGAGCAGCAGCACGAGCGTCTCGACGCTCAACGTCATGGCGCCCAGTCCGCGTACGGCCCGGTGCGGATCACGCAGCCCGGAGCGCCGCTCCGGCCCGGTCCGCCCGACCTCCGGCGACCCGGTCCCCGGCCGGTCGACCTCCGGCTGGTCGACCTCGCCCCGCCGGTCGGTGGGATCCACCTGCCCGCCCGCGGTGCTCACCGCTTCAGCAGCCGTCGCGCGTCGGCCACGGTGACCACCGAGCCCGTGATCAGCACGCCGACCCCGCTCAGCTCCCCCACCACGTCCGTCTCGGCGAGCGCCACCGCCGCCTCGATCGCGTCGGGCAGCTCGGCCGCCACCTCGACCCGGTCCGGTCCGAAGACCTCGGCGGCGATCGCCGCCAGTTCGGCGACCGGCATCGCCCGGGGCGAGGTGTTCTGGGTGACCACGATCGAGTCGACCACCGGCTCCAGCAGCTCGAGCAGGCTCTCCGCCTCCTTGTCCGCCAGCACGCCGACCAGCGCGATCAGCCGGCTGAACGCGAACTCCTCCTGGAGGGCGTGCACCGTCGCCGCCATCCCGTGCGGGTTGTGCGCGCCGTCCAGCAGGATCGTCGGCGCCGAGCGGACCCGCTCCAGCCGGCCGGGTGAGTCTGCCGACGCGAAGCCCTCCCGGACCGCCTCGACATCAAGCTGGCGGGCCGCGCCGGCGCCGAGGAACGCCTCGACGGCGGCGAGGGCGATGGCCGCGTTCTGCGCCTGGTGCGCCCCGTGCAGCGGTATGAAGACCTCGTCGTAGACCCCGCCGAGCCCCTGCAACGAGAGCACCTGCCCACCGACGGCGACCGCGCGGCGCAGTACGCCGAACTCGCCGCCCTCCCGGGCGATGGTCGCGCCCACCTCGGCGCACCGCTCCAGGATCGGCCGGGCCGCCTCCTCGTCCTGGGCGGCGGAGATCACCGTGGCCCCGGCGTGGATGATGCCCGACTTGGCCAGGGCGATGTCCTCGACGGTGTCGCCGAGCCACTCGGTGTGGTCGAGCCCGATCGGGGTGATCACGCAGATCCCGGCGCCCAGCACGTTGGTGGAGTCCTCCGCCCCGCCGAGCCCCACCTCGACGACGGCCACGTCGACGGGCGCGTCGGCGAAGGTGGCGAAGGCGAGCGCGGTGGTCATGTCGAAGTACGTCAGCGGCTCGGCCCCGCGCTCGTCCACCAGCCGGGCCAGCGGCGCCACCTCGCGGTAGACCGCCACGAACCGCTCCTCGCTGACCGGCTCGTCGTCCAGGCTTATCCGCTCCCGCACGGTCTCCAGGTGCGGGCTGGTGTACCGGCCGGTGTGCAGGCCGAACGCCCGGAGCAGGGAGTCGATCATCCGGGCCGTGGAGGTCTTGCCGTTCGTGCCGGTCAGATGGATCGACGGGTACGCCCGCTGAGGGCTGCCGAGCAGGTCGAGCAGTTCCTCGATCCGCCCGAGGTCGAAGACCATCCGGGTGAAGCCGCGCTCGGCCAGCTCGGCCTCGACCGCGGCGAACTCGGGGGTACGCCGGTTCCGGTCAGCCACGGGCACCCCGCCGGGTCGGGCCCGCCAGGCCACTCACCGCGACACCGGTCATCGCGGTGCCGCTCATCGCAGCACCGCCAGCGCGCTGCTGATCCGTTCCAGGTCCGCCTCCGCGGCCGCGAGCCGACCCCTGATCTTGTCGACCACCGGCGCGGGCGCCTTGTCGACGAAGGCGGGGTTGCCGAGCTTCGCCCGGGCCTGGGTGACCTCCTTCTCGGCCGCCGCGCGGTCCTTCTCCAGCCGGGCCCGCTCCGCGCCGACATCGATCGAGCCCCGGGTGTCCAGCGCCACCGCCACCGCTCCGGAGACCGCCAGCGTGGCACTCGGCTCAAAGTCCGGCCCGGCCTCGTCCAGCCGGACGAGCGAGCGGATCAACGGCTCGTGCGCGGCGATGCCGGCGTCGGCCAGCCCGTCGAGTCGGGCCGCCACCCGCTGGGCGGGGCGCAGGCCCTGGTCGGAGCGGAACCGGCGGATCTCGGTCACCACCCGCTGCAACTCCGCGACCTCCCGTTCCGCGTCGGCGTCGGTCAGGGCCGGCACCGCGCTCGGCCAGGCCGCGGTCATCACCGACACCCCGGCCGGGTCGGCGGCTCCCGGGGTACCCGGGCCGACCAGCGCCGTCCAGAGTTCGTCGGTCACGAACGGCACCACCGGGTGCAGCAGCCGCAGCAGCTGGTCGAGCACGTGCCCGAGCACCCGCCGGGTCGCCTCGGCCCGCTCACCCCCGGCGGCCAGCACCGGCTTGGCCAGCTCCACGTACCAGTCGCAGACGTCGTCCCAGGCGAAGTGGTAGAGCACGTCGCAGACCTTGGCGAACTCGTACGCCTCGAACTGCTCGTCGACCTCGGCGGTGACCCGCTGGAGCCGGGAGAGGATCCACCGGTCCACGGTCGAGAGCCGGGCCGGATCGGGCAGTTCCCCGCTGACGTGCGCGCCGTTCATCAGGGCGAACCGGGTGGCGTTCCAGAGCTTGTTGCAGAAGTTCCGCGAGCCCTGGCACCACTCGTCGCTGACCGGCACGTCCTGGCCGGGGTTGGCGCCCCGGGCCAGGGTGAACCGGGTCGCGTCCGCGCCGTACCGGTCGATCCAGTCCAGCGGGTCGACCACGTTGCCGAAGGACTTGGACATCTTCTTGCCGTACTGGTCACGCACCATGCCGTGCAGGGCGATGACGTCGAACGGCTGCCGCCCGTCCATCGCGTACAGGCCGAACATCATCATCCGGGCGACCCAGAAGAAGAGGATGTCGTAGCCGGTCACCAGGACGCTGGTGGGATAGAACCTGGCCAGGTCGGAGGTCTGCTCCGGCCAGCCCAGCGTGGAGAACGGCCACAGCGCGCTGGAGAACCAGGTGTCGAGCACGTCGACGTCCTGGTGCCAGCCCTCGCCGGTCGGCGGCTCCTCGTCGGGGCCGACGCAGCGCACCTCGCCGTCGGGGCCGTACCAGACCGGGATGCGGTGGCCCCACCAGAGCTGCCGGGAGATGCACCAGTCGTGCATGTTGTCGACCCAGCCGAAGTAGCGCTTGGCCATGTCCGCGGGCTCGATCCGCACCCGGCCGTCGCGCACCGCGTCGCCGGCCGCCCGGGCCAGCGGGCCGGTGTTGACGAACCACTGGAGCGAGAGCCGGGGCTCGACGGTGGTACGGCACCGGGAGCAGTGCCCCACCGCGTGCACGTACGGCCGCTTCTCCGCGACGATCCGGCCCTGCTCGCGCAGCGCGGCGACGATCGCCGGCCGCGCCTCGAACCGGTCCAGTCCCTCGAACGGGCCGGCGGCGGTGATGACCCCCCGCTCATCCATGATCGTCAGGGACGGCAGGTTGTGCCGCTGGCCGATCTCGAAGTCGTTCGGGTCGTGCGCCGGGGTCACCTTGACCATGCCGGTGCCGAAGGACGGGTCCACGTGCTCGTCGCCGACGATCGGGATGCGCCGGCCGGTGAGCGGCAGCTCCACCTCGGTGCCGATCAGGTGCCGGTAGCGCTCGTCGTCCGGGTGCACCGCGACCCCGGTGTCGCCGAGCATCGTCTCGGCCCGGGTCGTCGCCACCACCACGTCGTCGCTGTAGCGGATCGAGACGAGCTCGCCATCGTCGTCGGTGTGCTCCACCTCGATGTCCGACAGCGCGGTCAGACAGCGGGGGCACCAGTTGATGATGCGCTCCGCCCGGTAGATCAGGTCGTCGTCGTACAGCTTCTTGAAGATCGTCTGTACGGCCCGCGACAGGCCCTGGTCCATGGTGAAGCGCTCGCGGTCCCAGTCCACCGAGTCGCCGAGCCGGCGCATCTGGCCGAGGATCTTTCCGCCGGACTCGGCCTTCCACTGCCAGACCCGCTCGACGAACTTCTCCCGCCCGAGGTCGTGCCGGGACAGGCCCTCGCCGGCGAGCTGGCGCTCGACGAGGTTCTGGGTGGCGATGCCGGCGTGGTCCATGCCGGGCAGCCAGAGCGCCTCGTAGCCCTGCATCCGCCGCCGCCGGGTGAGCGCGTCCATCAGGGTGTGCTCGAACGCGTGCCCCATGTGCAGCGAACCGGTGACGTTCGGCGGGGGGATGACGATGGTGAACGGCGGCTTGTCGCTGTCGGCCGAGGCCCGGAAGCGCCCCGCCGACACCCACTGCTCGTACCGGCGGCCCTCTACCTCGCCCGGCTGGTACTGGGCGGGGAGGGTCGGGGACGCGGCGGGCCCGGTTCGGGCATCCAGTGTCTCGGTCACCGGTAAATCTTACGAGCCACGCTGCCGGGCCCGTCGTCCGCCACCGGCCTGTTCGCGTACGGTGGCCGGCATGTCGGACGCGCACCTCTCAGATCGGCCCTCCTCGGCCGATTCCCGGCCCATCGAGGTCAGCTCGGAGCCGATCACGCTCGGCGGGCCGGGTGGCCCGGGTGAGTCCCCGGTCGACATCACCCCCGAGCCCGACTCGTCCGGTACGCCGGGCGGCCGGCCGTCACGCCGCCGGGTGATCGTGCTCGGTTCCGTGCTGGCGGTGGCGCTCGCCGGCGGCGCGGTCTTCGGCACCGTCGGGTGGCGGATCGCGCAGGAGAAGGACGCCAGCCTGGGGACTCCGCCCGAGGTGGCGGGACTGACCCGGGACGACAGCGAGCGGGCGGTGAGCACGGCGGACTACCTCCGGACGGGGTTCGCCGCCGACATCAACGCCGAACAGAGCATCGGTGTCGTGTACGCCGACCCGGCCGCCGCGGAGCGCAGTGTGCTGCTCTTCGGCGGCACCGCCCTGGTCTGGCAGCCCGAGCGCGACCTGGACCGGCTGTTCGCGCTGGTCGCCGACGGCGAGGGTACGGTCACCGGGCTGCGCGAGGTGGAGGCCGGCGCGCTGGGCGGGGTCATGAAGTGCGGGACGGTCAGCGGGGGCCAGGGCGCCGACATGGCGGTCTGCGGCTGGGCCGACCACGGCAGTGTGGTGATGGCGATGTTCCCCGGGCGGCCCGTGGACGAGTCCGCGGCGCTGCTGCGCGACATCCGGGGCACCATCCAGACCCGCGACTGACGGGCGGCCTTTCTCCGCCGCGCGGGCGATGCCGGCCTTGGCGCCCCGCTCGGCAAACACGCTGCCTGCCTTCGGTGGGCTCGTCTTCGGCGAGGCACGTGTGCTTCGGTGGCCGACGACAT